>CAYQCB010000011.1:0-24946 GCA_964415875.1 uncultured Candidatus Saccharibacteria bacterium
CAGTGTTCGTGCTTGCAGCCATTCTTGTGGGTGTTTTCTCCGTCACGATGGTTCATAAAAGTGGTGCCAATCCGCTTGGCGTAAGTAGCGCAAGCGCAACTGTGCACGGAGTGTCCTTGACGCTCGAACTCGCCACAACCTCCCAGAAGCGTGCTCAAGGACTTTCGGGTCGTACCAGTGTGCCCGAAAAGTACGGTATGCTCTTCGTCTTTCCTAATCCTGGTATATACGGCTTCTGGATGAAGGATATGTTGGTGCCGCTTGACCTCTTCTGGTTGAACGATAAAGGACAAGTTGTTTCTTTTCAGAACAGTGTTGCCACCGACACCTATCCGAATGTCTTTGAACCAACTGAGCCCGCTCTCTATGTCCTAGAGACTCGTGCGGGGTTTGCAAAGGAGTACCGCGTGGCCACCGGCACAACGGTTGATTTGAAAAATATACCGAATGTTTCCGAGTAAGTTATTCACAGTGTCTTTCGGTACGGCGGGAGTAGAATGACTCTACGATGCGCGACGAGTCAAAAGTGTGACGAAGTGATTCGAGTGCTCGCTATTATCCCTGCTAACTGCAACCCCATGAGTAAACCAGCAAAAGTCTCCGCTCGCGCAAAGGCGCACCGAATGCAAAGTGTCACAATGGCCTTGCCGCGTGCGCAGGTGAGCGAGACTCCAGTATCGAAAGATACGCTGCGTTACCGAGAATCGATTGCGCAAATTGAGAAGCGCGATGGACGGTTGGTGGCTTTTGATTTTGATAAGATCGTTGGTGTTATTTGGAAAGCAATGGTTGCTTCAGGCGAGGGAAGCCAAGCTGATGCCGTGCTTGTGGCCCACCAGGTGGCGGGCGAGCTTGCTCGGTTCGCAAAGAAGTACAAGAATTTCCTTCCCACAGTGGAAGGTATCCAAGATTCTGTTGAGAAATACCTGATTCTCAATGACTACGTGAAGACGGCCAAGTCGTACATTTTGTACCGCGACAAGCGTTCGCAAATGCGCTCTGGTCACGTGGAGATTCCGGCACACGTGCAAAAACTCGTTGATGAGAGCAAGAAATACTTTGCGGGGAACGCGTTAGGAGAGTTTGTGTATCTTCGTTCCTATGCAAAGTGGATACCCGCTGAGGGACGCCGCGAGACGTGGATTGAGACCGTAGAGCGTTACATGGCCTTTATGCATGAAAACCTAGGAGAAAAACTTACCGAGAAAGAGTACGCAGAGGTGAAAGAAGCGATTCTCACACAGCAAGTTATGCCGAGCATGCGTCTCATGCAGTTTTCTGGAGACGCAGCGCGGAGGACCAATGTCTGTGCCTACAACTGCGCCTATATTGCACCCACAAAGCTGCAAGACTTTGCTGAAATCATGTACGTCTCCATGTGTGGCACGGGCATGGGCTTCTCAGTAGAGAGTCAAAACATTCAGGCGCTTCCGCAGATTAAGTCGCAAACAGGAGAGAAGCTCCCTACGCACGTCATTGACGACTCGAAAGAGGGTTGGTGCGACGCGCTGACACTTGGGCTAAAAACCTGGTACGACGGCAAAGACGTTTCGTTTGATTACTCGCAGATTCGACCAGCTGGTGCCCGCCTAAAGACGATGGGCGGCAAGGCTTCGGGACCAGCGCCACTGCGCGCGCTACTCGACTCGGCGCGCGAGAAGATTTTCACTCGCCAAGGACGTCGTCTGCGCAACATAGATGCGCACGACATTATCTGTAAAATAGGAGACTGTGTGGTGGCTGGCGGTGTGCGCCGCAGCGCCATGATCTCGCTCTCAGACCTTGATGACGAGCAAATGCGCGACGCAAAGAAGGGGCAGTTCTTCATGAGCGATCCGCACCGCTCCATTGCAAACAACTCGGCGGTTTACAATGAAAAGCCGACGAACGAGGAATTTATGGACGAATGGATTGCTCTTATGAAAAGTCGTTCTGGCGAGCGCGGCATCTTTAACCGCAGTGGTCTCATGAAGCAATTGCCCGCGAGGCGCATTAAAGAGTGGGAGAGTACGGGGTACATAAGCAATGGTCGCGTGACGGGTCCTGCCGGCACGAACCCTTGCGGGGAAATCATCTTGAAAAGCAAGCAGTTTTGCAATTTGACCGAAGTGATTGCACGAGCCGACGACACGAAAGAGTCGCTGTTGAAGAAGGCGCGCGTCGCAACCATCCTCGGCACGTATCAGTCAACGCTCACCCACTTCCCCTACCTCTCAAAGGACTGGACGACAAACTGTGAGAGCGAGCGACTGCTTGGCGTTTCAGTTACCGGACAGTGGGACTCTAAAGCGTCGCGCAATCCGGAGATATTGAATGCGATGCGTGAAGAAACACAAAAAGTGAACCAAAAATACGCAAAACGCTTTGGTGTGAATGCGTCAACGGCGATCACTACCGTAAAGCCTTCAGGAACAGTCTCGCAAACGCTTGATGTGGCAAGCGGTATGCATGCGCGACATGCGCCTTACTACATCCGCCGCGTGCGCATCAGCGCTACCGATTCGCTCTACAAGCTCATGCGCGATCAAGGTGTGACGTGCTTCCCTGAAGTGGGACAGACGGAAGACGAAGCTAATACTTTCGTGCTTGAGTTCCCGGTGAAGGCGCCGGAGGGTGCCGTCTGCAAGGACGATCTCTCCGCAATAGATCAGCTTGAGCACTGGAAGCTGGTGAAGCTCAATTATACGGAACACAATCCGTCGGTCACTATTTCAGTGGGAGACGACGAGTGGGTCGCCGTGGCAAGTTGGGTGTATGAAAATTGGGAAATCGTGGGAGGCTTGTCGTTTTTGCCCCGCAGTAACCACGTGTACCGACTTGCTCCGTACGAAGCTATCACCAAAGAGCGTTACGAAGAGCTTAAGGCCGCGTTTCCGCAGGTTGACTATGGCCGACTGCTTCAGTACGAGCGTACTGACGAAACTGAGCAGAAGCGCGAGCTTGCGTGCGCTGGAGGCACGTGTGAGATCGTATAACACTAAAGACGCTTCGCCATAAAAATGAAAAACCGCGCTTTCGCGCGGTTTTTCATTTTTATGGACTTGGCCGATAAGCCGAATTCTGTCTGCCGAGCCGAAGCTCGGGAGGCGATCATTTATCTGGGACAGTAATTGCTTGCTGCCTCGAGCGGCACCTCAGTCACACGTCTTACGAAGCGTACTGATACGACCTTGCACGGGGGTAAGGATTTAGCCGTTTCACCTCCCCGATTGCTCGGGGAACTCATCCGCATCTTTCGAAGCGGATGCTGGCGCGCTTTCGCACGCACAGCGTCTCTGCTCGCACCTCGCGCCTCACGGCGTGTGGGAATTGCCCACTACCTGACTGCCCACATGAGGCCCGTGTTCGGACTTTCCTCTCTCTTCACAAAGTGTCGAGAGTAATCGCCTGGCCAAGTCCATGTGTATTATAACACAAAAACGAACTGTGGATGACGTGCCTTTTCATGGCGCGTGAGTTGTATACTGAACACCATTATACGTAGTAGTTTATTCCGCAGAAACCATGCCCCCACAGAATTCAGCCGTTAAAAATCACTCGCTCGAATCAGCAAGTCTTTGGTCACTCATAATTACGGTCGGCGTTGCGGTGTACGCTTTTCTTCCTTTCGCGGCAACACCTTCCAGCTTAGTTAAGATTGTGGTGCTTGCAGCAGGTGCTTTGATTACACTTGCGCTCTACATACTTGCGCGGCTCTCGCGCGGTAACATTATTTTTCCGCCGGCGCTTTTGCTCGCTGCTCTATGGTTGCCTGCGATTGCCTACCTGCTCTCCTCGGCGTTTTCTGGGGTGGGCTTTACCAGAGCACTGTGGGGTACGG
Source organism: uncultured Candidatus Saccharibacteria bacterium (assembly GCA_964415875.1). Taxonomy (GTDB): domain Bacteria; phylum Patescibacteriota; class Minisyncoccia; order Phycocordibacterales; family Phycocordibacteraceae; genus C7867-001. The sequence continues at coordinate 3,821 of CAYQCB010000011.1, forward strand.
CACTTGAGAGTGATACGCTCGGCTTCGTACTGGTTGCCACGGTGCTGGGGGTGCTCTCAGCGCTCATCGTGCGCAGGGCGGAGCATTTCCGAACCTTTCTCATTGCTGCAGGGTACGGTATCGCTGCATTGGTAGGCATCGAAGTACTCGTGCTTATAGTCGGGCAGTTTGCACCAAGCGTAGTGTCGCCAGCGTTCTCTCTAGTCGGGTCAATGGAGGGCCTTTCCTTTGTTGTGGGTCTCGGCATTATTGCCGCACTGCTTGCACTTCGGTTCCTTGACTTGCCGGGGCGGGTACAAAAAATAGGCATGGGCTTCGGCGTGCTCGCACTGCTCTTGCTTGCCGTGGCCAATTCCTCAGTGGTCTGGACACTGCTCTCTCTAGTTTCGCTAGGATTGTTTGTTGAGGCTGTCATGCGTCGTCGCGCGGGTTCGATGGATCTCGACATTGAAGACTTGACGGTTGTGGGCGAGTCAGCACCTCAAGCCGAGGGCGGATCGCACTCGCTTGTGTTGCCGCTCGTCGTGCTTGCAGTCTCGCTCTTCTTCCTTGTGGGAGGCTCTTTAAGCAGCGCGCTCGCAAACTCGCTTCACGTCGGTGTACTCAATGTCCGTCCCTCTTGGCAGTCCACGCTCGCAACGGGCCACGCAGTTTACACGTCTTCTCCGGTGTTTGGCTCTGGGCCGGGCACCTTCGGTTCGCAGTGGTTGGTGAATCGTGACAAAGGCCTCAACAGCACCATCTTCTGGGGCGTTGACTTCACCAGTGGCGTTGGCTACATTCCGACGTCGTTCGTTACTACGGGCTTGCTGGGAGCTCTAGCGTGGTTGGTTCTCATGGGCCTCTTCCTGGTCTACGGATTCCGCACGATCATCATGCGTTCTCCGCAAGATCCGTTCATGCGCTACATGAGCATCGTGACGTTCGTGGGAACGCTCTATCTGTTTACCGTTGCCATCTTTGCGCTTCCGAGTACGGTGATTCTCGCACTGCTCTTTGTGATGGCTGGTCTCTTTGTCTCTAGCACTCGTTACGCGCAACGAGCGGGGCAGTGGGGTGTGGTCTTCGGCCGTTCTCCACGGCTTGGTTTCGTGATTGTGTTCGGTCTCACGTTGCTTCTCTTGGGTTCTGTCGTTGCCGCCTACGGCGTTGCTGAGCGCGCGCTCGCACTCTCAAATCTTGCCAGTGCAAACGCGGCACTAGCGGCAGGCAATCTTGACTTGGCAAACAGCAGCGCGGAGAAGGCGATCTCCTTTGCTCCTACGGCCGCTGCCTACGAACTGCAGGCCGCAATTGCGAACGCTCACCTGAACAGTATTGTGGCCTCGACAACGCTCTCAGCAGCGGAGGCGCAGCAGGCGTTCCAGAGCGAACTTTCGACTGGTATTAATGCAGCTCTTACCGCAACGCGGCTCGCCCCGAGAGACTATCAGGCATGGGTGGCGCTCGGAAACCTTTATGCGCAGGCGGTGCCACTGAAGGTGACCGGAGCATATGACAGCGCAAAATCAGCGTACGACACGGCTGCAAAGCTCTCGCCGACTAATCCGCAGATTCCCTACATCGTTGCGCAACTCGCCATTGCAAACAAAGACACAGCTCTCGCGCAGCAAGAATTGAAGAATGCTATTGCGCTCAAGCAGGATTACACAGCAGCGATTTTCCTACTCTCGCAGCTTGAGGTGCAGGCCGGCAACTTGAAAGACGCGCTCTCAGCAGCTGAGGCAGCAGCGTACTTCACGCCGAACGATCCAAATATTCTCTTCCAGGTTGGGCTCTTGCGCGCTGCTTCGAACGACTTGCCGGGCGCTGTGCAAGCACTCTCTGCGGCTATTGCGGCAAACTCACAGTTCGCAAATGCGCGCTACTTCCTCTCCGCAGTGTACGCAAAGCAGGGTGACATGAGTGACGCTGAAGCGCAGTTGCAGGCTATTGCAGCTTTTTCGACAGAAAACAGCACGGCCGTTGCGCCATTGATTGCAAACTTGCAAGCAGGAAAGGACCCATTCCCAGCAAACATCCTCTCAGCTTCTTCAACGCCTGTTCAACAGTAAAACGCGTTAAGATAGGAGCATGGTTCGCGGTCTCCTAGAACGCCTTGTCTCGCCAGTACGCGGCCTACACCAGGCCGCGTACTTGCTGGCAGCGCTCACGCTCGCTTCACAGACGATTGCGCTTTTGCGCGACCGTCTGTTTGCGCACACTTTTGGTGCGGGACCGACGCTCGACCTCTACTACGCGGCATTTCGTGTCCCCGACCTTGTCTTCGCTGTCGTTACGTCGCTCGTGAGTGCCTACGTGCTCATTCCGCGCATTACCGGCGCTGACTCTAAGACGGTCCGACGACTCCTTTCAGAATCGGCCACGTTTCTCGTGGTGGTGGGCGGCCTGTTTTGTGTCGGCATTGCGCTCTACATGCCGAACTTCTTGGGGGCGCTGTATCCAGACTTGCTTGCGTCACCGGACCACCAAGCCTTTGTCGACCTTGCACGCCTCCTGCTCCTACAGCCGATCCTGCTTGGCTTTACCGGAGTTATCGCTAGTGTTACGCAAGTGCACCGACGGTTTGTGTTGTTTGCAATTTCACCTGTGCTCTACAACTTGGGTATCATTGCGGGTACCGTGCTTCTGTACCCGCGCTACGGTCTTATGGGTATTGGCTGGGGCGTCATAGTGGGAGCCGTGCTCTACCTGGCAGTTCAGGCACCTCTGGTGGTGCGTGCGGGCGTTTTCCCGCGCTTTGCGCTGCCAACGCGCGAGACGCTTTCAGTTATGAAAGACTCGGTGCCGCGTTCGTTGGCGCTTGGCATGGGATCTCTCACGCTTCTCGCCCTCACCGCGCTCGCCTCGCGTATTGGTACTGGGGCCGTCTCTGTGTTTACACTTGCAGGCAATCTGGAAGCCGTGCCGCTTGCGCTCATTGGCTCTTCGTACGCTGTGGCAGCATTTCCGGCACTTTCTGAAAATGCGCAGAAAAACCCGGAAGCGTTTCGTCGTATTCTCTCGGCGAGTGCTCGGCATATTGTGGTGTGGTCTATTGTGTTTCTGGGGATTATCGTGACGCTGCGCGCGCACTTGGTGCGCGTGATTCTGGGCTCGGGCGCGTTTGGTTGGGGTCCGACGCGCCTCACAGCTGCAATCCTTGCTGTGCTCGCTGTAGCGCTCGTCGCGCAGGGCCTGGTGCTGCTCTTCTCTCGAGCGCTCTATGCGGCTCGTCAGTCGTGGCGGCCGCTTGCGTATCAAGTGGCAGGCGGCGCCGTTACAGTAGGTCTTTCGGTTTGGTGGCTGCGCTCGCCAGACGGAGCTTTCGCGCACGCTCTTTCAGCACTGTTGCGCGTGTCCGATGTGAGCGGGTCGAGCGTGCTCCTGCTAGCGCTTGCCACAGCAGTGGGGCAAATCTTCCTCGCACTCCTTTCCGTGCTTGCCCTGCACTCAATTGCTCCCAACCTTGCTCGCGCGCTGGTGCGTCCGGTGCGCGACGGGCTCTTTGCGGCAGTGCTTGGCGGCGGTGCTGCGTACTGCATGCTCCTCTTACTCGGGGGGATAGCACCGCTTACGTCGGTTGCCTCAGTCTTCACGCAGGGGTTGATTGCTGGTATCGTGGGTCTTACCGTCTCTGCTTTTGCGCTCTGGGTCACCCATAACCCCGAGTTCAGGGATGTTCTTAGCGCTATTACACGCCTTGCCTCTTCTCATAAGGGCGCAAAAGAAATCCTCTCGCCTTCGGCAGAAGAGCCGGCTCAGCTGTGAATCAAGACTACCTACGCAATTTTTCCATAATCGCCCATATCGATCACGGCAAGTCGACTCTTGCTGATCGTCTGCTTGAGAGCACGGGCACCATACCCGAGCGTCTTATGCGCGATCAGGTACTCGACAGCATGGATCTCGAGCGAGAGCGTGGTATCACCATTAAGATGCAGCCAGTGCGCATGCGCTACAGTGCGCACGACGGCACGCCGTATGTCTTGAATCTCATCGACACGCCAGGCCACATCGATTTTTCATACGAAGTCTCGCGCGCGCTCACTGCTGTGGAAGGCGTGCTGCTCTTGGTGGACTCGGCACAGGGCGTACAAGCACAGACACTCACCACCCTTGCTGCCGCTCGCTCCCAGGGCTGCGTGATTATTCCTGTTGTCTCCAAAATCGATGCTCCTTCTGCACGTCCCGACGAGGTTGCTGCAGAACTGGCGGCGCTTCTCGAAGTGGACCCTTCAACAGTGTTGCGCGTATCTGGGAAAACAGGGGCGGGAGTTGATGCGCTGCTTGAGGCTATTGTGGAGCGCGTACCGCCGCCAAACAAACTGCACAAGGATGCTCAGGAAGCGCGCGGGCTTATTTTTGACTTTTCGTACTCAACGCATCGCGGCATCACCGTGTACCTGCGAGTTTTTGACGGCACCTTCCAAAAAGGGCAGTCGCTTCGCTTTGCAGGAGCTAAGCGTGACTTTGTGGTGCTCGAAGCGGGGATTTTCGCCCCGAACGACACCCCAGTGGAGAAGCTTTCAGCTGGAGAAATTGGTTACCTTGTGACCGGCGTGAAAGAGGCTGGCGTGGTGGCAGTGGGCGACACGATAGGGGTCGGTAAAGGGGCCACTCTTCCCGCACTTCCGGGCTTCGAGCGGCCGCGCCCGGTGGTGTGGGCATCAGTGTATCCTGAAAGTCAAGACGATTTACCTGACTTGCGCCAGGCGCTGGAGCGCCTGCGACTTTCGGATTCCTCGCTCTCTTTTGAGGAAGAATCTTCGGGTGTGTTGGGGCGCGGGTTTCGCTGCGGCTTCCTAGGATTGCTTCATCTGGAAATAGTCACGGAACGACTCAAACGTGAGTTTTCTCTGGCGCTTGTGGTCACTATTCCTACGATTTCTTACGTGGTGACAACCACAAAGGGAGTGCGCGAGACGATTTACACGCCGGCAAAATTCCCTAGCCACGGCGATATTGCGCAAGTTGAGGAACCCTGGGCGCAAGTGACGGTAATAACGCCACCAGACTCGCTCAGCGCACTCATCCAGCTCATGTATGAGCATGAGGCCGACATGGGCGCTACCGAGACGTATCCTGACGGCCGTATAGAGCTTTCCGCGCAAATGCCGCTGCGTGAGCTTATGCGAGGTTTTTTTGACCGGCTAAAAAATATCTCTTCGGGTTATGCGAGCCTTTCCTACGAGTTGCTTCCCGAGCGCCTTGCTGACGTGGTGCGTCTCGACGTGTTGGTCGCCGACGAACTGGTGCCTGCATTTGCGCGCATTGTGGCTCGGCGGCGCGTGGAGGTGGAGGCTGAGAAAATGGTTGAACGCTTGCACACGCTTTTGCCGAAACAGCTCTTTGTAACAAAGATTCAGGCACAGGCATTGGGTCGTATTATTTCCTCTCGCACGCTCTCTGCTATGCGTAAAGATGTGACCGGGTACCTTTACGGCGGTGACATTACGCGCAAAATGAAATTGCTTGAGAAGCAAAAGCGCGGAAAGAAGAAAATGCTTTCTCGTGCGAAGGTGCATATACCTGAGGATGTGTTTATGAAAATGGTGCAGGAAAGCAACGCGTAGCGAGTCCTCGCTCCCGCGGTATACTGGTACGTATGCGCGGGAAACAGCTTCAGCACGGGATTATCATTGGTGTAGAGGTTCTTGCGTCGGTGTGGCTTCTCTCGCTGATCTGGGGTTTGGTAGGGAAGGCGCATGTGGCAGTTACGCAAGCAGCAGACGCGCAGAGAGAGTACGCGGCGCTTGAAACTCGCAAGGTGGCTCTGACGGCTAGCATAGAGAGCTATCAAACGCCTGAGGGGCAGGATGCGGCCATACGCACTGCGTTTGGAGTTGCGCGTCCGGGCGAAGAGGTTATTGTGGTGGTGCCACCCACAACGACGGTTGCCACAGCAACTCCCTCTTTTTGGGAAAAACTGTGGAGTTGGTTCTAGTGCAAGATTTGGGCGCAGTGGCGTTCTGCGAGTATGGTTTAGTGGTAGAACACGGTGGCAGGCTGGATGCGGAATTGGCGTATCCAGCATTGCAGTGACGTTTTGCGGATATGGTTTAGTGGTAGAACAGTTGCTTCCCAAGCAACGGGCGGGAGTTCGATTCTCCCTATCCGCACCAAGGGCAAATCCGGCACTACTCATTAGTGCTGGATTTGGTGGCAGGACCGGTTTTCGGTTCCGAAAACCGCTGAAAGTCGCTACGGGCTTTCAGTCCCTCGGTTGAGGCACGAGTTCGATTCTCGTATCCCGCACCGAATCTGTCTACTGGTGTCTGAGCTTGCCGCGTTTAACAAATGCGTGGCGCAGCCTGTTGTAACCGCTGTGCATGTGCTGCGTCTGTATTTGCAGGTATTGAAGTTGCAACTTCAGGTGAACCACATGTGGTTAAAGGTATAGTAGCCTCTGTGTTTTGGGTGCTCCGGGCGCATCGCGCATGGAGGTGCTTCATGAAGTAATTTTTGCCTCAGCGCGTAGTAATAAGTGAGAAAGCAGCGTTATAAGCTTTAGCAAAACTGTATGAGAAAAACTGCACGAAATGTCGTTGTTGTGGGAGCCGCAGGAGTGGCTTTCGCTGCAGCCGGTCTCTTGCCTGCCTTTACGCTTGCTGCGCAGGATGCGCGTCCGCAAGGTCCCTCAGCCACACAGCGGCGCTTTGGGACCGTCTCTGCGATTTCAGGCTCGTCTATAACGCTTGCGACAAAGGACGGTGCAACCTACACCGTCGACGCTCGTGATGCGCACTTGGTACACGCTGGTGGAGACGCAGTGCTCTCTGCAGTCTCTGTGGGCGACCCCATCGCCGTTATTGGTCCAAATCCCGAGGAAGGTGCTTCTGTGGGTGAATATGCGCATGCGGCGCAGCGTGGCGTCATTGTGGGTGGTTCTGTGGTCGCGGTTTCTTCTGGGGAACTAACAGTGATGCCGAAGAGCCGTCCGGGCGGCATAGCCCGCCCCGCAGTAACGGTCACTACTGACGCTCATACCGTGTTTACCAGAGCAGGGCAGACGTTATCCCCAAGTGCCGTGCCGCTCGGCGCTGATGTTATTGTTTCTGGTACGCGCGAGGTGGGAAGTATGGATATGCTCGCGTCAAAGATACTCGTGCGCACTCACTAGGTTTGCTATACTACGGGGGTAACTGAAATCACCATCATGGATAAAACAATCACTATTTACAGCACGCCGACTTGCCACTTCTGCCAGATGACGAAAGAGTTTCTCGGAGAAAAGGGTATCAGCTATACGGACTATGACGTAGCGCATGATCTTGAAAAGCGCCAGGAAATGATTCAGAAATCGGGGCAGATGGGCGTGCCGGTCATCTTCATCGGAGATGAAATGATCATTGGTTTTGACAAGGAGCGGCTTGTCTCCACACTCGGAATCGAAGCATAAGCGAAACCACAAAAGCGCCCGGGGCCTACAGGCCCCGGGCGCTTTTGTGTTAGTCTCAAACCGTATTGCCCTTGTAGTTCAATGGATAGAACAGAGGCTTCCTAAGCTTCCGATCTAGGTTCGACTCCTAGCTAGGGCACAAAAATCCCCACAGGGCTATGTGCCGACCAGTAAAAAAACAAAAACTGAGTTTAGAGGAGAGAGATTTTAGCTTCGTCCCCTGGATGCTTGCGCGCCCAGGCTCTGATGCTTTTCGCTCAAACAGTATTTAATTAATTCCACCCGTCGACCCATAGCCCTCTAGGGACTTGGTACCTTTTCGTCCTTTTGGACTCATCAGCTCGAGCACACACTCGAGTAAGGCTAGGTTTTTTAGGGAAACCTACAAACCTGGGTGGGGAATCATTGTCCCCACCACTCAGCAAACGGATCGAGCAGCGTCGGTGAGGCGTAGTGCACCGTCGGAGTGGCGACAGTCCTGCATTCATCGCGTAAGGCCTGCGCCACCAAAAACTCGAAGTGCGACACAAGCTCTCCCTGCTTTCTCAAGGCATATCGCGGAGCGGCGAGCGGCTCGAAAGTCACAATATTCGACACGCCATCATTTTCCATTTGGGCATTTCCCCATAGGGTGAGGGTCATTTTCCGTTGATAGCTCGCCCTAGGGCTACGAGAAGCCCTCCAATAGCACTGCGCATCAGGCGCACTGCTGCCAGGATTGGCCATCGGAAAACCGCAGCCGCTGCGTGGGGCCCACGAATCATCATGGCCGCTCCCACCAGCACCATCCAGAGAGCGGTCAGTGAGACGATAAGGTTTGAAAAGTCCATGAAGACTCCTTTCTGTTTCGGGATGGCACCATTGCGACCCCCTTATGCCGCCCTGCACCTATTGCAGGGCGGCATAAATTGGGGCGAGCAAGCTGCTCAGAAGCCAGTGATATTCGATGCCGAGCAGCACTGCTGCCGCGACGAGCGCAACTAGAAACAAAAAGCTATCCACCAGCTTACTCTCCTTTCACCACCTCTCCCCACAGGAAGTCGGTGATCTTCCCAGCCAGTTCATCGGAGATCCCAATATCGACGAGGATCCCTTTTCCGACCTCGAGCGCCAGATCTTCCTCGCGGCTCCGCTTGCTGGTGACCTTTGCGGCCAGTTTCGGGTAGGCGGCCAAAAACCGTGCCTCCTTGGCGAAGTCACGGCGATTTTTTGCGATGTCACGAAGACCATTCTTGAGACCATCGATGAAACCACCAAGGCTGTTCTCTGTGACCTCCACCAAAATGGAGATTTCCACGGAGGCGAGCTCCTTTTTTGTGCTTGCCTCTGACACCAACTGGGTCACAGCCTCAGTCCAGAGCTCGTTTGGAATAGCCATGGCACGTTTCTCCTACCCCTGATCCCCGGGCGCGGGTGCACCGTGTGGTGCAAAGGACACAGTAGGCGCGCGACTCATTTTATGAGTCGCGCGCCTATGAGTGCCCAGTACCATTCTCTACCAACGCGCGAGTCTCGTGCGCTGGATAAAGCGGATGAACACCAGAACCAACTGAATGTTCACCCGAAGCTGCCAAACCATACAACGACACAGAGTGACAGAACTCTGAGCGAGGGCGGAGCTCATTCCGCGTGGGCCAGACGCTATCGCATTGGTTTCCTCCTTTGCGACGATTGTGTAGAAACTGCCGTGTCAGTTTCTACGGAAAGAACAAGCCACCACACGGGGTGGGGGAGGCTAGACGGTCACCGGCCGCATCGGGTCGATGACCCCGGCCCCCTCGAGGGCCGTGATGAGGGCCCGGCCGAGCGCGGCGCGCTCAGCCTCCCCCTTCTGGTAGTTGGCGAGCCAGTCGACCGCTCTCGCGACCGACAGTTCGGAGGTCTCAAACGAGACCTCCGCCGCCTCCAGGGCGGAGGCGATCACCTCCGCCCTCCAGACGGATGCGCCCGGGAACGTCACCCGGGCGCGGTAACCACCGCCGGACGCGAGTCCGACGGCGATTTGCGTCGCCGATGAAGGGGTGGTCAACACGACCTCCCCCTGCTGCGTCGACTCCACCGTGGTGAAGTCGACGCAGTCCTGGGCGGAGACAAGTTCCGCCTCTAGCGTGCGGCAGTCGGAGGCGATAAACGCCCCCAACATGATGACAGCGAGCGCCTCGCGCTCCCCCAACGTCCCATTGAGGGACCCGAAGGGGGCGAATGCCCCCGCGAGGAACCTGACCGCCTCGACGGCGGTCAGGTTGGCCGACGAAATCTCAGTCACGATTTTGGCCATAATGGCCTCCTTTACTGGCCATGTGCCCGGGGGCATACATACGGCCGATTGAACACTTGCTACGGGAATCCGCAGCAAGAAAGTCTGCGGGGAGCGTTACCTCCCCGATTGGTGCCGAGCGGAGTTGAATCACTCGGTCAATGAGCCCAGCGCCTTGCAGCGCGGGAAAGTCTGGGAATCGCACCTTGCGATCCCTTTCAAATTCTCCACGCGGGGTGAAGTGCTTGAAAGGGAAGGTCAACATAACCATGCTGACCTCCAAGCCGTCTAACCGATACAACGACACAGAGCGACAGAACTCTGAGCGAGGGCGGTGCTCATCTCCGCACGGAGCAAGTACGGCCCAGGGGCCGTCACGTACATCGCATTGGTTTCCTCCTTTGCGATTGTTGTGTAGAAACTGCCGTGTCAGTTTCTACGGGTTAAAGAACAGCCCACCGCACGGGGTGGTTTCGGCTAGTCGACCCGTTTGATGCCGCTAAAGAACACGGCATCCAAGTCCTCGAATACCTCGTTAATTGCCAGTGCGGCGACGGGATTCGTTTCCGTCGCCGACTGGCCACGCATTACCGAGGCGAAGTTCCTCAGTCTTCCGAGCCGGAGCTCGTCGAGGCACCCCTGGAGGTAGGTTTGCCTCCCCCGGGGGTTCCCTTCGGCCGCCTTTTGGGCGGCACGAAAGGCCTCCTCGGAGGCCTTCACAAGGTGGTACTCGGGGTTCAGTCCGTAGGGCAGAGACCCGAAGGCCTCCATGTACAGCCGATGCGGAAAGCCCGCGAAGTCGCCCGTGAGGGCGTACTCTAGCACCACATCGATTGCGTCGGGGATCGAAACTCCCGCCGCCAAGAATTCACCCCGTACCATTGCGACAAATGCCGCAACGGTTGCCTCCCTTTGTGGGAGGTGCGCGATGTGCTGATCGCGCGCCTCCCTGTGCGCCATATCCTCGACGCGGTAAAAGCCCGCAGCGCGTGCCTTGGCCCGGGCCGCTTCCGCAGCGCGGCCGGTCAGAGCCTTGGCTCTGACGACGATCGGGTCGTTCGAGAATCTCGCCATAATAACTTTACCTTCCATTCCAGGTAACATGCAGTACCGCGCATGTGCGGACGGCCACCCTTGTGACCTGGGAATCTTGCGATCCCTCGTACCGTACCGATTCGTCTTGTGGACACGGCGTGTCCACAAGTGGGGAATCAGTCCGGCAACGAGGAATAACAGTGCAGTCGCTCTTTTTGAGCAGTTGTTCTGCGTTACTCATAGTTACCTATTCAGTTTTCAAGGTACCTTCTGCCTTCGCAGAGAGAAGTCGGAGGCGATGCAATAATAGCTGCTCTCGCCAGCCGGCTTCTTCCAACGAAAAGGCGACCGATTTCTCCAGGGAGAAATCGGTCGCCTTTTCCCCAAATAGCGTAGCTATTTGGCGCCTGGGGCAGTGGGCCCCTGGCTTTGCGACACGACTTTCTCCTCTAAAAGAAAGTGTGTTTATTTACTGGGATGGAAGGTTCAACTAACTCGTACTGCTAGTATACATGAACCGTGAGATTTGTCAAGTGCCTGGAGCTCTGCCTCTGCAACTGCCCGGAACTTGACTAACTGCAAATAGTATACACGAAGGCGTATATTTGTCAAGTATTTTCTATATCCACGCGTTTGCGCAAAAGCCGACTTTTTAAGGGTATACTGTCTGCATTATCCCCACTTAGCTTACCGACTTCATGTTTAGAGACTCTGCCAATTTCATCAGCCGCTACTTCTACCGTCAACCAGCTGGCATGTTTTTCCTCAGGCTTGTTACGGGTTTGATTTTCATTATGCATGGTCTCATGAAGCTGCAGTCGCCCGAGATGATGGCGGGTTTCTTTGGTACTCTTGGACTTCACCCCGCTCTTTTCTGGGTGTGGGCAATAGGACTGCTTGAAGTGGTGGGAGGCGCAGCGCTTATCCTAGGCGTTGCAGCGCGCGTCTTTGGCGGGCTGCTTGCCATAGAAATGATTGCGGCCATTTTCCTTACGGGTCTTGGCAGAGGGTTTGGTGCGCATGAGTTTGAACTCTTGCTGGCAGTTGCTGCACTTGCTATAGGGCTCTCAGGTAGCGGACGCTGGTCGCTCTACAATCACAGTTGTGTGCGATGCGGTGGAGTCTTTTGCAATGGCGACACCTGTGTCGTCGCTGTAAGCGAAGAAGTGGTGTAACGCTCCTTGTGGAATTGAGCTGGTACACAGGCGGTAAAAAGTATGGATCCTGAACTGAGACGCGCACTTAGCGATCTACACGCGCTCACCAAAGACAATCACCGCATGCTGCGAGCAATTCGTCGCGAGTACTGGTTTGGGGTGGTAGGTCGCATCGTAATCTGGGTGCTGGTACTAGCGTTGCCACTGTTCTTGTACCAACAATACGTGGGGCCAATCGTCTCAAACTATCTCGCTGCAGTGGGCGCCAAGCCCTCAGGCCCTTTTGGATTCCCGACTTCCACTGATATTCAAAAGCTGCTAGACTCAATGAGAGTGGGCACCACGAGCCCATAGACGCTTGGATAGCTCAGTTGGTAGAGCATTCCCCTGAAGAGGGAAGGGTCGTCGGTTCGAGCCCGACTCCAAGCACAGTCATGGTACGAAAGCTCTTTGCCCTTCTCAGCCGATACGAGCGACACCTCTCTGCCGCTGCGATGGTGGGCGGCTTTGTGCTCGACAACCTTTACTTTGGTCGGATCGACGTGTGGCGTACGCAGATGCTGTTCGCCATCTACACTGGCGTGTGTGTGGTCTCAATGCTTGCCCTGCACGCCATAGAGACGCGCGCTGCGCGCGGCAAGGCACGCCCGCGATGGCGTCCGCTGCTCCCCATCGCCACACAATTTGCGCTCGGAGGGTTTTGGAGCGGTTTTGTGATTTTCTACGGACGCAGTGCCGTCTTTTCTGCGTCGTGGCCATTTATGTTGGTACTTCTCGCCATTTTTCTTGCGAATGAATACTTTTCGAAATATCACGAACGGCTTGTCTTTACGAGTATTTTGTTTTTCTTCGCATTGTATTCCTACGCAGTTTTCGCAGTGCCGATATACACCGGAAAGTTGGGAGCACTGTCATTTATAGAAAGCGGAGCCGTTGCGGTGGCAGCGTTTGCGCTCTTTGCGCTTCTGCTACGCCTCGTCGGGAAAGATCGCTTTAAGGCAGACTTGCGGCGCATACGCACGGGGGCAATTATTGTGTTGCTGGTATTCAACATTTCATATTTTACGAATATTCTCCCGCCGCTGCCGCTTGCGGCAAAGGCTGCAGGTGTGTACCACGGCGTGTGGAGAGTGCCAGGAGCCTACTTGGCTTCTACGGAGGACCAGTCCTGGGAAGTGCGGTACCTGGGTCTTGCACCGACGCTACACGTGGTCTCTGGCGAATCGCTCTACGCGTATACGTCGGTTTTTGCACCGACAACACTGACCACGACGATCGTGCACCGCTGGCAGTGGTATGACCCTGTGGCAAAAAAATGGATCACAAAAGCCGCCGTGACGTACCCCATTGTGGGTGGGCGAGACGGCGGGTACAAAGGCTACTCCGCCGCGCTAGTGACGGTTGAGGGGTCGTGGAGAGTCGATGTGGAGACAGACGATGGCAGACTCATTGCGCGGTTACCGTTTACTGTTGTGCAAAGCCAGCTCCCACCCGTGGAGACCACTATTACCCTTGAGTAGCTACGCGCAACTAGTCTCGTGCTGAGAAATATATGAGTTAACGAAACCCATATATTCACGTAGCCGCTCTGCTCAGAGCGCACTAGCCAGCTTTCACACGTAGTTTAGTCTGGCGTGCTTTGTCTAGTTTTGGCATGATAATGGTCACGAGGCCGTCTTTTGCGGCTGCGGATGAGTTTTCCACGTCTACTTCTTGCGGAAGAAGTATTTTTCGTGCAAAAGATCCCCAAAAAAGTTCGCGTATGAAAAAATCGTCAGTCGACACCTGTTCACGCTCACTGCGTGAACCACTTATTTCAACCATGTCTCGGCTGATAGAAATGCTCAGCTCGTCAGGACGTACTCCCGCTACAAAGGCGCGGATAACAATGTCGCTGCCGGTCTGGTGTACGTCTACTGGCAACTCAGGCTCGTTTCCGAGCTTATCCTCTTCTAGCGTGGGGCGGTGCTGCATGAGTTCCTGTGCGCCCGTGCTCTCATGCCGCTCCGGTATGGTTGCAAGCGGCAGATCCTCGTCAAACGAATCGTAAAGGTCGTTTGACGAGTGACTGCTGCCGGTGAGGCGATCGAAAAATGAGCGTTTCGTATTCATGCTTAGCAAGTATTAGGGGGGAGATTTCGGTAGCGGAAAAACTTGAGTACTTCAAACGCAGCGAACACGGCAACGACGGCGCTCCACACTAGGAAAAAAGCCGTGAGCGAGTGCGTCCCGCTTGCATTCATGATAATAGCGTTGAACGTAGTGTGCAACGTGATGGCGAGGATAAGTCCAAACGCTGCGGCAAGAACTCGCTCAAACGGTCTTGCTCCTGCCGAGAAAGCAAGCGAGAAGCCGACGGCAGCAGAGGCTGCCACGTGCAGCAGGGTGGAGCCAAGAAAGCGCAGGTCGCTTACGTTTAGCCCGGTCGTGATGTTGCCCGAGAGTAGTGGCGAGAGCACGAAGAGTGTGTTTTCCGCTGCAGCGAAACCGAGCGCTACGGTGATCATGTAAATGACATAATCAGGGCTCTCATCGACTGCAGAGAGCCAGAAAATAAAGACGGCTGCCATCGCGTATTTTAGAAACTCCTCAATGGTTGCCCAAGCAATGACTACAGAGAACTGATTATGGAATAGTGTCGCCGCGTACTGTTCGGGGAAAACGGCGAGAGCCACTGCCGCCATGCCCACAATAAAAGCGAGTGCAATGGCTCCGCGCGGTTCGGGGCAGCGCGTATCTTCTCTCAAGAGCAGGTACAGCCAGATGAAGGAGGGTAGAAAACCGCCGATAAATACATAGCCGAGAGTGGAAAGAGTCACTGCTGTATTCTACCCCACTCAGGGGTCGATTTTCCGTAGCGCAAGGAGAGTTATTTTTTTTCGGTCGGCCACGCAGCGACCATGAGGAAGCGCGCGTCTTTTTGTGGCAACGACTGCCAGATTTCTTCAGTGACGAATGGCATGAAGGGGTGGAGGAGGCGAAGCGTGATGTCGAGAAGGTGCAGGAGGAGTGCTTTTCGAGACGCCTTTGCCGCTTCGTCAGTTCCAGCAAGAATCGGCTTCGATTCCTCAACGATTTTGTCTGCAAGCTCGTGCCACGCGTAGTGGTAGAGTTTTTCAGCAGCGAGGTAGATGCGGAATTCCTCCATGTCTTTGGTGACGTCTGCGACAATTTCGTTAAGTGCTGTTTTGTGTGCTTCGTCTGCGGCCGTGAGTGTCGCATCCATATATGCACCCTGGCTATTTTCCAGCACGAAGCGAGAAATGTTCCACAGCTTGTTAGCAAAGCGACTGTAGCCGCGGATTTTTTCCTCGCTAATGCGCAAGTCGGTGCCCGGCGTGTTGCCCACCACGAGCGCCATACGCGCAGCGTCTGCTCCGAATCTCTTTGATATATCGATAGGATCAAGGTTGTTGCCGAGCGACTTGCTCATCTTGCGCCCTTGCGCGTCGCGCACCAGGCCGTGGAGGTAGACTGTTTTAAAAGGAATGTCGTTCAAGGCAAACTCGGTCATAAGAATCATGCGGGCCACCCAGAACGGTAAAATATCATAGCCGGTTTCGAGTACGTCAGTTGGCGTATAAGTACGGAAATCTTCAGTATCATCAGGCCACCCAAACGTGGAGAAAGTCCAGAGGCCGGAAGAAAACCACGTATCGAGCGTGTCCTCGTCTTGCGTCCAACCACTCTCTGCTGGCTCGACGCCGACTTGCACTTCTTCGCCGCGATACCAAACGGGGATGCGGTGCCCGTACCAAATTTGGCGGCTGATGCACCAGTCGCGGAGATTTTCTATCCAGTGCATGTAAGTCTTCTCAAAGTAGTCAGGTACGAACTGAATACCTTTAACACGTACCGCGTCCAGCATCAGCTCTTTGAGTGATTTGCCGCGGCCGGGGATTTTCTTGTTCACATCAATAAACCACTGCAGTTTAATCTGGGGCTCGATCATGCCAGTGGTGCGCTCCGCCGTTGCCACGTTGTGCGTGTAGGGCTCTTCTTTTACGAGCAGGCCCTTTTCACGCATTTTTTCCACAATCGCTTTACGAGCGTCGGCGATTTTCATGCCGGCAAACTCGCCCGCTATCGGGAGCATTTTGCCGTACTCGTCGATGACCTGCTCTTTTTCTAGGTTATGACGCTCAGCTATTTCGAAGTCCTCCACGCTGTGCCAAGGTGTGATCGTCATAACGCCCGTACCAAACTCTCGGTCGATGACGTCGTCTTTGATGACCGTTGCCGTGATGGGGCCGTTTATCCACTCTACTTCGAGCTTATCGCCCTCTTTCCACTTCTCGTAGCGCGGATCCTCCGGGTGCATGACGACGTACTTGTCACCAAACTTCGTCTCGGGTCGAGACGTACCAATGGTGAAGGGCCCATACTTCAAATAGTAAAAGGTGGTCTGCTCCTCTTGGTAGACGATCTCGTCGTCGGAGATGGTGGTCTGGCCTTTCGGGTCCCAGTTCACGATGCGGTGGCCGCGGTAAATAAGCCCGGCGTCATACATGCGTTTAAAAATAGTGCGCACCGCGCGACTACGCACTTCGTCGAGGGTGAAGGTCTCGCGTGACCAGTCGAGTGAGGCGCCCATCGCTTCCACTTGGCCGATGATGGTGTCGTGGCTCTCTGCGGCAAAGGCATGAATGCGCTTCAAGAGCTCGTCGCGGCCAAGATCGTGGCGGTTTTTGTCTTCTTCTTTTTTAATTTTCTTCTCGACTACTGACTGTGTGGCAATGGCTGCGTGGTCGGTGCCAGGGAGCCACAGAGTGCGCTTGCCGCGCATGCGGTTAAAGCGAATGAGGGCGTCCTGAAGCGAGAGCATAAGCCCGTGGCCCATGTGGAGGCGGCCGGTGACGTTTGGCGGCGGAAGGACTATTGAGTAGGCCTCAGCGTCGGCTTTTGTGACACCCGCCTTTATGCACTCGTCAGGATTAAAAAGACCGCTTTCTTTCCAGGCGGCGTAGGTGCGCGCTTCAGTGGCTGCGCTGTCGTAGGGCTTTAGGAATTTTTCGTCCACTCCGTTAGAAACACCGTGCGCGCTCGTTGAGGGGGAGTTTTCTGTGTCGTTGTTTCTAACGGAGTCCATTACCTATAGAATATAGCAAAATGCAGCGTTTACGCGAGTGAGCGGTTGCCGGAGGCGCGAATGGTCTCCCGGTCTGCAAAGTCTTTCCGAAGGGCGCGAAAGTAGCCCGCGAGGCCAATCATGATGGCGTTGTCGGTGGAGAGCTGTTGCGTAGGAATGTGGAGCTGCACGTCTGTGCGCTCTACCAGTGCTTCGGCAAATGAGTTGCGCAAGTGCGCATTTGCACACACGCCGCCCCCAATGGCGAGCGAGTGCGCGCCGGTCTCGTCGAGTGCGCGCAGCGTTTTTTTAAGCAAAACGTCAACGACGGCATCTTCAAATCCTCGAGCAATGTCTTCTTTTTGCTCGTCGGAAAGGTCGCCGCTGGTGTATTTACGCATTTCGGTTTTAAGACCGGAGAAGGAAAAATCAAAATTGTCCTGGTCGAGCATGGGTCGAGGGAAATGGTATTCGCTTTTTGCAGCGCGTTCGCGTGACCTTGCTGCAAGTTTTGAAATCTCCGGGCCGCCTGGGTAGGGAAGGCCGAGCTGCCGCGCAACCTTGTCAAACGCTTCTCCCACAGCGTCGTCGCGTGTTTGTCCGACGAGCTCGTAGGAAAGCCACTTGCGCATAAGCACGAGCTCGGTGTGGCCGCCAGAGACCAGGAGCGCAAGCACAGGAAGGGCAACATCTGAAATAGCGATGCGGTCGTCTGCGTGCCTGGCGAGTGCGGCAACGATGTGCCCTTCCATGTGGTTTGTAGAAACGAGCGGCTTGTTCCATACAAGAGAAAGTGCAACTGCAAAGTTTACGCCGACCCAAAGCGCTGGCTCGAGTCCGGGGCCTGCGGTCACAGCGATGGCGTCTATTTCAGGAGGTTCAATTTCCGTAATGAAATTAAAAAACTGCTCTTCAAGTCCCGGTTCTCGTTCAAGAATAGTCGCAATACGATCGCGCACCTCACTCGACAAGGCCTGTGTGTCTTCGTGCACAAGATCTGCTTCGGAAAGTGCCGCCTCAAGCAAAGGGACTATGTTCTTGGCGTGTTCTCGCTTAGCGAGTGCGGGGAAAACGCCACCGAACTCTCGGTGCAACTCTATCTGGGAAAGCAAGGCATTCCCCCGGACGCGAAAACTGGCGCCGTGCTCATCACCTGAACACTCGAGCACGGCGACTGCCGTCTCGTCGCAGCTGGTCTCAATAGCAAGTATGCGCATATGTGGGTATTATACTCGTATGCTACGAAATGACCTCCTGTGTTGGATTGACCTCGAAGTGACGTCGCTGCGCGACGCGCGCACCGACCAAATTATAGAAATTGCCGTTCTGCTGACGGATAGGGATCTGAAGGTAGTTGCTGAGGGTCCGGACATTGTGATACACGCTGATCCGCAGCTTTTTGAAGGCATACCTGAGTCTACTCGCCTGCTTCACGAAAGGAGCGGCATTATGGCTGAGGTTGCAAAGAGTACCGTTACGGTAAAAGAGGCAGAAGCTGTGGTGTTGGCTTTCGTGTCAGAGTACGCCGTGCCGGGAACGATGCCGCTTTGTGGAAATTCAATCCACATGGACCGACATTTTCTGCGACTCCACATGCGCGCTCTCGACGACTTTCTGTTCTATCGATGCATTGATGTCTCGACCATAAAAGAGCTTGCCAGGCGTTGGGCACCAGAGCTCTACGAAGAAGCACAGACACAAAAAGGAAAAAGCGAACATCGCGCCCTCGACGACATTCGTGCCTCAGTGCGAGAGCTCGCCTTTTATCGCACAAAGCTTTTTGCCGAAAACGCGTAGCGGTTTTACTCCTCAACTTCAACCCAAGGTACCGGGTGACCAAGGGGAATAAAAAACCCGGCGCTGCCTGCGTGACCACCTCCGCCATACTTTGCGGCTAGTGTAGACACGTCTACTGAGCCGTCACTGCGAATGGAAACACCGAAGCCGTCGGGGTGCGCGGAAACGACAAGTGCAATTGGTGGTAGTTTTTTATACAGCAGGCTACCGATGTGCGAACGCATGGTAATTGACGGAAGTGAGTTTGCGAACAAGCACTCAATGTCTTCAAAACGCACTTTTTTTGCAGCTTCAACGGCAATGGCACAGAGTTTTTCGTATTGATCGCGATAGGTTGCTGCAGTTGTGAGAAAGGCGTCGCGCTTCGTATCGTCGTCGAGCGTGTGTGCCAGGTCGTCCCACACGTGGAAGTCGTATGGCTGCGTAATGAGGTACGTCATGACGTTTGCCGTTTCGGGAAGGGCAAAGCGATACAAGTCGCCGTCTTCCAAGTATTTGAGAAGGAGCGGCGTCGGCGTCTCTGGATGAAAAAAAGACCAGGCGATGGTGGCGCCGGAACGATTGTTGTCAAACGTGTGCTCGGGCGCCGCCTCAACGAGCGCCTGTGAGCTTTCATGGTGGTCGAGTGCGACAAGGCGTTTTGCAGTTTTTGCCAGCTCTTCCATGGCACCTTCGTGTTCGAAAATGAAGTCCAAGATGTAGACTTCTTTGCCTGCAAGTCCTTCCGGCACCGGGTCGCCGTAACCGGCTTCGAGGTATGTTGCGTTGTCGCCAAACACTTTCCATGCGGCGTATGCTGCACCAAATCCGTCTGGGCAGCGCTTGTGATAGATGACGACAATATCTTTTTCAGGCATGAGCACAGTTTACCGCACAAAACGCACGTAGATGCCGGCAGGGACGACTCGTTCCGTGTGAGATTCTTTAATGTGGAGCTCACCGCTCTCTCCCGACACATTGCCGAAGACTGATTCGACTGCTTGAGCGAAGGCGCGCGAGGCATAGCCCGATGCATAGCCGTTTAGAAGAAAAAACGAGCCAGACTTGTCGCTCAACAGTTTGCGAAGCTCGGTGAGGAGTGGCGAGAGGTCGTCTTCAATGTGCCAAACCTCGCCCTTTGCACCGCGGCCAAAAGCAGGCGGGTCAAGAATAATGCCGTCGTAGGTTGAGTTGCGCCGAACTTCGCGTTTTACAAACGCAAGTGCGTCGTCGAGCATCCAGCGAATGCCGTCTGCGGGCACATTTGAAAGGTTTGCGTTCTCGTGTGCCCAGTCGAGGGACTGCTTCGAGGCGTCGACGTGAGTCACAAATGCGCCGGAGAGTGCAGCTGTGACGCTGGCCGCGCCAGTGTAGCCAAAAAGATTCAGAACGCTTGGTTTCGAAAGGGGGGCAATGGTCTCGCGTACCCACTGCCAGTTTGGTGCCTGTTCAGGGAACAGTCCGGTGTGTTTAAAACTCGTGAGGCGGGCGAGAAATGTCGCGTCATCCCACGAAACTTGCCAAGATTCTGGTAAGTCTTTTTTTGTCTTCCACACGCCTTTTTTGTCCGCAAAGGTAAAGGTGGCGTCTGCGTTCTTCCAGGCGTCGGGGGACTGCTTTGCCCAAAGTGCCTGTATTTCGGGACGAGCGACGGTCACTAAACCAAAGCGCTCCAGTTTCTCGCCGTCACCAGAATCGAGAAGCTCATAGTCGCTCCAGGGGAGGGTGACAATGTGCTGGTCGTTTTTCATGAGAGGGCGCTCGGGTGCTTCTTGCTCCACTCGTAAAAGACGACGGCAGCAGAGACAGCAGCGTTCAGTGACTCGGTGCGTGGGTGCATGGGGATGGAGAGGGCAATGTCGCAGGCAGCAAGCGTCATTTGGCGTATGCCGTGGCCTTCATTGCCCACCACAAAGGCGGCTGGCACGTCAAAGGCCTCGCTAGTAAGCGGCACGGAGCCTTCCATCTCAAGTCCGTAAATCCAAAAACCGCGTTCTTTTAAAAGACCAAGCGTGTGGTTTACGTTGCCTATGGAAACAAGTGGCATGCGAAAAGCCATACCAGCCGATGTTTTCACCACGGCCCCTGTTATCCCTGCTTGGTTGTGCTCGGGAATGAGCACGCCAGCGAGACCAAATGCCGCAGCGGAGCGAATGATGGCGCCCACGTTGTGCGGGTCTTGTACCTCGGCAAGCACGGCAATGGCAGGGCGTTTTGAAATGTCGAGCGATTCTATAAACGTGTCAAAAGGTATTAGTAGTTTTGAGGGGTTTATTGCAGCGATGACGCCCTGGTGCACGGCGTCTCGACCTGCCATTTCTTTAGCGGCGTTTACCGAGAGATCGGCAGTAGGAATGCGATGTTTTTCAAGAAGGGTGCGCAACTCGACGTCTTTCAAGTCTGCAGCTAGAAATACCTTCTGCACCACTTGCGGCGCACTCAAGAGCGCCTC
>CAYQCB010000012.1:0-24220 GCA_964415875.1 uncultured Candidatus Saccharibacteria bacterium
TCGCAAGAGGACTTTAATAATTGGGTTGTGGGCGTACAATCAAGTTCGTCGACGCTACTTGATGCAGCAGCCTATACGGAACTCGCTGCACCCTCTATTGATAATCCTGTCGCCAAGTTTTATCCGGTAGATCCATCCCTTTTTCTTTCGACTATTATGAAGTACATGATTCCTGCACAACCAATGATGAAGCCCATGGCGACAAGTAGTGCTATGGACATGCACATGCAGATGTAACCATGAGTTGGCACGATTTCATTTTTGGCAGGTTATCTTGGTCGATTTTCCCGACGAGCGCCATTACGCTTGGCGGTATTGGCTTTATGATTCTCTGCGCCCTCGCAGTGTTGGGAGCGCTCACGTACTACCGGCTTTGGGGATGGCTTTGGAGAGAGTGGCTCACTTCGCTTGATCCGAAGCGGATAGGGGTCATGTATTTGGTGGTAGCGGCTGTCATGCTCGTGCGTGGCGGCACTGACGCGCTCATGATGCGCACGCAGCAAGCAACGGCTGTCGGTCTTTCTCACGGCATTCTTACGGCTGATCACTTCCAGCAAATCTTCTCGGCACACGGCACGATCATGATTTTTTTTGTGGCCATGGGAGTTATGTTTGGAATCATTAACTGCATGCTCCCACTGCAGCTGGGGAGTAGAGATGTCGCTTTTCCCTTTCTAAACTCGCTCTCGTTTTGGTTCTTTGTGTCGGGAGCCATTCTGGTGAACTTGTCCCTCGTGCTCGGAGACTTCTCAGCTGCAGGGTGGCTTGCGTACCCGCCACTCTCTGAGCTGGCGTACTCACCGACCACGGGCGTGGATTATTGGATTTGGAGTTTGCAAATAGCTGGCCTCGGCTCGCTCCTCTCGGGAGTCAACTTTGTGAGCACTATTGTGAAAATGCGTGCGAAAGGCATGCGCTGGATGCAGATGCCTATTTTTGTATGGTCAGTCTTTGGTGCCATGGCGTTGGTGATGTTTGCGTTCCCGGTGCTCACTGTAACGCTTACGCTTTTGTATTTTGATCGCACGTTAGCCATGCACTTCTTCACGGCGACGGGAGGAGGGAACATGATGATGTACGTGAACCTCATATGGGCGTGGGGGCACCCGGAAGTGTACATTCTCATTCTTCCGGCTTTCGGTATTTTCTCAGAGATTGTGCCAGTCTTCTCCGGGAAAAAGCTGGCAGGCTATACGTCAATGGTGTGGTCGATTGTGGCCATCGTGCTCCTCTCTTTTACGGTCTGGCTGCATCACTTTTTCACAATGGGTGCCGACGCCAATGTCAACACATTCTTTGGCATTACGACGGCCGTTATTGCTATTCCAACGGGCGTAAAAATATTTAATTGGCTCTTTACCATGTATCGCGGCAGGATACGGTTTACGACACCGATGCTCTGGTTCATGGGTTTTGTGGTGTTGTTTACGCTCGGCGGAGTGACGGGTGTGGTGCTCGCAGAGCCGGTGGCAGACTACCAGTTGCACAATTCGCTTTTCTTGATAGCGCACTTCCACACGATGATCGTCGCTGGAGTGCTCTTTGGTTTCTTTGCAGGCATCACGTACTGGTTCCCGAAGATTTTCGGATTTCGTCTGGAGGAGAAGTTCGGCAAGGCGGCGTTTTGGTGCTGGCTTGTGGGATTCATTCTTGCCTTTGGCCCGCTCTACGTGCTCGGCTTCATGGGTGCCACGCGGCGGCTTGACCACTACTCTGCAGCGCTTGGGTGGCAACCGCTCTTTATGGTTGCTGGTCTCGGCGTGCTCGTAATTGCGCTCGGTTTTATTTTCCAGGTTACTCAAATGGTGCGTAGTGTGCGACGGCGTCATGAAAACAGAGACACCACGGGCGATCCGTGGGAAGGGCGCACGCTTGAGTGGGCAACGCCTTCACCCGTGAGCGCATACAACTTTGCGCGATTGCCCGAAGTGCACTCGCGAGACCCGTTCTGGGAAATGAAGGAGTCTGGCCGCGCAGCGCGGACGGGACCCTACGAGGACATTGCAGTACCGAAAAATACAGGGCTCGGTCTTATTATTGCTTTCTTCGTGTTCCTGCTGGGGTTCGGTTGTGTGTGGCACCTTTGGTGGCTCGCGGCCGTTGGCGTTTTCGGAGCAGTGGTCTGCGCCTTTATCCGCGTGTTTGATGAGGACACGGAGATCGTTATTCCCGCATTAGAAGTAGCTCGTATAGAGGCACTACACGCATCATGAATACACAAGAGGAGGAACATAAGGCCGACGCTAAAACCATATTTGGTTTTTTTGCGTACGTGATGACTGATCTTATTCTTTTTGCAACGCTGTTTGCGGTGTATGCGGTGCTTCATGCCAACACGTTTGGCGACCCTTCGGGGCGAAGTCTCTTTGACGGTCCTTTTGCACTCACGGAGACGTGTATTCTTCTGGTGTCGAGTCTGGTGTGCGGCTTGACGCTTTTTGCTGCACGAGCAAGGCGTGTCTCCCTGGTGCTCCTTGGATTGGTGGCAACATTTTTGCTTGGCGCAGCGTTTGTGGCCATGGAGTTGTCGGAGTTTTCTCGGCTTGTCGCCGAAGGGTTCGGACCCAGTCGCAGCGCCTTCCTCTCCGCCTACTTCACGCTTGTGGGGACGCACGGTGCGCACGTCTTTGTTGGGTTGCTTTGGGTTGTTGCGCTTTGTATTGCCATAATCCAGCGCGGCCTCACCAGATCAAACATGCGAAAGCTGGCGCTGTTCACGCTGTTCTGGCATTTTCTTGAAATAGTCTGGATATTCATTTTCACCATCGTATACTTGATGGGTATTGGTGGCCTATGAACACAAACGATTACCTCGAAGAGATTGATTTCTGGCCCGCCGGCACGCGCAGCAGCGCATACGTGCTCACGTTTCTAATTTCACTTGCGTTGGTGCTTGTTTCTTATGCGCTCGTCGTCGAGCAGCTCATGAGCCGCGCGTACTTGGCGCCCACGATCGTCGTTTTAGCGTTCGTGCAGTTCGTTGTACAGTCCACTGGCTTTCTCCACTTGTCAGGCAAGGGCGTTTCAAAGGACCGCCAGGTACTCTTTTTCACTACGGGCATTGTGGTAGGTATTATTGTGGTGGGCTCGCTTTGGATAATGCACAGTCTTGCAGGGCGCATGATGCCGAGCACGGCGCACATGGAGCAGTATATGGATGCCGAGGGAGGTTTTTAAGCAATAATGCTTAAAACGTATTATCGCGTAACGAAGCCCGGCATTGTATACGGCAATGTTCTCACCACGATAGCAGCCTTTCTCTACGCGTCACAGTGGCGTATTGACGTGCCGCTTTTTGGCGCCACCGTGCTTGGGACGGCGTTTGTGATTGCTTCTGCGTGCGTCAGTAACAATTACCTCGACAGAAAGATCGATGCGAAAATGGCCCGCACGAGTACGCGAGCGCTCGTGCAGGGAACTGTTTCCGTAAAGAGTGCCTGTATCTTTGCGGCAGTGCTGCTTGTCGCTGGAGAGGGTTTGCTCGGTGGCTTTGCCGGAGGGCTCACGGCGCTCACTGCCTTTTTTGGGTACGTCATGTACGTGGTGGTCTACGGGTACGCGAAGCGTGCGGGGGCGTGGGGGACCCTTGTGGGGAGCATTTCTGGCTCAGTGCCCATTGTTATTGGGTACGTCGCAGTCACAGGTCACATAGACGCAGTGGCCGCACTGCTTTTTATAATTCTCGCGTTCTGGCAAATGCCGCATTTTTATGCCATTGCACTCTATCGTATGGAGGACTATAGAGCTGCGGGTATTCCCGTTCTGCCAATAGTGCGAGGTGTTGCAAGGACTAAAAGATCGATTGTGGGATATATTTTTGGCTTTGCCCTCGCCACGGGCACTCTTACTTTTTTTGATTTTGCAGGATATGCGTATCTTTGCGTCATGCTCGCCGTGAGCTTGCTGTGGCTGCAATCAGCGCTCAAAGGGTACGCGACTGGGGACTCAGTGTTGTGGGGTAAAAAGGTATTCTTTCACTCACTAATCGCTCTGCTCGTTTTTTCATTTACTCTTGCACTAGCACCACTTCTTCCGTAGGGAGAGAGCGTTCTCGATAGGAGTCCACGTTGCTATACTAAAAAAATGACGATGAGCGAGGGAGGTGACGAAATAAAGGCGGGTGTGCTTTTGTACACGTATGACCGCGTTGATGACGCAAAAATAAATGAAGAAATTATTAGAAATGTATGGCCACGCGTACCACTGCTCACTCGTGTTCCCATTGTGCATACTTACAATGGCGACGAAGCGTGGTGGCCCCAAGCGTATCTTGAGGACGAGCTCTGCCGCACAGAAAATCCTGGGCACTTCGCTGGTGCAGAGCTACTTTTAAACACTGGCATTGAGGTGTTTAGCAAAAAGTACCCAGACATAACCCATGTGGTGGTCCTAGCCTCAGATACGTGGTGTCTAAAGCCCGAATACCTCGAACGTGTGATGCGCAGCATGCAGAAAGAGGGTACATGCCTTGCGACGTGTGCGTGGGGTAATAAAACTGACACCGACATGTTTCGTATCGGGATGGCACTCGATTTCTTTGTTGTAGATATGCGATTTGTCCGCCAGTCAGGATTTTTTCCCATTCGTTACACGGATTTCGTAGAACGTTTTTCAGAGATCCTTATGTATCAAGATGCAATAGCCTACCTCGAGCGCGTTGTTGCAATGAGATTTAAACAATCCATTCTGAAAGTAGCAGCGCTACCTAGTGAGAATCTTCTCAAGAGCGTGGCGCGTGCACACGTATATGAAATGAAAGAGCGCGAGCCGGTGCACTACCTGGAGCACCGGTTATTCAGAAAGTCGATCGGTAAACGCACTATGCATTGGCCGGCGATAGGTCTCATCACGCATCATGATGCGGAAGAAAAAAGGCGGGTGCTGCGAACGTATAAGCTTTCCCAGGGTGAGGAAACGCAGCGTTTCTTAGGAGCTAAAGATTTGTCCTATTTTAATCACGGCAAGCGTCTTACTACGTTTAAGAAAAATGGAAAGACCATTGGGTACCACGACTGATGTGTGAACATGCGGCGTGTTTCCAAGTAATGGAGTACTATACGAGACATGAGTATTGAGAACACTGGCAAAAACGAGGGCGCGCCAAAGCTCACAAGGGAGCGAGTGCTTTCGACATTGCTTACGTACAGCGAAAAAAGCAGTGAAGCTCGGGAACTTATTGTGGCGTGGCAAAAGGCGCAAGAGGTCGAGGTCGAAGAAGGCCGTATGACCGTGGAACATGCTGCTATGGAGCTGATTCAGATGTATGTTGACGCAGGTTTTCTGCAATCGGCGCATGATGCGTGCCATGACATTCTCGATCACTTTCCAGAGGGCGAGAGGGTGCCGCGAGAAGCGGAAGCGGGTGCTGAAAACGCACAGGATACGCTTGCGCAGTTTTGCAAAAGAACACTCGAAGCACTGAATGCACTTCGGTAGCGCTGTGGGCTGAGTGGTATTGTATTTCGTGTGACGCCGCCCAAAGCAAAGCGCATACCAAAAAGAAGCATTGAGCACGGGGTAACCCGTGTCGATTACTATGCGTGGTTGCGTGAGCGAGAAAACCCAGAAGTGCGCGCTTACCTAGAAGCTGAAAATGCGTACACCGAAGAGGTGATGCAGGACACGCTTCCTCTGAAAAAAGAATTGTATGAAGAAATGAAAGCACGCACCCCTGAAGAGGACATGAGCGCTCCGTACCTTGATGGCGGTTTTTACTACTACTCGCGTACCGAGAAAGACAAACAGTACGGTATCTTGTGCCGCAAATGTGGTTCGCTCACTGCGCAAGAGGAAGTGCTGCTGGACGAAAATGTGTTGGCGAGCGGGTCGGCCTTCTTCTCGCTTGGCTTTGCAGAAGTGAGCCCCAACCAGCAACTGCTCGCTTACGGAGTCGATACGGACGGGAGTGAATCGTATACGCTGTATATTAAAGATCTCAAGACAGGAGCGCTTCTCCCGGATACCCTCACGAACGTAGATACGTCCTTTGAGTGGGCAAACGACAGTCGCACGTTTTACGCAGTGGTACAGGACACGCAGCGCCGCGCGTACCGAGTGTTGCGTTGCGCGCTTGGCGAGCGTGAGCGCGTTGTCGTCTATGAAGAAAAAGATGAACGGTTTTCGGTGGCGCTTTCAAAATCGCGCAGCAAGAAGTTTATTTTTATCACGGCCGCTAGTACCGTTACTAAAGAAGTGCACACGCTTGATGCGGACATTCCACGAGCGTTACCGCGCATCGTTTCTCCACGCGTACAAAACCATGAGTACACCGTAGATCATCGCGGAGGTTTTTTCTATATAGTGAGCAATTACGAGGCACCGCGATTCAAACTCATGCGCACACCCATAGACCGGCCAGGCATGATCAACTGGGAGGAGGTGCTTGCGGAGCAGACAGACACCACGCTGGAGGGGTTTGATATTTTTGAGGACTTTATAGTTTTGTTTGAATTGCGTGGCGCGCTGCAGCAGTTGCGTATATATGCGAGCGAACGTAACCTCGACTACTGTGTGTCGCTGCCCGAGAGCGCGTACGATCTTGGCGGGGACGCAAATCCTTCGTTTGTCGCTGACACGTATCGGTTTTCGTACAGTTCTCCTATCACGCCGCCAACAGTGTACGAGTGCGCCGTACCAACGGGCCGTCTCAGCGTGCTAAAAGAGTTTGTCGTACACGGTGGCTACGACCGCACCCGCTACGTGGTGGAGCGCACGCACGTGAGTGCCACGGACGGCGCGCAAATACCGCTCACGATTGTCTACAAAAAAGGAGCGCGCAACGGCCGGAATCCGGCGCTGCTCTACGGGTATGGCGCATACGGTATCTCCCTGTTCCCCGATTTTTCTTACGAGCAGATTAGCTTGCTTGATCGCGGGTTTGTCTTGGCAACCGCTCATGTGCGCGGCGGCGGCGAGCGCGGACAATCTTGGTACGAAGCGGGGAAGTTTCTACAAAAGAAACATACCTTTACCGACTTTATAGCGTGCGCAGAATATCTTAAACGAGAGCGGTATTGCCACGCCGACAAGCTCGTCATGAGCGGACGCAGTGCCGGAGGACTCCTCGTCGGTGCTGTGTTGAATATGCGAAGGGATCTTTTTCATACCGTCGTGACCGAAGTGCCGTTCGTGGACGTCATGAACACCATGCTCGACGCAACACTGCCTCTTACGATTGGCGAGTATGAGGAATGGGGAAACCCAGCAGACCGCGAGTATTATGACTACCTGCTTTCGTACTCTCCCTATGACAACGTGCAGAGTGGCGCCTATCCGCACCTGCTCGTGCTTAGTGGGTTTAACGATTCTCGCGTGCAGTACTTCGAGCCCGCAAAGTGGGTGGCAAAGATTCGTGCGTGCAAAACCGATACCAACAGGCTTCTTTTAAAAACTGAGCTGCATGCGGGGCACGGAGGCATCTCGGGCCGGTACAACGCACTCAAAGACGAGGCGTTTGAGATGGCGTTTGTCATACGGTCTCTCGAGTAAGCTTTTTGTGGATAGCGTGCTGGCTCGTGTCTAGGCGTACGTATACTGAGAGTAATCGTACATGGCAACGACTCCTGAACTTATTACCTTTGTGCAAGCACAGTTGGCGGCCGGCACGTCTCGTGAGACCTTGCATCGATTGCTTAGTACGCAGGGTTGGGCACCTGAGGATATTGAGGCCGCTATGGCAAGCGTGTCTACTCCTCTGGCGAGCGACGCAGTAGCGCCGCTCTCTGCAGAGGTGCCGCACGTACAGTCGGTACCAATAAATCATACGGCAGTGAAGATTGTGGTGGCGGTGTTGGTGGGTGTGGCAGTGCTCGGACTACTAGCACTCACGGCGTACGCATATGTAGAGAAGCTGGGCCCCTTTAACCGGCCACCGTACACAGAAGCATCAATGCTAAACGGCATGCTACAAGCATCCGCCAGCATCACGTCGCTTACGTTTACCGCGTCGAGCAGCTTGAGTGTGGTGCCACGCGAAAGTGGCGAAGAGCCGTTTGTTGCGACGACGAGCGTTAGTGTCGCCGCGGCGTACGCGCGAGATTATTCCCGCGCGCAAAACATATCGAACTTGCTGCAATACTTACAGAACTACGTGAGTCGATACACTGCACCGCTGCCCACGCTAGCGGGAAGCGCTGCAGCAAAGGCGCGTGGCGTAACGACACTTGTGGCGCAGGACCCATCGACGGCGCAGCCCTATGCATTTAGCAGTACCGAAAACGGCAGAAATTTCTCGCTCACCGCCGTGTTTGAAACTCCTGAGGCGGTGGCAGCTATCAAGGCAAGTCCTTTCTTTTCAACGAGCACGACCGCACTGCACGATCTCACAGTTACCTTTACGAAGGGAAGCCCTGTATGGTTTTTTCTACAAAAGGCACCCCCTCAACCGTTTCTTGTACAACTGCAAGATGTGGTGGGCAAATTGCCCGAAGATACGAACGTGTCCGTGGCGCTCTCGGGAGCCAATGACCGATCGCTTGCGGTGCCTGCCGTCAAAGTGTTGTTTCAGCTTGCGGGGCACGTGAGCGGCTCAAGCGCGGCGCTAAGTCTCGATGTCGTGGAAAAGGACAATCGGTACTATGTGCGCGTCAATGAGCTGCCACTCGAGTTGCGAGCCTTCATGCCGATACCGACGAATCTCTGGATAGACGTTACCGACTCCATTTCGACGTCGACGGTAGGCGCAGCGTTGTCGAATACAGGCGTGGTGTCCCCGCAATCGCTTGATTCTGGCCTGTCGTATACCAAGGAATCTCCTGCGTATCGGACGTATCTTGCAGACGTGCTGGAGGCACTCCGCTCGTCAAACCTCGTCGCTTTTCGCCGCCCGCCGTACCGTGAGCAAGTAGACGGCGAGTCGCTCTATCGCTACGACCTCACGATCCGTAAGGACGCCGTTGTGCCCTTTGCGCAGACAGTGTTTGCTCTTGCTAAAAAAGATCTTTCTTTATCAGCTGCGGATCTAGAGCGGGGTAATCACGTGATCGTCTACCTGCAGAGTGCAGAATTCGCCACCACAGTTGCCTACGTGCTGGACCATTGGGACCTGTCTGTTTGGTTCGATGCACATGGAGTACCTCGAGTAGTAGACACCAAGTACACGATTGTACCCTCGAGCTTGTCGCCGGCACTCGCGGACAAGGAAGTGGTATTCGAAAGTCGACTCACGAACTCTGACATAAATGCGCACCCGGTAATCGAAGCGCCCGCCACCTCGACGCCACTTAAGACTGTCATTGCTTCTCTTGAGAGGGGCACTGCGTCGTTGTCGACTGCGGCAGCGAGTGCCGCCGCGGATTCCTATCTGAACAGCATTCAAACATCTGGTGAAATCTACTACAGCACGAGCAATAGTTATGGCGCAGTTGGCGTCGGTTGCTTGCGAACCGGAAATGTTTTCGGAGGAGACAAAACCGTACAATCAGCGGTTCAGTCGTTAACGGAACTGAGTAACGTACAGGAGGTGAGTTGTGTCGTCGGGAAAAAAGGACAGAGCTACGCTGCAGAAGTGCACTTCACCGACGGTAGCTACTCGTGCATTGATTCTACGGGCGTGCGCAAGAAAACATCCGTGTCGCTTGGTCAGAACAGTGCGTGTCCGTAGTGCAAAGGCCTCTGTAAGAGGAGTGACACATGCATACAGGATGGTAAGGTAAACAATAATGACTTTGGCAGAAGAAGCGTTTGCACTGGTAAAAAACAATCGACGTACGACTAACGGATACACGTACACCGTGCCCTCGCCCGACGTCTATCCGTACCAGTGGTTGTGGGACTCCTGCTTCCATGCCCTCATGCTTGCAACGTCTGAGAGCGAGGTGGCGAAAGACGAGTTGCGCGCCCTCGTGTCGCATCAGTTTGCTGATGGCATGATTCCACACATTATCTACTGGGTGCCTGGCACGCTACACGCCTATGACTGGGGCACGCCAGGTACCAGCGCGCTCACACAGCCGCCGATGCTGGCCTACGCCGTGTGGGCAGTGTACAAGGCGACGAAAGACGATGCCTTTTTAAGTGAAATGCTGCCGTCGATGAAACGTTTCTACGCCTACCTGCTCGACAAGCGAGACCCAAATCAGCACCACCTGGTGGGCATCATTAATCCCGACGAGTCAGGAGAAGATAATTCGCCGCGCTTCGACGACGTGCTCCATGTGCCGCTCGACATATCTATGTCAGACCACTTGGCACGAAGACTAGAGTTAGTAGACGCAAACCGCGTGTGTAATTTTGACGCAGCACAGTGCATGAAACGCCACTTCTGGGTGAAAGACGTACCATTCAACGCTATCTTAATTGAAAACGTACGACTTCTCTCAAAGCTCTCAGAGCGCTCGGGCGATCACGCTCTCCAAGCATGGGCCGCTACAAACGCATCGCTCCTAGAGAGCGCGATGCGCGAGAGGCTCTTTGCGGACGGAGTGTTTTGGTCGGCAGTAGCGATCGAAGACTATGAGCTCTTGCGTGTAGATACGTGGGCGCGCTTTGCGCCGCTATTTGCGGGACTGTATACACCAGAGGAGGCACGTGCACTCGTTGACCAAGATCTCTTCAACCCAGACACATTTTGGTCTCCCTATGGAGTGCGAACGGTTTCAAAACAGGAGGAATCGTACCGCCCGGAAGGGTATTGGCGAGGATCGGTTTGGATGGCTCCACACTGGTTCGTCTACAGAGGACTGGTGCGCTACGGCTTTCTCGAGGAAGCGAAGCGCATTCGAGAGGTGTCGGAGAAGCTGCTCACACAATCTGGGTTTCGAGAGTATTTCAATCCAGAGACGGGCGAGGGCTATGGTGCGCATTCTTTTACGTGGGGAGCATTGATAACTGATATGATAGAGGCATGACCTACGACACACTTCAAAACGCCCTCACGTGGCGTCCAAACATTGAAAATCCCACTGAAACAGTGTTCCCTGCCGTCATTGTGGGCGGCATGGGCGGCTCAGCGCTTCCGGGGAACGCTGTGCGTTTTCTTGATGCCACAGCGCCTATTTCAGTACACCGTGATTATGAGTTGCCCGAAGGAGACACTGCAGAAGCGCTTCACATTGCTATTTCGTACTCAGGAAATACTGCAGAAACACTTTCGTTTGCTCGCGCAGCACGCGCAAAAGGGTATGCCCTCGCCGTGATAGCTGCAGGGGGTGAGTTGCTTGCTTTTGCCGAAAAAGAGCGTTTGCCACTCGTGCGTGTGCCGGACGGGTTGCAGCCGCGAGACGCGCTTCTGTACCTGCTCCCTGCCTTGCTTGCACTTATGGGACGCGAGGATTTGCGTGCTGCAGTGTCTGAAGTGACGTTTTCTCCAGAGGAGGTCACTCGCGAATCAGACGCACTTGCAAAAAAACTTACAGGAGAATTGCCGATTTTCTACGCGGCGCGCAAAAACGGCTTTCTTGCGTACGTATCAAAAATCCACGTGAATGAGACGGCAAAAATGCCCGCATTTGCAAACGTATTTCCCGAATTAAACCACAATGAAATGCAGTCGTTCGACACGCTTGCTCCTGAAGCTGTGGCGACGCACGCGCGTTTCGTGGTGCTCCATGACGGTGCGGATGATGCGCGTATACAAAAGCGTATGACCGTTTTTACCGAACTCATGCAAGAAAAAGGGCGCTCAGTCACGTCCGTCTTGCTCTCTGGAGGAAGTCGCGCTGAACAGCTCGTGCGTCACTGGTACATCATGCATCTGACTGCACGAAACCTTGCGCATGCTCGCCGCGTTGACCCAGACACCGTGCCTCTCGTTGAAGACTTTAAGAAGCGTCTATGACGCGCATAGTGTTTGACGTGGGTGGCACATGGACTCGTGTTGCCAGCGTGAAGAATGGAGTGTTGGGTGCAGTGGAAAAAGTTCCAACTCCACAAAATCCCGCAGAAGGTGTTCCTGTGCTGGCAAGCGCTATAGCAGCCGCCGCTCTCGGGGAGTCGTTGTTTGAGGTTGTGGGCGGATTCCCGGGAGCGCTCAACACTGAAGGAGTGGTGACCTCCGCGCCAAATTTGCCCGAGTGGGTCGGTGTTCCATTTCGCACCACTCTTTCTGAAACGTTGGGCGTGCTCGTATGTGTGCGTAACGATGCAGATCTGGCAGGCCTCGGCGAAGCGTGCTTTGGCGCAGGAAAAGGCTACGACACGGTCATGTATGTCGGCCTTGGCACTGGCGTTGGTGGTGCGCTCATTATGAGTGGAGAAGTCAGGTCACACACAAAAAGCGGCTTCGAGCTAGGCCACCAAGTTGTGAATTATGAGACGAGAGCAACACTTGAGTCGCTCGTGGGCGGCGCGGCTCTCGAAAGAGCACACGGAATGCCGCCAAGAGAACTTCCAGAGACGGTGTGGGAAGACCTGCTGGGCGCGCTCTCGACAGGGCTGTGGAATGGCATCATGCTCTGGTCGCCAGACGTAGTCGTGCTCGGCGGCTCTCTGGTGCGCGGAGCCCACGGTTTTGATCTGGTACGCACGGAAGAGGCAGTTAAAAAGTTAGCAACTCTCAAAGTGGAAGTTCCTGTTTTTGCTGCAGCATCTCTCGCTGACGAATCAGGTCTTTATGGCGCGAGCGCTCTGCTTATTTCCCGGCACGAAGAGCATACCGATTGAAAAGAGGGCACAAATGCCGTACTCTGCGTTATGTTGTGCGTGCGCTTCGCCGAGATAGCTCAGTTGGTAAACGTTGCTTGCACGTTTCCTTCCGCGTCACTCGGTGTGAGTGGATGGAGACCTGTCCACTCAACCGCGTTCCTGGCAGTAAGCTTTCCTCTAGGAACCGTAAAGCTTCCTGCTGCGTCGCTCGGTGGAAATATAAGTGCAGACACTTCATTTCACCTCGCTCCTTGCAGTAGAGCACATCCTTATAGAGCGCGTGCTAAAGTGCGACTTGTGTGCGATATGCCGAGATAGCTCAGTTGGTAGAGCACATCCATGGTAAGGATGAGGTCGTCGGTTCAATCCCGACTCTCGGCTCCAGTTTCAAAAATATTTTAAAAGGAAATGTAAGCATGCCTGGCTGCTGCATTACATGTAATGCGCGTGACATCACGCAACAAATGTTCGCTACCGTGTTACGGAAGCGCCATAACGGTAATAGCACTTTGTGTGGTGTATAATTTTAAGCATGTCTTCTGAATCGTTTCCCGTTTTTAATAAAAAACCAGAGGCCGCAAACCAAGAACGCCTGCGCGATCAAGTGACCTCGCCGCACGTTGAAGCTGTCTTAGATATTTTTAAAAAACGGCACGAAGGAAAAACTTCGGTAGATATTGAGACCATCAGGGACATTTTCTATACTTTTTTTGAAGAGGCTGTAGAACACACGCAACTGTATACATCTGAGAAGCAGGGTGCCGCTTTTCCATATACGCGAATACGCACCGCAGAGCTTTCTAAACGTATCTATGCTCACTACGAAAGTCTTCCGGCCATGGGGAAAGCAGCTGGACAGGAACAGAAAAATAAAATGGAGTTCGTGTTCGGTTCGTTTCTGGATACCAGTAATGGCAATCAATTTACTTTTTTTGAAGAAGCAATGCATCAGTTTGTTACTCAATTACCTGGAGCGCTTGATGCTATTGCACAGAGTAAAGAGCCAGAAAACGAAGATGTATACGTTCTAGGCTCTCCAACGAACGAACTCGGCACAGTGTCAGAGCAGTTTTCTAAAAGAGTCAAAGAAGGCAATTCTTTTGAAGAGTTCGGAGCACTCTATGCAGAATTTATTGCTGCAGAACTTAAAAAAAGCGATGCGGCTGAAAAAACAAATGTATATCTGTACGGTATTTCAATGGGTGGAAGTCTGGCAACTCAAACTGCCGAGCAACTTTTGGCTCAGGGTGAGGTCACGCAATCCCACAAATCACCCGACCAGCCCTTTATGCAGGTGCGCGTTGATACGTTGCCCGGAGCCAGTACCTCTCCCGTAAAGAAGTGGCAGATTCCGCTCGGCTTTCTTGCTGATGGTGTGTTTACCATGGCGACAAATGCGTACACGAGGGCAGCAGTCTTGAAACAAAAAGAAGGTGCTGGTGCTGTAAATAGTCTGTTGGCGAAACGAGGTATCGTTCCAGACATGACGCCCGAGCAAAGTAAGATGAAGCACGAAATTATGTATGGGGGTTCAAATATCGTGAGTGGCACTCTCAAGGGCGAGAGTGGCGTGTTAAACGATTTATTTAAGGGCGTTCCTATTGATCCAAGCCTTGCAGTAACTGAGGTTAGGGGTAAGTATGATCCGCTGCAATACTCCGCTGCATTTAATGCAGAGGCAAAAGCTCAAAAAGCGGAGCACTCGGGTTCTCTGGGTGAAACTTTGGTAAGTACATCAGGGAATAGAAGGACGTTTGCTATTAATCAAGCGCACACGCTGGTCTTTTTTCGTGATAATGAATTGAAGAGAATAGAGAAGGCGGCGGAAAGTCTTGAGAAATTAAAACACACTTAAGATTTGCTTGCCGTGGGTAGAAAAACTGGCTGTCCCTCAATCCTCAGCTGATTCCGAGTGGCTTTATGTACGGCAATACCGCTAAGCGCAAGGAATGATTCAGTTTTGTAAGCAGTGCGGGACAGCGGCTTTTTGAAGTGCGAAATGTGTGCTAAAAAGGGTGGACGCCGTCTTAGCTCAGCTGGTAGAGCAATGGTATCGTAAACCATAGGTCCCCAGTTCGAATCTGGGAGACGGCTCAGAAAAGAAAAACGCGGATTGCAAAGCGCAGTCCGCGTTTTTCGTATACACTCTTTGCATGGACGAAACGACACAAAAGCGGCTCTCAGAGCTCGAGGCGCTCATGGCCTCGAGCGAGTTCTGGGCAGACAAGGCCTCGGCACAGGCGGCCGTGGAGGAGTATCAAATGCTTAAAGAGGGTGGCGGAGGCGACCCACACGACAAGGGCAATGCCACGCTCGCCATTCTTGCCGGAGCAGGCGGCGACGACGCAGAAGATTTTGCTCGCATGCTCCGGCACATGTACGAGGGCTATGCGGCACGCAGGAGCTGGAGCACGCGAGAGCTCCACGCAAACGAGAGCGACGCTGGCGGGTACCGAAACGTACTGCTCGAAATCAAAGGAGTGGGTGTGTATGGCCGTTTAAAGCACGAAGCAGGTGTGCACCGCCTGGTGCGGCAGTCGCCATTTAATGCAAACGCTAAACGGCAAACGAGCTTCGCGCTTGTCGAGGTGTTGCCAACCTTGGTGGCGCAGGACAAGGTGGTGCTTAACCCGGACGATCTTGAAATTCAATTCGCCCGCTCGGGTGGCGCCGGTGGCCAGAACGTAAACAAGCGCGAGACCGCTGTGCGCATCTTGCACAAGCCCTCAAATTTGTCCGTGCACGTCTCCAGCGAGCGTACACAGCTCGCGAACCGAGAAAAAGCGCTCGAACTCTTGAAAGCCAAGATTTTTGCGAAAGAAGAGGCAGAGCGTCAAACTGCTGCAAAAGGGCGTTCCATTGCTGCCACCACAGCCAACGAATGGGGTAGTCAAATCCGCTCCTATGTGCTCCATCCGTACAAAATGGTGAAAGATCACCGTACTGGTTTTGAGTCGGGCAATCCTGAAAAAGTATTGGATGGCGACTTGGACGGGTTCATTGACGCGGTTGCGGGCGGTGAAGTGGCGCTATAGAATAGTCTCGGGTACGTTTGTGAAGCGACAGTAGTAGGAGAGGGAAATGTCTCGTAGCACATCTACTGTTTTGACGGTGACGGTGTCGGGTGTAGGAGCACCCGTTTTTCTTAACGGGAAGACTACGTTGCTCTACGGATTGCCAGCTGTATTTTTTGAAACGAACAGTCGGGTTGTTTTGCGGCAGGGAAAGAAAGAGTACGACGATGGCGTGGTTGTTGCTCTTAATGAGCGGAGTCGGTTGAGCGCCTTTTATGGATTCAATGCGCTTCCCGTGCAAGATGACGAGGACTCGATAGTGGCCTATGCTCCGGCGCCAGTACGGCTGCTCACGACCCTTCGGCCTCGTTGGTTCCGCACCGGTGATCAGCTCTATATTCCGATTTCCGCCGTCGCGCTGCGCGCACACTTGTTGTTTTGGTCACAGTCTTTGTGTCCCGATCTGCTCTCACCAACGCAGTGCTAGATTTCAGTCGTTTTTTCCACAGGACGCCCGCGAGAATACGCGGGCGTCTCGCTTTACCTCTCGAACCCTCATGGGGTACAATGGGGCGGTCAATGATCTATTTCGACAAGGTGACAAAACGGTACGGAGATGCGTCAGCGCTCGAGGAAGTGACGCTCTCTATCGCCCCCAAAGAATTCGTTTCTATCGTCGGGCACTCGGGCGCTGGCAAAACAACACTTTTGAAATTATTGCTTGCAGAAGAGCGGCCGAGTGATGGTTCTGTTTTTTTCGAATCAGTCGACATTAACGATCTACCGAACTCAGCGCTGCACCATTACCGCCGCAAGATCGGCATGGTTTTCCAAGACTTTCGTCTTATTCCCAACAAAACGGCGTACGAAAACATTGCCTTCGCTATGGAAGCAGTGGGCCGTACTGATGACGAAATTGCTTCAGACGTGCCCTACATTCTCGAGCTTGTAAATTTGGCAGACAAGGCGCGTCACTTCCCAGACCAGTTGTCGGGCGGAGAGAAACAGCGCATTGCCATTGGCCGCGCAATCATTAACCAGCCGGATCTGATTGTAGCGGACGAGCCTACGGGCAACCTCGACCCTATCAATGCGTACGAAGTGGTAGAGATTTTGAAGAAAATTAACGAATTGGGTACCACGGTTCTGATTACCACGCACAACAAGGGGGTCGTGGAGGCAATTGGCAAACGCGTCATCACGATCGACCGGGGGAAGCTTGTGCGTGACGATGCAGACGGAAAGTACTCGATGTAATGAATTAATATACGCTGTATGGAATGGATGGTATTAAAGCGAATGTTTTCAGGTGGGACGAAGAGTTTCGTTCGTGGTGGCGCGGTGAGCGCAGCAACCGTGCTTATCATGACGGTGACGCTCTCTATTATTGGCAGTCTCATTTTCCTTTCAGCGTTGCTCTCCTTCACGCTCGGATTCATTCGCGACAAAGTCGACATTACTGTGTACTTTGTCACCACCGCGAGCGAGACAGACATTCTCTCGGTAAAAGACCAGCTCGAGAAACTTCCCCAGGTATCGCTCGTGACCTACACGTCTGCTGACGATGTCCTTGCGGCATTTCGCGCGCATCACGCAAACGACCAACCAACGCTACAGGCGCTCGACAACTTAAACGGCAATCCGCTCGACGCCACACTTGAAGTGCGCGCGAAGGATCCGACAGAGTACGAGAGCATTGCAAATTATTTGCAGGCGCTTCCGGCGCTCTCTGCGGGCGGAACGTCCATTGTGGACCACGTGAACTACACGCAAAACAAGCAGGCAATTGACCGGCTCACGACGGCAATACAGGCAACTAAGGGCACAGGCATTGCTGTGGTTATTCTCTTTGCGCTCGCCTCGATCTTGATTGCCTTTGCAACCATTCGTCTCGCCATTTATACGGCTAGAGACGAAATTTCAGTGATGCGTCTTGTGGGAGCAAGCAATGCCTATGTGCAGGGGCCGTTTATCGTGCAGGGCATCATTACCGGAGGCATTGCCGCAATTCTCGTGCTTATTCTCATCTGGCCTGTTACGTGGTATGCGGGAACTAAAACAGCACTGTGGTTCGGGGGCTTCAGTTTGTCCGGCTATTACGCATCGCATTTCTTCTGGATCGCACTTATTATTCTGGGCTCAGGTATTGTGTTGGGGGCAGTGGCCTCGGTTCTCGCAATCCGTCGCTATCTAACCTCCTAACATGGCAGCAGAAGGTCACAAATACATATTCGTCCTTGGCGGCGTTATGAGCGGCGTGGGCAAAGGAGTGGCCACCAGTTCGCTTGGCCTCCTGCTCTCACAAAAGGGGTACTCAGTGAATTTGGTCAAGGTTGATCCGTATCTAAACGTGGACGCGGGCACCATGAATCCCACAGAGCACGGAGAAGTGTTCGTGCTTAACTCGGGTCTTGAGACCGATCAAGACATGGGCAACTACGAGCGCTTCCTAAACCGCGATCTCACCAATGCCGACTACATGACGAGTGGCATGGTGTACCAATCTGTCATTGCGCGCGAGCGCGCTCTGGGGTACGGCGGTAAGTGTGTGGAGGCAATTCCTCATGTCCGCGATGAAATTTTGGCGCGCATTCACGCAGCTGCAGACCACAACGGCAGTCGTATTTCGGTAATCGAAATTGGCGGCACCATTGGTGATTTTCAAAACGCCCTTTTCATTGACGCAGCGCGGGTGCTTAAAATGACGTACCCCGACGACGTGCTCTTCGTGATGGTGTCGTACTTGCCGACGCCCGGCACTTTGGGCGAAATGAAAACGAAGCCCACGCAGACGGCAGTACGCGAGCTGAACAGCTACGGCGTGCAGCCGGATTTCATCATTGCTCGCTCCCGCGAGGCAATCGACCAGAAGCGAAAAGAAAAAATTTCAATCTCCTGCAATGTCCACACCGACCGAGTCATCCCCGCGCCGAACATTCGCAGCATTTATGACGCGCCCCTTAATTTTGACAAGGCAAAGCTCGGCGATGTGTTGCTCGAGGCACTCAAGCTTCCGTCGAAACAGAAGGCGACACTTGCGGCGTGGCGCAAGTTTGCAAATGCTGTAAACAATACAAAGGCACCGAGCGTCTCTATTGGCATCGTAGGTAAGTATTTTGA
This sequence comes from uncultured Candidatus Saccharibacteria bacterium, assembly GCA_964415875.1. Lineage (GTDB taxonomy): Bacteria > Patescibacteriota > Minisyncoccia > Phycocordibacterales > Phycocordibacteraceae > C7867-001. Next base: position 18,717 of record CAYQCB010000012.1, read on the forward strand.
TACTGGTGATTTCGTGCTCTCTGACGCGTACCTCTCCGTCATTGAGGCAGTGAAGTTTTCAGCTGCGAAACTTGGTCTTCTTCCGCATATCACGTGGATAAATGCAAAAGATTTCGAAAAGGGCGCGTCCGTTAAGACCCTCGCAGAGCTTGATGGCGTCATTGTGCCGGGCGGGTTCGGGGCGAGCGGCGTTGAAGGAAAATTAAAGGCGATTCAGTTTGCCCGCGAGAACAAGATTCCGTACCTTGGCCTGTGCTACGGCATGCAGCTCATGGTGGTTGAGTACGCGCGCAACGTGTTGAAGCTCAAAGACGCGCAGACCACTGAGGTGAAGAAGAATGCACTTAATCCTGTTGTTGACGTGATGCTTGAGCAGAAGGAACATATTGCGGGAGAGAAGTTTGGAGGCACTATGCGTCTGGGCGCGTACCCAGCTCACTTGAAGAAGGGCACGCTTGCTCGCGCAGCATACAAGAAAGACATAGTGGAGGAGCGCCATCGCCACCGGTATGAAATAAATCCCGACTACGTCACACAACTTGAAGCGAGTGGGCTGATTTTTTCGGGGAAGAGTGCTGACGGGGTACTCATGGAAATTGCTGAGTTGCCGCAGAGCGATCACCCGTTCATGCTTGGTACGCAGGCCCACCCGGAGCTGAAAGCGCGCCCGCTTGACCCACACCCGCTGTTCACGGCCTTTATTACTGCCGCAAAGAAGACAAAGCAACGCTAAGAAATACTCCGTATCTGCTCTGTGAGAGAGTCGACCGCTCGGTAAAACGAGTCGCTTCGTGTGTCGCGCGGTCGAGTGAGCGTGACGGGTACCGAGCGCACAATTTCTCCCGGGTGCGCTTTCAATATCAAAATGTCGTCCGAGAGCTCGATGGCGTCTGGGAGCAGATGGTTGACCATAACGACCGTGAGTCCGTAGTCTCTCCAAATGCGCAGCAAGTCTGCTTTCAAGCTTTGTGCGGTAATGGTGTCGAGGTTCGAAAATGGCTCGTCCATGATAAGGAGGTCAGGCGAAATGGCGAGTGCGCGCGCGAGTCCCACGCGTTGCCGCTGACCGCCCGAAAGGGCGTTGGGGTAGCGGTGGCCGAGGCCGTGCAGGCCAACCTCTTCTAGTTTCTGTTGCGCGATTTTCTCGCGTTGTTTTTTGGGTACGCCTTGCATGTGTAGCCCATAGGCCACGTTGTCGAGTGCGCTCAGCCAGGGGAAGAGGGCATAGTTTTGAAACACCATGCCCGGTCGAGCAAAATTGCGCACCACTGTGCCGCTTGAGGGCTTCATGAGGCCGAGAATGATTCGCATAAGGGTGGACTTCCCAGAGCCAGAAGGGCCGACGACGGAAACAAAAGAGCCTGTTTTTATTGAAAACGAAATGTCTTTGAGTGCAAGCACGTCAGACTCGTCGTCAAAACGCGCGTGGACGCGCGAAAGAACGACCGCCGGCTGAGGTGCATTATTCGGCATAGCGTTTAGCGCTCTCGGCCAAGAGCGGAGCCCATACGATTCTATTTATAACGAACACAATGATTAGTATGCCGAGCATGCCGGCTACCGTGCCTGCGTTGATGCCCGACTCGCCTGTGGCTGCTATGAACGCGCCGAAGCCGCTCGTTCCGCCTATAATTTCCGCGCCAATGACGGATTCCCATCCGATGGCAATGCCGACGACGGAGCCCGTGAGTGCGGCGGGGAATGCGAGTGGGCCGAGGTAGTTAGGAATGCGCTTGAGGCCCGTAGCACCAAAAATGGTTGCGGCGTCGTTCAGATCTTTGTGTACGCTTTTTATGGCAGTGAGCACAGCAAAGAGAATAGGCCAAATGATGGAACTCATGGCAAAAAGAATGATCATTTTGTCAGTGAAGCCGAGAAAGTGAATGAAGACAGGGATAAGGGCAAAGGACGGAATGTTTTGCAAGATGTCAAAGACAGGAAACAGCGCGTCAGAAAAAGGCGACCAGCCCACCAGGAGCGCCAGCGTGACGCCAACCACAAGCGCTACTACGTAGGCCAGAGCGAGGCGGTACGTGGTGTGCAGGAGTGCACTGCCGAGTGCTTCCCAGCTCACGTGCGAGAAATAGCCGGTGGTGGCGAGCAAGAGCGCAAAGGCAACGGCAGCTAAGAGAGTGAGGATTGCGCGGCGATTGCGCGCCGTGTGCGAACGGTGCCAGGCCTTTGTGGGTGTGTGTCCGACGCTGCGAATCATGCTTGCATCATAGCGCGTGAGAGCGCTCTCGTTTAGTTCACTGGGTTGAATAAACCTCGTTTTTCCAGTATGGTTTACCCACTGCGGCACTCCTGTGCCGCAGTATTGCGGGATCGCCTGCCTGCGCAGGCAGGTCTAGTGGTAGGACATGTGGTACGTCTACATTCTAAAGAGCGACTCAAAATCCTGGTACTACGTGGGAAGTACCAATCGACTCGACGAGAGAGTCGCTGAGCACAATGCTGGCAAAGTTAGGTCGACGAAAGGTTATGTTCCATTACGCCTGGTTTATGCGATACCGTGTGCAGATGAGGCGAGTGCTCGGCAACGGGAGCAGAGATTGAAGAAAAAGAGAGTTGAAAAAGAGTCGCTCATACGCGAGATAGAGAACAAGTGAATATATTGCGGGATCGTCTAATGGTAGGACAACAGACTCTGAATCTGTTTATCTAGGTTCGAATCCTAGTCCCGCAGCAAATTGTGCGAAGCAGCAATTTGCTGCGGGAAGCAAGACGTGGGGCGTCTTGCGGCTAGGATTCGAAAACCTTGTGAGCATAGTCTGCGCGCAGCAAGCAGAATATCCACAAGGTATACTGGTCCTGTAAGGACCGATAAGCGTAATAGCGTTTCTAGTCTCCCAGCCAAGTTGAGCTAGGTTATCGCGCTCAAGTCGCATCAATAAGATGAAAAAACTAATCGAAAATGCACAATGGCATTACAAAATAGGTAAAGAATTTGAAGAAGCTTTTTATCTTTTAATTGGTGAATATAGTCCAATTCGTGATCATTGGAGCACACAAGTTGGTAGACCTAGTTACTATTGTTCCGGTTTAGCAATGGAACATTACTTAAAAGGATATTTGATATTAGAAAATATAAAATTTCCTACTAATCACGAAGGGCATAATTTAGATAAATTAATTTTATTGGGTGATAAAAAATTGAAAGAATTGTTCGAATTTGAAGAAGAGGATATTAAATCAATTAGTTTGCTCAATGAAAGATACTATTCACACGAAATCTACGGTAAAGATGATCTTAGATATGGCAGTGTGTCAGGTCTTAGGATTTCACCTCACCCAGATAGTTTTAATCGAATTTTAAAAGAAGCTGGAGTAAAGTTAGAGGCAGATATTCGCAAGAGATGGCTTTTATTAGAGAGCCCAAAATAATATATAGATGACTTAACATAAAATTATATGTATATACCCATTTCAGTAATTATTGTCGCCGCAGTTTGTTATTTCCTTTTTTTTAGAAATAGACAATCACCAAGTAAGACTGCGCCTAATAGCGGCCATGCGCCTGTCCAACAAATATCAAACGATATGTATAAAAGAGGTGAGACAGCTATTAGTGGACTCGAAAAATTAACTAATCTAGAAAAAGACCTCGCAAATAAAGCTGAAAATGAAACACGAATTAAAAATTGGAATCGTATGTTGGAAAGAGTAAAACATGATGATGTAAACTTGAAGCAAGTTGTAACTGACCTTGAAGTATACCTGAAGGATTCCAGAAGATTTTCTAAATATGGATCTGATATTAATAGTGATGATCCTTCCGACATTAAAGAGAATGAGATGGCTCAAATACGCTCAGAAGAAATGCTTGCGCGGTTTAAAGCGACCCTGGGAGATCAATATCAAGATCCATGGCAAGAATATTTGAGGGTTAGAAAAGAAGGAATGAAAAAATGAAATTGGAAAGCACTCAAGTCGCATCGTTTCTTAATTAGCGAAACAGCGATACAATTAGTGTGGCTGATTAAACACCATGTACCATTCTGAATACGGTAAAGCGCTTGATTTGGTGCAAAAATTGCATCATGAGCGGTATCGGCCGACCATAAATACTACAAATCAGGATGTCAGGCTTGCCATCTACTATCTTGCAGGGGGAAGTATTACTCAAGCGATTCTTTCCTTAAGAGCTTGGGCGGGTGGAGATTTAAATACACCTATGCGCGCAAAGCGCTATATCGACGAGTCAAAAATGCTCATCACATCCCTTATTGCTATCCAAGATCGTGAGCGTTATGTGCGTCGATTCTTTCAAGATGAAATTGTAACAATCAAACCAAAAAATCACGAAAAAGAAATACTAGAAGCTACCGGTATGGATAAGGCTACATTTGATGAGTGGGTAAAAGTGACAGAGACAATAAGTCATGGTTTTTCAAAAGGAGTACATCCGAATCTTAGGTCAGTCGCTTACAACTCGGATATGGATACCGGTGAGTTTGATTACGAAGCAAAAAATTTTGCATACTATGAAATAGAAGGATTTGACTTTGCTAATTTTATTATTATTCCCGCTATCGACGCTGTAACAATTCCTTCGGAGGTTTTCGGTGTGAGTAGTGCCTCCATAAAAGAGATTTATGATTTGAGAGAAAAAATACAGAATATAGCTGTGGAAAGACACCGGGCTCGACGTGCTTCAAAAGAGAAAGAAAAAACTAGCGCTCAAGACGCGTCGATTGAATAGTGTAAAATGTCGCTAAACCGCCTTGCAGGGCTTGACCGACCACGGTTCTAGCCCGAGACGGCCAGCTACAGACAAAAAGCGCCGAAAGGCGCTTTTTGCGTTGCTGGCAGGAAGCAAGGCGCGCGGTGCTTGCAACGGGCACCAGCTCGCTTAATAAAGTGGCGTGACGGTAAGGGTGTTGCTTGTGCTGACGGAGTTGCCGTTATCGTCGGACACCGTGAAGATGAGCGTATACGTTCCTGAGCGACGGTATGCGTGGGTAAAGGAGGAAGAAGTTTGCGCGGGCTCTGTCGAGCTCGGAGCCATAATGGCCATACTTCCGTTTGCATACGTCTCATCACCCCATATGACTGAGTAGTGTAGCTGGCCCGAGTTGCTTGGTGCGTTTACGTGTACGTTCCAAGTGCCGGGAACTCCGAGGGCGAGCGTTGCAGGAGCGTCGAGACCGGTAATTGAGAGTGGCTGGGTGCTCGCGCCGGTAACAGTAAAGGGAAGTGCGTTGCTCGTGCCGTTACTGTTTTCTACAGAGACCGTGTAGGCGCCTGGTGTGACAAGACGCATATACATGGCACACATCATGCCGGGAGCACAGTTCGGTGCTACGGCGCTCGGCACGACGAAGGTGAGCGTTTGGCGAATGCCTGCGACACAGGACGGATCGGTTGTGCACGTAACAGCCATCGAAGAAGTGATTGGCACGTTTCGAGCAACAAGACTGCCGTCGAGAAGAATGGTGTTGTCGGACGTAAAGCCGAAGCCGGTAATGGTCACGGTTGCGCCCACGGGCGCCGCGCTTGGCGTA
>CAYQCB010000013.1:0-5391 GCA_964415875.1 uncultured Candidatus Saccharibacteria bacterium
GGGCGAACACGTGCCAGAAGGCTTGCCACGCACTGACCCATACTGGATGAACCGCTCATCCATGATGAGCTCAAACGTCAAGATGATCGACGTATACGAAATGTGGGGCAAAATCCCTCTTTCACTCATTACAGGCAAGATTGCTGACGAAGACGAGGAGGTAGAGGGGCATGTTGTGGTTTCAGGCATTGACTCCCCGGGAAATGAACGCTGCCACCTCATTGAACTCAACAAGAAGACGGACTCACAGGGTAATGGTCTCAAGCCATACGAGGAACAGTGGTACACCCGTGTCCCTAACCGATGGTATGGCCGTGGTATCGCAGAGAAGCTCCTCACGATGCAGATTTACGCCAACCTTGTATTTAATTTCCGTATCAATCGTTCGCGCGTTTCACAACTTGGCCTCTTCAAGATACGTAAAGGCTCAGGTGTCACGCCTCAGATGCTCTCGCGGCTCCCGTCTAATGGTGCAGTGGTTCTCAATAACCTCGACGACCTACAGCAGTTTGTAGTGCAGGACGTGTCCCCAGGTTCATACAAGGATGAGGACGTTATCAATGCAATTTCAGAGCGGCTCACTAATGCTTTTGAAGTGGTGACTGGGGAAAATATGCCGTCCTCTACTCCGGCGACGAACGCCGTCCTACAGAACCAGAACGCAAAGACTGGTTTCTCAATGGTCAAGGATGGGATTGGTGGCTTCCTCACGCGATGGATGGACAGACACGCGCTCCCTATCATCGCTAAGGAACTCACAGCAGAGAAGATTATCCGCATCACTGCCGATGGTGACGCATACAAGGCTCTCGTAGACCGTGTGGTTCTCAATATGGCACTCGAAGCTCTAGAGAACTCATTTGAGAAGGGCTTTGTCCCAAATCCTCAGCAGCTCCAGCAAGCCATGGACTCCGCACGCGAGAAGATGGCGCGAGGCGATATGTTTGTAAAACTCCTACGCAACGTCATTGCCGACGAACTCGAAACCGAAGTCTATGTGACCAACGAGGAGATGGACGTAGCAGTTACCGTCCAAAATCTTATCTCCATGTTGAACTTTGCCCCTGAGTATAAGGACGCAATCGTGAAGCAGACCTTTGACCTCATGGGTCTCACGATGCCAGCTCTGCCACCACAGCAGCCACAGGACGCGATGCCACAGCCAGGCCAGCAGCAGCTCCCAATGCCTGTAGGCCCGTCTGGTGGCCCTCTACCGATGCCACAGCCAGGCCGTCTAGGTGGGCAGCAGAACCAGTCACTCCATACCGCAGCCCTAACCCGATAATATGGACAACGAAACCAAACAACTCCTCACGGACGCACAGGAAGTACGTCTTATGACCGAAGGCAGGGGATGGGCGATTGTGAAGACTGCACTCGACCAGCGCATCCTTGACTTGCAAAACATCGCGAACCTGGACATGGAAAAACCCGAGACGCTTAATATCCAACTTGCTTCTCGCAAAATGGCAGTTGCCGAGATTTGGGAGTGGCTCAAAAACGACGTCTACGGCTTCATAGAACAACAGGACGTCAACGCAGGGACACTAGAGAAAGAGCCTGAAGGATATATCCAACGTTAATCTTGCTGCTCCGCGTTTCCTCACGCGGGGCCACAAGGTCGATGCCCCGACTTACCCAAAACAACAAACACCTGTATGAATCAAGACAACCCTACTGACGAAACCCTATCTGGTACGGCCCACGTGGACGCGGCAGACGGTGGAGCGGCGGTTGACTCCGGTACTTTAACCCTAGACGAGATAAACTCACTCCTCGGAAAGGACTTCAAGGACAAGGACTCCGCCCTCAAAGCCGTCAAAGACACTTTTAGCTATGTCGGTAAGAAGAAGGAGGACATCGCTGCGGAAATGCGGCCAACGGCTCAAGCACCCAGCGACGCCTACGCCTCGAAGGACGAGTTAGCTCAGCTCAAAAACGAATTATTCTACGCCAACCACCCAGAATACAAAGGGTATGAGTCCACCATTAAGATGATGGGCAATGACCCTTCCGAGGTAACTGGAACTGACGCATTTAAGGCTCTTTTTGCAAAGGTTAAAGTAGCCGATGAAGCAGAACAGAAAAAGTCTGTTGTCTCATCCAACTCACGACTAGGAGAAACCCAGACAATTAGCGAGAAAGCAGTACAAGTTGCAAACGCACGCAATTCCTCATCGCAGGACGTGGCAGACACCTTTGCTGCTGAAATCCTAACTCTCATGGGCAACAACTAGTCTAAAACACTATGGCAGTCTCAAATGTACTCCAGACCTACGGTGATACGAACATCGTCACGGACGTAGTCCGCAACGCAATCGAAATGATCTCAGCGAAGGAAGACGGCATCTACTCGATGCTCGGCAAGACGCAAGCCCTTGCAATGGTTCACAGCTACCAGAACGATACTCTCTTGACTGTCGGGTCGCTCGCAACCGAACAAGGCGCGGACTTCAACTACGCAGCACTCACCACGCCAACTCTCATCACCAACCTGGTGCAGGAAGTGACGATGGCTGTACGCGTAACTCGACCTCAGACCGCAGTGCAGCACTTCAGCGGAACCAACGAACTTTCTCGCCAGCTCTCTAAGGGCATGTCGAACTGGACGAACTCCGTTGAGTTTGATCTCGTTCGTTCTACGCTCGTTTCCGGTGTATCCGGTACGGCGCAGAAGATGAACGGCATCATCGCTGCAATCTCGACATCGACGAACCACACCACCGCAGCTTCGGCAACGGTGATGAGCGCGACGATTCTCGACGGCCTGATGCAGGGCTGCTGGACGAACTCGAACGGTGATGTCGCTACCGACATCTTCATCGGCTCGGGCATGAAGCGTGTCTTTGACACTTTCACCGCTAAGACGAACGTGGTCGTAAACTCGCCTGACATCCGCGACATCGTGAAGACAGTCACTACCTACGAAACTTCGTTCGGTAAACTACAAGTCTCCCCCTACATGAACCAGCTCTTTGACATGGGGGTGCTTATGCCGAACTAAAACCTGGCTATATGCGGGAAACTCCCGCCAAGTCCCTTGTACTCATCTGCGTATATGTGTATACTACTCATATACATGGAAAGTAAAAATCAGGGGAATAGGGACAATCCGCAGGGAAGACTATCGAGGGGTAATCCCCAACCGAAGAACCCTCAACGACTTTACGCCGAGGCTTCCTATACAGGAAGATGATAAAGTCTGAGCTTACGTGAAAGCGTAAGAGATTGGCAGAAATGACCAGTCCCGTTGAAAGACGAGTAACAACACTGACCGTGACTCTCCACAAGCACCGCTATGTTCAGCAAGCAGCCGACACGAGCAATCGTATCCTGGCAATTCGCCCCGACAAGCTCAAAGTGGCTTTCTTGGAAGCTCCGACTATCATCGACGCAGCCATCACTGGCCCGTACACGCCTCGCGCGATTTACGGTTCGATGACACTCGAAGTTCACAACCAGCAGTCATGTTTTTATGCGGATGGCTTTCTTCTAGGCCAATAGGCTTAAGAGTTGTCACAAGCACAAAACGCAAGAAGCACCCATGCGGGTGCTTTTTTGTTTGCCATACTGCAAGATGCGTGTGTTATTATTTGTCAAATGAAGGAAGCCAAGACTGCTATCCGCAAGACAGTGACTGATTATAAGACGCTTTTCCCCGACGAGTATGTAGCACTAAAGAAGGCGGTGGAGTTTAAGCGCAATCTCACACGCGACGAGTATGCCTCCGTGGATGGCTGGTTTGAGGGGCGAGGACTGTATGAAATCTCCGAGACACTCTTTCACATGCTTGTCTCTGCACTCACTGAAGAAGAAATGCTGTGGCTCAAACGCGGTGGGCTAAATGGCAAAGAAGGTGGAAGGTGGTTTGCACGAGAATACCCCGAGTTTGCATTACCAAATAAGATTTAACTATGGATAAAGAGGAACTCATACGCCAAGTCACGATGATACGAGAAGGGTTCCGCGGTCACTTCAAGTACGGCTCTAATGACGAGCGGATTGCAGACAAAGCAATAGGGACGGTGCTTCGCTACATGACAATGGGCGTAAACCCTTATGACACTAATGCAAAAAGCGAATGAAGATAGCAGCCGCCTTGATATGCAAAGGCTCAAACGCAGAAGCCATTGTCCTAGACCGCGCCCTAGAAAACATCCGTCCGTTTGTAGACGGTATCTTTGTAACTCGCACACATCTTCCTGGTGAAGCGTTAAATCACAAGGTAGGCGAAGTGGTAGCAGCGCATGGCGGCACACTCTCAGACTTCGAGTGGTGCCATGACTTCTCCGCAGCGAGAAACTATAACTTCTCGCAAGTCCCGAAAACATACGACTACATCATTTGGATGGATGCTGACGACGTATACCGTGGGCTTGAACAACTACGCCCCACCATCGAGGCAAATCCTAATGTGGACGCGTTTGGTCTTTGGTATCTCTACGGCTGGGACGAACATAAGAAGCCTGTCATCGTCCATCGCAAGACAATGATTGTGAAGAACGATGGATGCGTTAAGTGGGGTGGTGCCATTCACGAAGACCTACAGGAAAGGCGTCAGCTCAATGTAAAGCTCATCGACGGCATAGACCGTATGCACCTCTCTGACGACGTCCGCTATGAGGAGAGCAAGGAACGCAATCTTGATATCTCCAAGCGTGCGCTCGAAGACAGTCCCGACGATCCGCACAGCCTATGGAACCTGGCCAATGCCTACTTCGGAGCTGGAGAATACGAGAAGTCCCGTCAAGCCTTTGAGCAGTTCATCGAGGACTCAGGTTCGGATGCTGAAAAATACATCGCTCACCAGCGTCTCTCTGACATCTGCAAGGTCACTGGAGACAATCGTGGAGCTGTGAGACACCTGCAAATCGACATTGGCATCATGCCGTCACTCCCAGACGCCTACCTCCAACTCGCGCAGACCTATTTCTTCATAGGCGACATGGACAAGGCAGAAGCCTACTCGCTTCAAGGACTCATGCGCCGGCCAAAACCGCACGCGATGATTGTCTACAACCCTCGGGACTACGACTACCACCCAATGATGCTCCTCGCGCGCATCTACTCTCACAAAAACCGTCCTGATTTAATGCTGCCACTCCTTAAAGGCTGTGCTGGTATCTATCCAAAGGACAAAGCCCTCAAGGATATGGTCAAACAGGGTGAAAAGGAGAAGAAGATCCTTGGTGAAGCTCTCGAACAGATACAGGAACTCAAAAAGATACGCGGAAAAGACAAATTAAAGGCAGCTATCGACGCTCTACCCGACGAACTGCGCTCGCACCCTGCTGTAGCTGTCTTAAGGAACAAGCACTTCACCAAAACCAAGACCAGCGGCAAGGATATGGTGATTTATTGCGGCTTTACAGGCCATGTGTGGTCGCCTGA
>CAYQCB010000013.1:5491-21626 GCA_964415875.1 uncultured Candidatus Saccharibacteria bacterium
TTCAAAGTGTGCCATCGTGCAGAACGGCTTTGAACCGTACGAGGCAGCCGAGAAGAAAGACCCATATCTCATCATAAATACGTCAAGTGCAGATAGGTCTATGGACGTGCTTCCTGCTCTCTTTAAACGGGTGAAAGAGCGTGTGCCGAAAGCGAAAATGGCATGGGCATATGGCTGGGAAATCTACAAAAAAGCATTTTCAGGTAATGAAAAGAAGATTGCGTGGATGGATGAAATAAACGCTTCGATGAAAGAGGCTGGTATTGAAAATCTCGGCCGTCTTACTCAGGCAGAAGTTGGCAAGCTCTACCACAAGGCTGCAATCCTCGCCTACCCAACAGAGTTTTTTGAAATCTCGTGTATCTCAGTCCTCAAGGCTCAGGCAGCACGGTGCATCCCTGTGACTACAGACTTTGCAGCTCTTAAAGAGTCAAACGTGTTCGGCGTGCAGGTTCACTCACCAAAGACCGCTCAGAACTGGACGAAGCCCTACCAAAAAGCTTTCGGTCTAGAGGACAAAGACGCACAAGACGCATGGGTAGAGGCTGTGGTGAAGGAGCTGGAGAAGCCCACCAAGATTGACCAGGACGAGTTGGACGTGTGGACGGAGAGCTATGCGTGGCCTTCTATCGCGTCTCGCTGGATTGACTACTTCTAGTTGTATTGACACTCGGCAGACGAGTACAGTGCGTGTAAGCCTATTCGTAGAGGAAACGAGTACGGCCATACAAAACTATGACTCTAGGTGACATTGCGCTCAAGGCCCGTTTTCTTACTTCAACCGACACAACGTCATGGCCTGACAATGTGTTGCTCATCGACATCAACAACTGGTATCAAAAGGTTGTCTCGATGATTTTAGAGAGCGTCGATGACAGTGATTTTGACGACGCTCGCAGGACGAACTACCCAGTGCAGACCACTCCTCTCGTAGCAGGACAGCGTGACTACACGATGCCTGTGTCTGAGAAGGTTCTAAAGATTAAGCGGGTAGACGTGACCTACGACGGCAACACCTGGTATCGCGCAGAGCCTATTGACAGTGGTTCTGTAGAGTTTGGCCTAGGCAATGACACTAAAACAGACGCGAACTTCACGCAGATAATGCCGCGCTACGACATCAAATACAACTCACTCTTTATCTACCCACTTGCGAGCGCCGCAGACGTAGCCGCAGGAGCTTCAATGCGCCTGGAGTGGTCACGCCAAATCATGCCATTCACCAGCTCTGACTATACGAGTGTTCTGACTGACTCAACGGTAGTGCCAGGGTTCGACGATCCATTTCACCCCATGCTCGTAGAGGGGCCAGCCCTCGACTTCGGCAGGACGAAAGTCTACCCACAGGTAGAGGATTGGGAGAAATCATTAGCAGACTGGGAGGTTCGTCTTCGGACTGCCTATGGACGGAAAGACCTCGACACGAGGCTCAGACTTGAAATGGCATACGACGACCAATTTGCCCGTTAATTATTAAAATATGAACATCACATCAGGAACAGCACGAGTAGACAACGTAGAGGGAGTACAGGTGCTTTCGGTGCCTTGGGCAATCAAAGAGGGTGAAACATTATTGACCGAAGCAGTGCAGTCTTTCGAGCTTGGCACTCCCGTAGAGGAAATCAAAGCCTTTCTGGAGCGCACGCTCGAAGTCTTCCAGCAGGACACTGCGACGCATGAGGCGTCGAAGGCATTGCAGGAGAAGCTCGACGCTACGGGCGAAATTATCAACGAAGTTAGTAATATCACCATTTAACATGGAAAAGACAAAAGTTAAGTACGCGCAGTTTCGCTCCGCAGATAACGTGGAGTACACCTTGCGTGACGCTAAAGGAAACGTAAAGCCTATCTTCCAGGAGAACGCGCTTGCAAAAGCTCTCTTGAAGACCGGCAAGCTCTCGCCAACGTGGATTAACAGCCCCTACGCAATGTTCCTCTCGCCTTTCCTTGGCTCCTACAGCCAGGCGAAGGTAATTGGTAACTTGGTCACGACGGTAGGAAAGGCAGGTGCAGCAGGACGCCTCATGGGTTCTGGTTCACCAGCAGCCTTCACTTACATCGCAGTGGGAACGGGTGTGACAGCAGCGGCAGCAGGTGACACAACGCTTGGCACAGAGACTACAACCTCTGGCCTCGCACGCACCGCTGGCACGCTCTCGCTTGTCACTACGACCACGACGAACGACACCGCACAAGCAACCACTACTTTCTCGGTAACGGGAACGGTAGCGGTTACGGAGTCGGGAGTGTTGAACGCAGCATCGGCTGGTACGCTTCTGTGCCGCCAGGTTTTCTCAGCAATCAACGTGGTATCGGGCGACAGCCTCACTATCACGTGGAAGGTGCAACAGAGTTAGTCTTTGTCAAGTAGCGTCACTGGCAGCCTGGTGGGTTCGAGGCCCACCGACGTGATTAAAAACTAAAAGTAAATCACCATGGACATAACATCGCTTACACCTGCACAGCTCAAGTCACTTACTGACTACATGCAGCTTCTCCGCTCATTCGCTATCACGATGGGGAAGGCAATGACGGTGGCAGACGCAATCAACGCGCAGTACGCGACCAACGTATTTACAATCCTCAACAGCGTGACGGGCACAGAAGTGCTCGACGACTCAACCGGACTCGCAGGAGCAGTGCCTCTCAAAGTAAGCGACATCATGGCTGCATCGCTCGACGTCCAAACCTTCACCACTGCCATGACCGCAGCAGGGATGGCTACACGCCGAACAGAACTCGCAGGTGCGAATAACCTCATCTAGTCATGGCGGTGCAAGCATCAGCCGTCTGGAGAGTGCGCCCCTCGGGAGACAACACCAACGGTGGCGGTTTTGACACTGGCATCTCCGGCTATGGCACCGACTACTCGCAGCAGGACACGGCACAGGCCAGCGGGACGGCGGGCACGGCATCGGGCACGACGGCATTCTCTGATGCTTCGGCGCCATTCACCGCTGCGATGGTCGGTAATGCGATTTATATCGCGTCCGGCACGGGATTTACCGCTGGCTGGTATTTCGTCACCGGCTACACCAGCGCCACGGCGGTAACGCTGGATAGCTCGCCAGGAACCGGATCAGCAGCAGTGTGGAAACTTGGCGGCGCATGGGCCGACCCTGTCATCAATTTCTCGTCTGCCGGGCCGCTTGTTCCGGGAAACACCGTTTATGTGCTCGGTAGCGGCGTCCCTAATCCGGCGTCTTATGTCTATGACTACGACCTCGCGGGACCAGCGTCTCTTGTAGCAGGCAGTCTGGCTGGTGGATTTATATGTGTGGCCAATGACCCTGCGACTCCGAGTTATGGTGCTGGCGGTATGCCGTGCATAAGAATTAACGGCAGACTCTATCAGTTTGGGGCATACGCTATTGTCGACGGACTATATCTCGTGGCGAAGAGCATTTCTTATAGCGCAGTTGCGCTTAATGGCAGCGGTTCACAGTATGCCCTTAATTGCGTAATTGACCAATTCGGTTATTCCGTTACTGGGACTGCTAGTGTCCATACGATTGGATGCGAAATCTTCAGTTCCGTCGCTGGGTCAACGTCGTCAACTGCAAACGGCATTACCTCAGCTTCAGGATGCGTCGCCATAAGCAACAATATTCATGACTTTTTCGGTAACGGTATCTATTGCAGCTACCAATACGGCACCGTTTCCAATAACATCGTTGCAAAATGCAGCGGGCGAGGCATTTATACTAACACCAGCACGGGTAACTTTTTCAGAGGGGTAATCACCGGAAACACCATCGACGGAAACGGCGGAAATGGGATAGAGTTCGGTGTAAACAATGGGCTGCCATATACACAGTGCTTCAATAACATTATTTCCGGGCACACCTCCGCAGGGGCATATGGGCTTGCTGTTCTTTCAGGCGTTCCATCAACAAATTCACTTCTAACGCAGCTGTTTGACTATAATGTTTTTTACAACAATTCGTCTAACTACAATGGCATCAATGCTGGCCCGCACGATACCGCGCTTGCAACTGACCCGTACGTAGCAAGCTCAACGGAAGACTACACGCTGGCATAATCTATGGTATTGACACCGTCAAATGCCTTCCCAAATGCAGCTTTCAAGCAACATGGAAGCGGCAATACGACGACGGTACAGAACTATATTTATCCTGGTGCGGTTCAGTCAAACAGCACAACACCCACAGTTTTAACGACAAGCGAGGCTTTACCTGCCGGCGCATTTCTGCAACACGGCTCGGGCCTGACGACAACAGTTAGAAGCTACATATTTCCTGGCGCAGTACAGCCAGCGGTTCCTTCTGGCACTTCCTACACTCAAAACCTAACGGAAAGCGTCACTAATACGGACACTAAAGTCTCTGCCCCCACTCGGCTTCTTTCAGAGACGCTTTCAAATACAGCTCTCGCTTTGAAGACCGCCGCTAGGACGCTGGTTGAAAGTGGAGCATCAACTTCGAGCGGGCCGAATAGCCCAGGCACAGCAGCAAACGACGCAAGCATCGGTACCCAAGCATGGACTAACGTCAACAACGTAAAGACAGACGACACTACCTTTGCGTATGCTCTCGGATCATACTTGGCGACAATTGAGTGGAATAGCATACGTCTGATAAGGGGTGGTACGATCTCAGGAAATGACAAGGGAACCGGAGCGGCTGCGACACTTCCCTCATACACAGCATTTGGCGGAGCAACCGATCTATGGGGATTGTCCCTTACGGCAGCAGATATAAATGATTCAAGTTTTGGTGTTGCAGTTAGTACCACGACGAACAACAATGCGATAACAAACTACGTAGATGCGACAAACTTCGGCTTCTCCATCCCGAGCGGTGCAACCATTAATGGCGTTGTAGCAACGGTACACATTGACGGGTCGTTGGGTACGCCCCATATGCTATATATCAGCATCACCGTCTACTACACGAATTCATTAGGCATCACTCTCTCTGACGTATTCACGTCGTCCACAGCGTCCTCTCTAGTAAAGCTTCTAACGGAGACAATCGCCAACACCGATGCGTTTATCCGTGCAGGCGCAAGGACGCTTTCAGAAGCTCTCACAAACACCGACACACTCATACGAGCTACAGCTCACAGCCTGACGGAAGCTATCACAAACTCAGACACGCTCGCGCACCTCGCAACTCTTTCACGCACCCTCGCCGAGACTCTTTCAAACACCGCGACGGCAGTAAAGACTGGCGCACGGAACCTCACTGACACAATCACCAACACAGCCACCACTCTAAAGACATCAGCTCGCACTCTTCCCGAGAGCGTCACCAATTCAGACACTCTTTCAAAGGTAACAGGGTATGTGAGTGTGCTGACCGAAACCCTGACCCACGCAGACACTTTCATACGGACGACGGCTCGCAATCTTATAGAGGCGATTACGAACTCTGACGCATTTACATCATCAAAAGGTTCAGCTCTTGCGGCAAGTCTGGTGTCCTACTGGAAGCTCGATGAAGCCAGCGGCAATGCTGCTGACTCGGTTGGGTCAAATACTTTAACAAATACAGGGACGGTTGTTTATGACGCCGGACTCATCAACAATGGGGCCGATTTTGGTACAGCAAACACGACAAAGGTTCTGAGTAGCACGTCTGCTTCGGGTGTTGTCGATACCAACATGTCGTTTTCCCTCTGGGTAAAACTCAATACGGAAATATCAACAGGTGTGTATGGCCTGTTTTGCGCTCGCACGAATACGTCATCTCACTTTATAGACTGGCGTATCGACTATGAGTACAACGCTGGCACGAGACGACTTAACTTTGTACGTTCAAAGCCTGGTGTTGTAGACGTGGACTCATACTACACAATCACTCTTGGTACGACCAATTGGTATCACCTGGTGCTGACATATGACACGGCTACCATGCTGGGATATGTAAATGCGACACAACAAACAACAGTTAGTACGAGCGGTTATGGCACTGGTGGCGCGATGGCTGTAGCAATCGGTGCATCCATACCAGCCAGTAACAACCCCGCTTCCGTGAAAATTGACGAGGTTGGTATTTGGACACGAGTCCTGTCGTCTACCGAAGTCACTACGCTCTACAACTCTGGGAGTGGCAAACAATATCCTTTTGGCTCTATCTTCACCCAAGCCCTCACGGAAGCCATTACTCAGACTGACGCTCTTGCCCGCGCTGGTATCCGCACCCTTGCCGAAACCCTCACCAACACAGCCACGGCAATCAAGGCTGGTGGACGCACTCTCTTGGAGACAATCACAAACACAGGCACGTTCGCCTCTATCAAGACCACAGCGAAGACGCTTTCAGACGCAGTGACTTCCACGGACGCTCTTATTCGAGCAGGGGCACGAACGCTCACTGAAACCATAACCAACACGGCCTCAGTTATTCGGTCTGCTGCGCGGAGCTTCACCGAGACAATCACCAACACAGCCTCACTCACCCGTACATCTGTCCGTGCGCTCGTGGAGACCATCACCAATGCTGACGTGCTATCCGCAGTTAGCGGCAAGGCAAAGTCACTCACGGAAGCCATAACCAACTCAGACGTGCTCTCTAGGGTGGTGATAGCGTTTAGGACGTTCACAGAGACACTGACGAACTCAGACATCTTCGCTTCAATCGGTGGCCTCAATGTGACCCTCTCGGAAATCATCGCCACCACTGACAGTCTCATAAGAGCCGCCACGAAGAACTTTGTAGAGACGGTTACGAACACTGCCACGCTGGCACGGGACCTCACTCGCGGTTTTACCGAGACGCTCACGAACACAGCGTCACTCATCGCTAATAAGTTTGTGGGTTCTACATTCTCTGAAACACTGTCAGCCGCAGACGCTCTTATAAAAACAGCAGGGCGGGTTCTCCTCGAAGCCCTATCGAACGCAGACAGCCTGATCGCCAATAAAGCCCTCAGCCGCACCTACACGGAGACGATAACCAACACTGCCACTGCCTTGAGGGGGGCTGCACATGCACTCGTGGAGACAATCACTCAGTCTGACACCTTCACTCGCGCTCTGACGGCGAGCCGCGTCCTTACAGAAACCATCACCAACTCAGATAGCGTCATAAAGCTCGTGAACGGCCTGGTGGTCATGTGGAGCCACGTTCAGAAGTCCGCAGACGCAACATGGTCGCAGATTTCAAAGGCCACGGATGCTACTTGGTCAAAGATTACCAAGGCGACAACCTCGTGGCTGCACATAAACAAGTCCTAGCTTGTATTGCTACGAGCCTATAAGTCACACTATCTACAATGCTCGGTAAACAACAGCTCACAATAGCCGCCGCAGACTTCCTCAAGGGAGCGGGAAGCTCTGACTATTCAAATGATGGCGGATTTTCTCCAAGCTCTACAGGACTAAATCTCAACTACAAGCAAGGTGCGGTTTACGGTTTCCCCGCGCCGACAAATATCACAACACCTGTAAGTGATTTTGTTGCCTCGTGCCCCGATAATGGAAACGGCGTCATTGCTAATGCCCGGTATTTTGTAGACAGTAGTGCCAACTATTATTCATTAGCGGGAACGACTCTCACTAAACAAAAGACTGGCACGGCCACCACCCATTATAATTTTGGGTTGGTAGACATGGTTCCGTATAACGGGAGTTACTATGTTTCTCGTGACAACGACGTGGCCCAATGGGACGGCACTACTACGCTACTTGAGACGTGGTACACGGTCACAAAAAGCAAATCGTTTACCCTCACTGGCCCTCACCCGATGCTTTCTTATAAGGGGATTTTGTATATCGCAGACGGGCGGTATCTCGGTACTTATGACGGGACGACAGTCACCCCAGCCGTTCTCGACCTCGGCTCGGGGCAGGTGATTTATGCTCTTGGTATTGACCCATCTTCAGGAAACATACTCATTTCATCCCAGCGAGGAGTCAACGGAGCATTGTCCTCGAGTGCTGAGAGCTACGTCTGGCTTTATGATGGCGGTTCTCTCACGCCAGCTCGCCAAATCCCCACTAATGAGCTGGTGACATCATTCGTAAATGTCGCAGGGACTACTTACGTCGGCATGGGTCAATATATAGGGTATTGGGACGGCTCAGGCGTGCAGACCATACGCAAATTGCAAAATGTCTCGTATATCTACAGCTGTCTGCTCTACAAGCCGCACATCACCAGCTCTGGTAACACGCTTTATTACATTGACGGAAACTCTGTGTGGGCACTCGGCCCATTAGGAGAAGCCCAGAGCCTTTGGATGCGTGTCCAGCGTGTGTTTTACCCCGTGTATGCCCAGCCGTCTTCGTTTCTCCCGAACGGCACGCTTGGCCTTGTGTGCGGACTAGGTGGAGGGAAATTGGGGATATACGCAAACCTCACATCTTTTGGAACCACGACCTACAACCTCTTCGTTCTTGATACGACGACATCGGGAGTGTATGCAGGGACATTCACTTCCAATCGTTACGAGTTTCCGCGACCTGTGGTGATAAACAAAATCCGTGTGTTCACGACGGGGGTGACTACAGGGGCTTCAGGAACTGTCCAAATTATAAATAATGACAGTCTCTATATATCTCCGACAGTCTCATCCTTCACTGTGACATCAGGCCAAAGCCCTAGATATGTATTCGACTTCGATTTCCAGACGAAGCTACAGACTGCTCAGTTCATCGTATCTTTACCGACGCAAGCTGTCGGCATTAACCGCGTAATGGTGTACTACACAATCGCAGAATAATATGGACAACGCCGAACTAGCCGCCGCAGTACAACAGAACAGCGACCAGATAGCAGCTCTCGGTGCGCTCATGCGAAACTTGATAGAGCAGCACCAGCACGGGCAAGACGCCTCAAACACACAATTTAATAGTCTGTATGGAATGGTGGAAGTGGTTTCTGCCGCGCCCACTCTCATACCATCAGACGTCTACGACCAAATAAAGATATACGTTAGCGGCACCACCTACCGCTTGTATTGCTACGACTATATAGGGCATGCTTGGCATTATGTTGCTCTCACCTAATTATGGGACCTAACTCCTCGACACTTTCAATAGAGGGCGGTCTTCTCGGCGCAGCCAGTGGCGCACCCAAAGTACCAGCCAGCCTCTCGGGTGGCACGTTTAACATAAAGCCATCAGCTCCTGCTACAGCGGCACCAGCCGTAAACTACGACATCGCTGGGGGTGCACCATCGTCTTTCAATGCACTCCCGTCTCCCTACGCGCCAGGTCTAGGGGGATATGCAGCCGCAGGAGCCGCAGCAATCCCAACCGTCAAGCCTACACCGCCAGTCTCAACCATCACCAAGAAGCCGCTCAATTATGGTTCCACAGCGAACCCATCGCTTGCACACACAACCCCAGTCGTAAATCCTGACGGCAGCGCGGCTATCGTAGACGCCCACGGCAACAATCTCTCAGGCAATGACTTTTCCATAGCAGCTACAGGCCCGATAGCATCAAGCTATCTCAACCCTGGAGCGTCGAACGCAGACGTTTCCAACGCTCTCGCGCTTCATCAGCAATATGTTCAGCAACTCGCTGCGGCTTCTGGATATTCACCAGAGTACCTAAACGCCTATCAAGCCTCTCAGCAGGCCCAACAGCAGCAGACGAACATTAGAAATAATATTTCCAACAACCCAAATGCTGTATCGGGCACTCAAGGGGGCGAGACAACCGACCTAGTAAACACGATGGGGAGTCGCCAGCTTGCGCAGAACTCCGCAGATCAGGCCGCAGCCGGTATCGCCCTCAATACCCAGCAGCTCGCCCGCCAGGGTGACATCGCAGCGGCTCAGGCTCTTGTCCAGGCAACCCAACCACAGTCTGTCTCCCCAGGCTCCTCACTCGTTAGCCCATACAACGGCAGCACGACATACGGCGGACAGAACGCACTCTCTGACTATCAGGCGACTATGACTGCGTATGACTACGCAGGTAGATACCCAGACGCAAACAATGGCGCAGGTATCAAGTTAGACCCGTCAATGTCTCCTCAGCAAATGCTGTCTTCCGCAGAACAACAAGCTGCAACGTCCCCTTCATTTGCTTCTAATAATACGGTGCAAGTTCCTCTCCCTGGGGGTGGAGTTAGTTTTGTAAATAAGAACCAGCTCCTCACCGACCCTAAGACCGGACAGGCAGTTATCATTTCATCGTCTGACGCCACGGCAGCATCCGCAGCAAGCTCAGCGGTCAAAGACCTTACGAGCCAGCAAGCGAACGTGCAGCGTGCCATCGACACCGCAGAATCAAACTACCCCCTCCTTCTCAGCACTGTTAAACAGGCTGGTATCAACAACTACGACTCGCCTCTCGCCAACCAGCTTGCGAATAAACTCAAAGGCAATCTTACGAGTCAAATGGCTCCGTTCAACGCGCTCGTCACTTCCCTTCAAACAGAATACTCGCAGATTATCGCTCGCGGCGGTTCTGTCACTGATACCACTCGAAAGGAAGCTGGTGCGCTCGTAGACAACACCATCAGCTACAACGGACTTGTGAGCCTCTACAACACTCTCAAACAGGAAAGTGGGAATGTTCTCAAGGGATACTCTGACGGTATCAGCCAGTACAGCAATCAGCTTTCTGCAATTTATAGTAAGGGAACCCCAGCAGGATACGGAAACGGCACAACAGGCGCGTCAACTGGCGCGCCCTCGGGACAAACAACGCCTCTGACTTGGTAACTATGGGAGAGCTACCCCAGAACAATCAAATAGCTCCCCCAAAGGGGATAGGCCCAGGAGTGGCAGTCGCAGGGAACCAGGTCTTTCTTGGTTCTCCCTCTAATCCATTTCCCATACAACAAGCTGCACCACCAGCCCCACAGCCAGTCCAACAGGTGTCCTCACAAACTCCTCAGGCTCTACAGCCAGCACCGCAAGCTCCCCTTGCGGCTCAACCTCTTTCACAAGGTGCATCAGTTCCGCAGGGCGCACCATCATACCCTACGACGGCCTCAGACGGCACACCACTAGACCCAGGTGTTCTCAAGGTCATGGGCGCAATCCGACAGATAGAATCTGGTGGCGACTACAACGCTTCCGGCGACAACGGGAAATCTCTCGGAGCTTTTCAATGGAACAATGGCAAACAAGCTCTCGCGCCAGGCCAGCTTCCCGCAAACTTCGTCTCCGCAGCAAAGCAATTTGGCCTCGACCCAACGGACTTCTCCCCCGCAAACCAGAACCACGTCGCCTATCTGCAAATCCAAGACTTCAAGAACCAGGGCCTCACCCCTATCGAGGTGGACGCCAAGTGGAACGGGGCCAACTACGACTCAGCCACGAACACCTACGTCCACATCAACCCAGCACGCGCCCAAACTTTCACTCAGGCTCTTGCCCAGCAGAACAACGGGGCCGCGGCATCAGACCCTACGCAAATCCAGCCGGAGACATCCACCCAGCCGAACAGTCCGTCCTTTTTCGGCAACCTCGCACAAGACTTCTCAAACCGAGGGGCGAACATTGCAGCGTCATCAGACCGCCAGGCCGCAGGACAGCAAGGCTTCCTCAGCACAGCCCTCCAAGACGTAGGACAGGTAGCGGGAGGTGCGGGCGATATATTCGGGGAGGCTCTAAGCGCAGCAGACCGCGTCCTCACGGGTGGCACTGTCGGCAAGGTTCTTGGCGCAGGACTGCACGCGGTCGCACAGACAGCTCCCGTCCAGGCTGCCGTAGGGGCATACGACAACTTCGCGCAAGCCCATCCTGTAGCTGCGGCAAACATCGGCGCGGTGGGCAATATCGCGTCGCTTATCCCTGTTGGTGGAGCTGGGCTAAAGGGTGTGGGGCTTGCGGGTGACGCCCTCGAAAGCGCAGCTAAGTCGGACATCATACAAAGCGCGGCGAAAGGTGCAGTTAACGATGTAAGGTCCAACCTGGCCGATTTGTTTATGAACTCCTCCAAGTCTACAGTTGCGGACACCTATCAATTTATGAAGTCTCGTGGGATTGACCCTGAAGCAATACTCGCAGAACGGAAACTTGCTACGGAAATACCTATAGAAGACGGCCATGTACGCATCCCCGACAACAGCCCTGTCTTGGCTTCTCTCAATTCGGAGGTAGCAAGCAAATCTACGCTACTCGACACGGCACTTTCGAAAGTAAAAACCACGGTTTCAGCCGAAGACCTCAAAACTGCGGTTGCGAGAGATATAGCAAGTGACTCGACTTTGCGGGCACAAGGTAGAGTACCCGAAATGCAAGCTCGCGCTGCTGCCATAGTTGACGGCTATGTGACGCAGGAAGGTAAAACAAAGTTCAGCCTCACCGACATTCAAGATATGAAGAAGGGCCAGTACGACCTTTCGAAGAAGTTCCGAAAGGATATGAACTTTGGCCCCGCCGATGACCACTCTGCCGTTGCTTCAGCTATGAGACAAGCTATCGAAGACCACGCCCCAGACGTTTCAGTGCGCAAACTCAACCGCCAAATTGGAGACCTACAATCAACTATAGGACTTCTTGAAAAGCTCGATGGCGCAACTGTCAAAGGTGGACGCTTGGGACGCTATGGCGCACGCATCCTCGGAGCAACCATCGGCTCGCAGGGACATATCCCCATCATTTCCCCAATCATCGGGGCATTCATGGGTGATGCGATTGTCTCAGGGTTACAGAAGGCGAAGATTGCAGGGCCGATAAATCGCCTCTTGATGCGTGTGGCGCAGGTTGCCCCAGACAACCAGGTGGTGAAAGACACGATGGACTTTATCCAAAAGGTTGAGACTGGCGAGAAGGTTATGCCCACAGACGATGTGGCTGAGTACCTCGCACGCATCACAGCCAAATCAGACATCCCGCTACTGCCTGAGGCGGTTCAGCGTGAGTTTCGTTCTGTTGTTCAGAGCGGTCCGACCATTAACCTCCCGCAGCAATCCCAAAGCACGTTAGAGGGTGCAGCTCAGAAGAATGCAGTCGCACAGAAGGGTGTTTCCGAGATGCTCAACAGCACTAAGCCTACCGACCATCCTTTGCTACGAGCGCAGGGCGAGAACCCTATCCCGCTCGGTCCAGGACAACAGACACCACCCACACCGCAAAAATGATTTCCATAAGTATTAGTATCATGCCCCGACACTACCACATTAAATTGCCCGCACAATAGTTATCCCCAACATGGACGAATCACCTTATCAAAACCGCGAAATCCGACAAATGTTCTCAGACCAAAATACAATCCTCATTCGGATCGAGGAACAGACGAAAAAGACAAACGGCCGTGTTTCCAAATTAGAGAAATGGCAAAACTATGTCCTCGGGTTTGTCGCAGCACTAAGCTTTTTAACAGTGTCGGTGCTGCTTCCCGTGATTGAGGCATATATCAGCGCAGGTAAACTCTAAATATGTACAAATTTCCCATCCAACTTCCAAGCAATCTAAAGCTCATTTTGACACAGCCATTTCACACTGCCGAACCAGTGGATATTAGTAACGCTCTCAAGGTTCAGACCACCGACCACCTCGGCGTGGACGTGGTGTGTGGGACAAATCAAGACACCTGGGGCAAGCCGTGTGTGTGGCCCTTCCCTTGGCCTGGTGTGGTGTATGAAGCTCTGGTGGACTCAACCTTTGGAGCCACGCAACACGCTCACTCTCAGATAGACACCACCGACCCGACAACGGGCTACAAGTACAGTCTTATCTACCTTCACGTCTCATCAGTGACCGAATCGAAAGCTGCTACAGACCCAAAAGTGATTATCTATAACCAGGGTGACGTTATCGGCCATATCGGGAACAATGGAGAAGTAAATCCACCTCCGACACCCGCGGAACCACTCCAGGGCAGTCACCTACACTTTGGTCTAGGACGAAAGACGCCCAATGATCTTAACTATGTGATGATTGACCCGCTTACTCTGTTCGACCTATCCACTCCTTTCGTAGACACTCTACTTCCCTCAGATAAAATCGCTGTACTCGCAGCGCAAGACACCGCTCAGGGGAATACGAGGATGGCGGATATTCTCTCTAAAATCGTGGCTTTTCTAAAGTCTTTCGGTTCCTAGAGTTATCCCCACCACGGTTCCCAAGAGCGATTTATTCGTCGAGACTTAATGTAGACTAATCACCATGACTTCAGTAGCAAAAGCAAACAGCGTAGGCTTTATCAGCGCACTTCTCGTGTTGGGCGGTTTAACAGGCGTGACGTCTGCGGACGTCACAGGGTTTGTGAACGTCATTCTAGGTATCGTGACGCTTGTCTCTATTGTGTGGTCGCACTTCGCTCACAAGGCGGAAGTGACGGCTGCATAGTCGGCTTATAAGTACCACCCTTGTATCGCTGATGTTCTTGGCTAGCGCACTTGTATCACTCAGCCCTATAATCCCCGTAGCACACGCAGAAGCCCCCACAAGCCCCAAAACGGCCGCTGTAGGCGTGTTGGTATCTAAAAGTGATATAGAGGCTTATATAGACCAGAAAGCCCTAGAAACGGGGATTTCTGCCTCAAAAGTGAAAGCGGTTATCAACTGCGAGAGCGCATGGAATCCGAGGGCCGTGGGGGACAAAAATACTTCTTTCGGATTGAGCCAAATTCATCTACCAGCTCACCCAGAAGTGACGATAGCTCAAGCAGAAGACCCCAAGTTTGCAGTGGACTTCATGTTTACAGAGTGGGCTAGGGGAAACGCCAGAGCCTGGACGTGCGCGAGAATACTAGGATACGCAAGATAGCAAGAAGGCCCCGTCAAGGGGCCTTTTGCTACGAGGGCATCGCATCACTGCGACATGACTATTATACAAAGAAAGCGACCCCGTAGGGTCGCAAGGTTGTGGAAAACTATACGGGCAAACTAGTCTGCCGCGTGTCATAGAGCGGCTTGGCACATTCGAGCTGAATGAACTTCTCCAGGTGCCAGATATCGACGAACCATAGCAGATCACCTTGCCACATGCGGTAGGTGTCTTTGGCATCTTTGCCGCAGCCACAGGCGCAAATATGAGGCATAGCTATCTCCTTTGTACGACGAGCTTCCAGTCAGGCGAAATCCAAGTCTCATTGAGCACGTCCGCGATACGCTGGGGGTCTCCTTCCGAGAAAAGTCGGTGATAGGCGCGATGCGCTTCCACAGGGACGATGGATATGTTCCGTGAGGAATTGTCACCATTCTTGCATCGAGGCACACGATGGTGTCTGTCATAATCACGAGGCTTGTGTGAACTCATGAGTCAATGCCTCGTCATCGTGTTGGCGTCGCAGTGGTAGAGCAGACACGCGTTGCAGCAGTAACCTCTGTAGTTGAGCTTCTCCGCGCCAGCCCAGCAGACGAACTTGCCCTCCGCTGAGTTGAACGAGGTGCGGCAACCTTTCCAATCGCCAATGCAGTGCAGTGCTTTCGGCATGTCTCCATTCCGCAGCACTTGGTCAGTAGGGATTACCCAGAACATGGAACCATCCTTTCAAGGTTCAGTCCTGTTTCATTATAGCTTCTTGGTTTTTTACAAAGAGCAGGTTATTAACGTCTTCTCCTGTGCGCCTTTGACGTGCTGCAATGTCTACTTTTTGATTGCACCGTTGGCACCAGTTTCCTCTGTCGTGGTATCTGTCTTCGTCGGTCTCTTTACTGCCCGTGGCTGGATCGCCACAGCACACACAGTCTGGTTTAATCATTCCTCAGTTTGTTAAGAGATTATGTCGTGGGGTTCGTTTGCGGTTGGTTACTTGTCAAACTCGCTGCGTATCCTCAAGCTCTCGGATAGCTCGGGGTCGCTTGCAATAGACTCAGCAATTTCTTTTGGGTCTACTGTCCACCCTGCTGCCTTACAGCTATCGCAAACACCGTCTGTGTTACTTGTCTTGCTCTCACACTTCCACTCTCCGTCCTCTGAGGGGCCTATAGTACAGTTTTTCATACCTTCAATCTGTTACCCCTTCTTTTAATTTTGCGATGTTCTCATGGGACTGGCGGAGGCAGGTATTCCAATTTTTCTTACTCTGGTGGTGAGGGCAACAGTATGGAGTGCTACCGTCTTCTTTTGGCAACGCATCCTCAGCGTCCTGTAGTGCTGCGAGGGCTATCTTTTGAGCGAAGTCCCGGAAAGCGTTTAATATAAATGCCTCCTCAAACTTGTCGAGAAATGGGACGCCCTCTTTAATTTTTGTCTGAAGCTCCCTCACTCCCTCGTCTATTGCTGTGGTGACGTTTTTCATAGGTTAGTGATTAG
>CAYQCB010000014.1:0-20125 GCA_964415875.1 uncultured Candidatus Saccharibacteria bacterium
GTGCGCCCCAGAAACAGCGCCCCCGCTTCGCGCAATTTCGCTACCACCGTGGCGTCATAGGTGGCCGTGTAATTCTCGAGCATTTTTGAAGCTGCGCTTGCGATGTGCCCCTTTACTAAAATGTTGTCTTTGAGCGCAAGCGGAATGCCGCACAGTACTGGCGCCTGTTCTTTTTCAGAATCAATGCGCGCCTGAGCGCTTGCTATGGCCGCTTCATCAGCGGGAAACAACTCCAGATACGCATGCAACGCCGCATCTTTTTCTGTTGCTGCGCTCACGCACGCATCCCAAAGCGCTCGCACAGTGAACTCTCCCGCGCGCAATGCGCGCGCCGCTTCGACAAGCGTCAATTCGTTTGGGGTCTTAGTCATGTGAAATAATTTGCTTCACCACGAGCGCATCGCCTTCGCGCTCCGGAAACTGCTCAGCCAACACTTGCGTAAAAATGCCGCCCTCGTGAGGATGGTCGTCAGTGCGCATTACATTTTTAACCTCCGACAACACAGAAACGTCGCCCCCGCTCGAGAGGTCAAGAGATTCGAGTTGGCCCACGTATGCCAAAATAGCGTCAAGCTCTCGAGTCATTTGCGGCAAGTCCGCTTCGGGGACACGCAGGCGGGAGAGGGCCGCAAGCTTCACAATGTCTTCAGCAGTAGCCATTGCCGCACTCTATCACGCCGCAAGGCGCTTCAAAAACTCTGATTCACTGAGGACTGGCACGCCCAGCTTTTCAGCCATGAGGAGTTTCGACCCGGCCGACTCACCCGCCACCACAAAAGATGTCTTGGCCGACACTGAGCTCGAGACTTTTCCGCCAGAGCGTCTCACCCGCGCCTCCGCCTCGTCTCTTGAGAGAGACGCCAGCGTCCCCGTCACCACGACGCTTTGACCCGATAAAGGGCCTCCTGAGGGCGCCTCGACTGGTTCTATTTTCAAATGCTTCACCAGACGTGCAAGCAGTTCTGCGTTTCCTTCTTCGCGAAACCACGCAACCACCGAACGCGCCACAATGTCTCCCACGCCGTCCACTTCTCGCAGATCTTCGTCGGTCATTTTTTGGAGTGATTTCAGAGTGCCGACTCTTCGCGCAATGAGTAACGCCGTTTCTTCGCCCACGTGAGGAATGGAAAGCCCGATAAGGAGGCGGTCTAGTGGCACAGTGCGTGCGGCACGAATGCTCTCTAGCAAATTGGCAGCCTTCTTCTCCTCAAAACTAGGCAGCGCAAGCAGCTCGTCTTTAGTGAGATCAAAAAAATCGTCGGGCTCAGAGACCAACTGGTGCTCCATAAGCAGCCGCACCGTCTCGCGTCCAAGTCCGTCCACGTCAAGTGCGGCCTTCCCCGCAAAGTGCACAAGCTTGCGCGCTTGCTGCTCAAACGAGCCAGCGACGACACAACGATGCGCTGCTTCGCCCTGAGCGCGCTCGGTGCGCCCGTCTCCCCCACAAAGTGGTGAGTGGCTCGGGAAATGCCACACGTTCGCACCCTTCTCGCGAAGCTCTCGCACCACCGATACGATCTCGGGAATAACGTCTCCCGCTTTTTGCAAAATTACTGTGTCACCAATGCGTATGTCTTTTTCGTGAATAAAATCCTCGTTGTGCAGCGTCGCACGCGCCACCGTTGAGCCCGCCACAAGCACTGGTTTCAAGTGCGCCACGGGCGTGAGCTTGCCGGTACGCCCCACCTGCAGCGCAATATCGAGGATGGTCGTCTGCACCTGCTGCGCCGGAAACTTATACGCAATAGCAAACCGAGGCGCTTTTGCGGTGTACCCGAGAAGCTCTTGGGCAGCGCGCGACTCCACTTTGATCACTACACCATCGAGCTGATAGTCGAGTTTTTCGCGTGCGCTTCCTTGCCATTTTTCCCAATACTGCGCGATGTCCTTGAGCGTTGCGTTTCCTTTGTGCTCTTTGTTTACGGGTAGTCCAAGGTCTGCAAGATAGAGAAGCTCTTTGCTCTGCGTTACTGGCAAAACTTCAGACGTCTGCGCTACATCATAGAGAAACATACCAAGCGGCCTCTTAGCAGCAACACTCGCGTCGAGTTGCCGGAGCGACCCTGCGGCGGCATTGCGAGGGTTTGCAAAAAGTGGCTCACCGCGTTCACTGCGCTCTTTGTTTAAACGAGCAAAGCCGGAGCGCGTGAGGTACACCTCGCCTTCTGCGACAAGGTCTACACTGCGAGAAAGTTTTTCTGGAATGCTTTTAATAGTGCGCACTGTGTGGGTCACGTCCTCCCCCACAACGCCGTCCCCACGCGTCACAGCGCGTACCAATTTCCCCGCTTCGTACATGAGCACTATTTTGAGGCCGTCAATTTTCAATTCAAGGTCGTACACAGCGTCAGGAACAACCTTGCGCACGCGCGCGTCAAAGGCAGAAATCTCTTCTTCACTAAACGCGTCTTGAAACGACCATTGTGGCACCGAGTGGCGCACTTTCTTGAGCTCAGGAAGCACTGCTCCACCGACGCGCTGTGTCACCGACGAATCGTCAGAGAGCTCCGCATGCCCCTTTTCAAGGCTCTGCAGTTCTCGATACAGTGCGTCGTACGCACTGTCGGAAATCTCTGGCGCGTCGAGCGTGTAGTAGGCGTGGGCATGGTGCGCGAGCAGCTCGCGCAATTTTCGCACCCGCTCCACTGTTTTCTTTGAGGCAGCCATTGCCCCCACTATACCAATCCTATTGGTAATACGCCTCTAGGCCGCGCGAAGAGAGGTGACTGTCGTCGGCAGCAATACGGTCGCACGGCTCGTTGTAGCCTTGCGCAAAGATACTGGTCGTTGCGGCACCAAGTGCAAGATTGGGCTTGTACACCGTAACGTCAGCACAGAATTTTCCACCATTAAGAGAGAGCCTTGACTGAGTAACCCACATACTCGCCGTGTGCTGTATGGTTTGAGGCGTAGGCTGGCCAGCAACACCCTGGGCGCTAACACCATTACACGACATCATCGGTGCTGACTTACTTACATCGCTGTCGTACATAAAAAGCATTTGTTTTTGATCTGCCAAAAGCGCGCATTCAAGCGCGGAGTCCGCCGCATAAAAGGCATACTGTGATTGCAGTGCTGAAGACGCTAGCGTTTGCTGTTTGAAGGCGAGCGACGCAAGCGTGAGTCCAAACGAGAGCATAACCGTCATGAAAATCACTGCAATAAGGAGCGCAAACCCACGCTTTGGTGACTCGTACTTTGTAACAGGTGTCGTTATTGCCATGGTGTAAGAGTATCAGAGACCACAGCGGTAAAAGTCTGCCCATGGCTCTGCCAAGTTGTGGTCGCCGTCACCAACACTTCTGTGGCATTCGTAAAAGAGCCCGTCGCGGGCGCCACCTTGTAAAACCGTACTTCACGCGTGAAGGGCGTCGCCACGGCCCCAGAGAAGTAGGCGTTCTGCGTATACAACTTTGCTGCCCCGCCTCCCGCCAGGCTTAGCGCGGTGCACCTACCACCGTCACCACCACCATTACACGAAGCAAAACCAGCTGCCGTGTCATAGGTGCAGGAGTGCGTGTCACAACCGTCGGTGTTGTGCACCTCAGAAAGGAAATTACTCCAGGCGTTCGTCGTATTACCACCGTTAGTTCCGTATTCATTTAAGAAGACGCTGTCTCTCCTGAAACGCGCAAACTCGATGGCTTCCTGCGAGAGATACGACGCGATTACCTGCTCCTGCGCATTTTGTGCTGAAAAATACGCTCTGCTCGCCGCCATCAAGGGCCCCGTAACGGCAATGGCAATGATAGACACGGCCACCATCATTTCTATCAGCGTAAATCCTTTGTGCTTCATGTTCATAGGTCGTTTCCGCGCATAGTGGCACCCGTCTGCACCGTGAACGATTGCGAGGTTCCTGGTCCGACCGACACCGACCCAGAAACAACCATGGTGACGTGCGGCTGAGAGTAATCACCAGCACTTGCGCTCGCCGTGCCACTCACATAGAAAGTGAGTTTTGAAATGGTGACGGATGGTTCAGTGAGCCGGTACACCACACTATTTCCTGACGGCGTAACTTCCGTTGACTGTATGGCCGTGCCGTCTGACGAGACCGCGTACGTCACGCGATTATGGTCTTGATCGATAAAGGAAAGACTGGCGCCTCCCGCACTACAGTCACCAGATCCATCACAAGAATAATTCGTGCCCGTTCTGATACTGCGTGTCATGGTGTCAAGCGCAAAAGAAAGGTTGTTGATGCCGGTGGCAATACCCTGCGCGTGCCGGTTCACATTGATCATGACTAAATACCCTCCCGCCGCAATGGTCATCACAATAGTAAAAACGCCAAGCGAAACCATGAGCTCTATAAGGGTGAAGCCGCGGTTTCTCATGACGAAGGACAGCTCGTGCTGTTACCAGTAATTTCGCCCGAGCGAGACACATTAACGGCTCGCTCGCCTCCTTGCGGCGACTGAAACGAAATACACGCAGCAGTGATGTTCGAGTTAACAATCCACGGCCTGCCGTTACTGGTGATGAACGCTTCCGCACTCGGGCGTGAGAACACAATGTCAAGTGAAGTGAGCGAGCCCGTGTGTGAGTTAGCACAGGACCACACGCCAGCTTGCTGGGCGCAAAAGTCTTTAATAGTGATGCCGTTCCCAATCGTATACGAGCGAATGACCGCGTCACCGCCCGCACCTGCTGTGTACACACAGTCGCCTGGCCGTGCCGAGGGTCCGTTCGAGTCAACACCAGGGGCAACCGGGTGACACAAGGAACTCGTGGAGCCGGTCCCCGGAACACTGTCACTGAAAAGAAGGAATGAGTTGCGCACGTTTTTACTCACATGCAGTCCGTAGCCAGCCGAAGCGGTACCCAGACCAAGCGTCTGCGTGGAACGCAAGGTAAGTGCCACGTCATACGCGGTGTTTGCAAGCACCAGAGATTTATTGAAACTTGATTGACTCACTGCAATGAGCGCCGCCAAAACGCCAATGATACCGAGCACCACCAGTAGCTCAATCAGAGTTACCCCACGAGCGCTGCGAAAAGATTCCATGGAAGAAAATAGGCGAGGAGAAATCCGGCTGCCAAGAAAGGAGCGAACGGCACCTCAATACCCATTCTAGAGCCACGAGGCCTCCTCGCCAAGATGGCTAAACCAACAACACCTCCCACCCAGAAAGAATACACAAACCCCGTGAGGGCACCGTGCCCCACCAGCAGAGCAAGCCCAAACACAAAGGGGGCGTCCGCAAGCCCCATGGCACGTCCTTTAGACAGTACGTGAATGATTCCGAGCGCGAGCGCGAGCGCGAAACCCACAAACACAGTGACTACAAAAGAGAACAGGCTTGCCGAGAGCAGGAATCGAGCAAGCGCTGCAACGCCAATGAACGGGAAGAGGAGCTCGGGCGGTAAGATCTGATGCATGAGGTCATACATGACGAGCGAGAGCAGAAGTGCGTACGCAGCAAACACAAAAAGCAAAGAGAGACCGAGACCGAGTTTAAGGTAGGCAAGCACGTAGAGCGCGCCGAGCACTGCTTCAGAAACGGGCGACCAGTAGCTTATGCGTGCGCTACAGCACGACGCGCGACCATGAGAGCGGAGATACGAAAAAATAGGAATGAGCGCTCTGGGCGAAAGCACTTTCCCGCACGCGTCGCAGCGAGAACGCCCTGTGAGCGGACTCTGCCCGGTGCTAAGCCTTCCCGCAACCACACCCATAAAGCTCGCCATGATGGCGCCAAGCAAGAAAACGACAACCCCGACGAGATACACTTCCATTGCCGCATAATAGCAGAAAGCGCGCCCTTGGCGCGCTTTCTGCTATTG
Source organism: uncultured Candidatus Saccharibacteria bacterium (assembly GCA_964415875.1). Lineage (GTDB taxonomy): Bacteria > Patescibacteriota > Minisyncoccia > Phycocordibacterales > Phycocordibacteraceae > C7867-001. Next base: position 5,791 of record CAYQCB010000014.1, read on the forward strand.
CACACGTTACGACAATCTTTACATTGCTACTGCCGCACAGTTCTTCGAAGCAGCGGCCTGATCGGCTGTTGTCGTCACTGCAACACCAGTACTATCAACACACCACCACTTTGTGGAGTCGTTAACCATCTGTGCATCGACTGAATAAGCCGTGCCACCAGTATTTACCTTACACGTTGCAGCTGCTGACGAACCATTGGTCTTGTCCGCTGCCGCAAGTGCTGTCATGATTGTAGTATCAGCACACAGGCCTGTGTACGTGTTCCCCGTTGAATAGAAGATTTCTGCCTGCGTCTGAATCGAGGAAAGGTCTGATTGAATAGCAGCGTCACTACCCTTTGAACGAGCCGTATTAAGAGACGCGAGAACGACAGCCGAGAGAATGCCGATGATGGCGATGACGACCAGAAGTTCGATAAGTGTGAAGCCCCGTGAACGATTCGTATGCATAATATTTATTTCGCGATTAATAGTTACAGTATAGGGCACATTTTACGCGCTGTTTACTCGCCTGTGGATAGCGCTAGATTGCTCCCGCAAGGCCGTAGATAGGCATGAGCACGGCAGCGAGAAGAATGCCCACCCCGAGGCCGAGCGCCACAATCATAATCGGCTCAATGAGCCCCACGAGCGTGTCCACGGCGTTTGTCACCTCACGGTTATAGAAACGAGCAAGTGTGGTGAGGATTTTACCCAACTCGCCAGTCTCTTCACCCACGCGAACCATGGCCACCATAATACCCGGAATTTCATGGTGCTTGCTCATAGAGTCTGAAATGGCGGCGCCCCCCTTCACGTCTTGGCTCACCTGCATCAAAATCTCTGTGTAGGCTCGGTTGCCCACCACGTTTGCCGTAATTTCAAGCGCTTCGAGCACAGCCACACCCGAAAGAAGCATGGTTGAGAAGTTGTCTGCAATGCGGGAGAGGTAGAGCTTCTGGTAGAGGTCGCCAACGTAGGGTACGGAGAGCTTGAGGCTGTCGAGAATGAGGCTGCCCTTAGGGCTGCGGCTCAATTGCCACACATAGAACCCGAACGCGATGAGTGCTATGAGCACGAAGAAACCGTAGTGCACCAGGAAGTTTGAGAATCCGATCACGATCGCCGTGTAGACTGGGACCGGTTGTCCCGAGTCTATGAGTACGGCGCTGATTTTAGGAATCACCAGCGTGAGCATGAGCGCCATGACGGCAAAGAACACACCAATGACGAAGATTGGGTAGATGAGCGCATTCTCTGCCTTGCTCACCACGTCGTAGGTGCGGTCGAGGTAGTCAGCCAGGTACCCGAACGTCTCTGAGAGTTTGCCCGACTCTTCGCCCGCATGCACCATGTTCACGTAAAAACTCGCAAATATTTTCGGGTGGCGGGCGAGAGCCTTGCTGATGGGGCTGCCTCCTTGGATGTCGTCTGCCACTGCGGTGAGTGTGTCTGAGAGGCGCTTGTTGGTCACCTCTGCAGCGAGCAAACGAAACACGCGCAGCGCAGAGACCTGTGCCTCAAAAAGTGTGGCAATTTGTCGCGACAAGATGACAATCTCTTTGTTGGAAACACGATTGAAAAGCGGAATATCCATTTCGAGAATGGACTTCTTCTGCGCAGACTCTATTGAAGAGATGATGAGCTCACGACGCTGCAGCGCAGAGACCGCCACTTCTTGCGAAGGCGCTTCCACGGTGCCTGCGCGCTCGTGGCCGTCTTTATCGATTGCGTGGTAGTTAAAAAGCATGGTTTAAAGGTAGTGTTCGAAGGTTTTCGAATCCATGGCGTGCGCATAGGCGTGCTCGACGGTAATTTCGCCGCGACGCACGAGGTCGGCCAGCATACGATCCATGTCAATCATGCCCTCTTGCGAACTCGTTTGAATCACGGCACTAATTTCATGCGTCTGCGCTTCGCGAATAAGGTTTGCTACGGCGTTGTTGTTGATCAAGAGCTCGTAGGCTGGAATGAGTCCGCCGGAAACCCGCGGAATAAGTCGCTGAGAGAAAATGCCAGCAAGAGACCCGGCAAGCTGCACGCGCACCTGGTCTTGCTGCGCTCCCGGAAACATGTCGATAATACGGTCAATGGTTTGAGACGCATTGTTCGTGTGTAGTGTCGAGTACACCAAGTGCCCGGTCTCTGCAGCGGTCACAGCCGAAGAGATAGTCTCATAGTCGCGCATCTCGCCGACCATCACCACGTTTACGTCTTCGCGGAAAGCGCCTTGCAGCGCCGTCTGGAAATCAGGTGTGTCGATGTGCACCTCACGCTGGTGAATGATTGATTTGTTCGGTGTGAAGATGTACTCCACAGGGTCTTCTACGGTGAGTATGTGTTGCGCTTGCGTCTCGTTGATGCGGTTAATCATAGCGGCAAGTGTGGTTGATTTCCCTTGCCCCACGGGACCCACCACGAGAAAGAAGCCCTGCTCTCGCTGCGTGAATACTTCAAGCACCGACGGCAAATTAAGGTCACTAAAGGTGCGCACTGCCGGAGGAATGAGGCGCAGCGCAAGCGCTACGGTGCCTTGTGCGCGATACCCGTTAATACGAAAACGCTGATCGCCCTTGAACGTGTAGGCCACGTCTATTGACTGTCTTTCGAGAAACGATTGCCAGCGCTCACTCGGCACCACGGACTTTAGAATGGCCTCGGTGTCTGAGGGCGTCATGACGTCCGTGCGCACTGGAATGAGTGAACTTGCGATACGGATAGAGGGAACACCGCCGGCAAAGATATGCAAGTCTGAGGCTTTTTGCGCGACCACCAGGTCAAGCAATTCAAGGAGTCGAGGGTGAGCAGCGTTAGTCATGACAGTTACGAGTGAGTAGGTTCTACCGGGTTGCTAATAATCCGCAATACTTCTGAAAGCACTTCTGAGGGAATAGCCGATGCCTTTATGATATACCCGTCAGCTCTCAATTGTTTTGCTTTCTCTAAGTCTGAATCTTGTCCTTGGTTCGAGAGGAAAATTATTTTTGCTGCTGGTGCTAAGTTTTCTTTTCGTAATACTCCCACCGTCTCAAAGCCGTCCATACCGGGCATAATAATGTCGAGCATGATGGCGTCCGGCGCCTCCCCACCTTTTCGCAGTGCCGAGAGCAAGTCCTCACCGCCCGCAAAGACTACTGCCTCGTGCCCAGCAGTTTTAAATTTTACCGCGTAGAGGTCGAGAAGAAACTTATCGTCATCAACAAGGAAGATGCGGTATGCCATGTGTGCTCAGTATACTATGGGGTGGCCGCCACCTCTTCATCATCGGGGAAAAGCTCTCCGCCTAAGCCATTCATCTCCTCAAACGGCACTTCGCCCTTGAGTGCCTTAATGATGGCGTCCTCACGCATGGTGAGCATGCCGAGCGCACGCGCCGCTTCGTAAATGCGCTCCTCCACCGGCTCCTTCAGCACGACCTGCTCAATCGTCTTCGTCATGCGCAATATCTCAAACACGCCAGTGCGCCCGCGTGTACCGTTCGGGCACTCAGGCGTGGGTGTCGCTTGGAAAAATTCCGTAAACGGCGGCAGTTTTGCGTGATACTCGGTAGGAAGATCGGCAAATTCTCGATCGAGGTATTCGCGCATACTGTCAGAAACGGGGAATGCCTTCCCTGCTCCCGGGCAGAGTTTACGCACGAGGCGCTGCCCAATGACCGCAATGAGCGTCGGTGCAATAAGAAAGGGGTCGACGCCCATGTCGATAAGGCGCGGAATAGCGCCCGCTGCCGTGTTGGTGTGAATGGTGGAGAACACCAAGTGACCAGTGAGTGCTGCCTGCACCGCAAGCGCAGCGGTTTCCTTGTCACGGATTTCACCCACCATAATCACGTCTGGGTCTTGGCGCAAAATGGAACGCAGACCGGAAGCGAAGGTGTACCCTATTTCGGGACGCACCTGGCTTTGTGCAACGCCGGGAATTTCATACTCGACCGGGTCTTCGAGCGAAACGACGTTTTTAGTTTCGCGATCCATCTCGGAGAGCATGGCAAACAACGTGGTGGATTTACCAGAACCGGTCGGCCCGGCAATGAGGACAATACCGTACGGAACCTGAATCATCTCGCGAATGGTGGCGAGCTGGTCCGTGCCAAAGCCGACCGTCTCAAGCGTCGCTGCCGCCGCTGACTGGTCGAGAATACGCATCACCACCTTTTCGCCGTACTCTGTCGGAAAGGTAGAGACACGAAAGTCGATGCGACGCTTGTCTACCGTTGCTGAGAAGCGACCGTCTTGTGGTTTCCGTTTTTCGTCAAGACGCAGTCGAGCAAGAATTTTAATACGCGCCACCACGGCCTCGTGCACCTTGCTTGGCAACTCGAGCGATGTATGCAAATCACCATCCATGCGAAAACGCACGCGCGTACGCTTTGAGGAGGGTTCAATGTGGATGTCAGACGCCTTCCCTTCAATGGCATAGCGCAGCAGCGTCGAGACGATTTTTGTGACCGGCGCGTCGGCTTTCAAGGTTTCTGATGGTCCGGCCAAGTCGAGCGACTCTTCCCCCGCGTCTGTCGTCGTTTGTGGGCCGTCTTTTTTCTGCGCACCTGCAGTGGGTGGTGGCTTTGTGGTTGTCTCGAATTCTGAGAGCGCCTTGCCTACTTCTCCAGAAAGATTTTCGTAGGCATCTATGACTCGGGCAAAATCTTGCTTCGTGATAAGGAAAATCTTATACGGCATGCCGATACGCCCCGAAATGAAGTGGAGCGCATCCATCGCTTCGATATTGTCTGGGTCAACAATGCCCACTTCAAGTGCGCCGTCTTTAACCACAAGCGGCACAAACCCGTAGTGGCGCGCCGAATCAATCGGAATATACGCGAGCGCTTCCTCTTCAGCCGGAGGGTTCCCCAGTATGCGCGCCGGCAGTCCGTATGCTTCTCCGGCGACTGCGAGCGCATCTTTAAGGGCTATGTTGTGTTCTCCAAGGACGTCCGAAAGCGCTCGCTTCTTTGCGAGCTCAGCGTCAACTACTGCACGGTCTGCTGCAGTGAGAAGACCTTTTTCTTCAAGTAGTGCAGTAAGGTTCATGGGTAGCGCCGGCGTCTGTGGCCGGTGAAGAGTTTAACAACTATTTCTTCGTAGTCACCGCCGTGAGAGAGACGGGAGCGAATGGGTCGAGTCGACCGGTCGACTCAGGAGTTATGGCAGTAGAAATGTCTACTAAAGCCATGAAGCGAGCATCAGTGAAAATACTCGTGTCAAAACTTATTGGTTGCAGTTCAGCTATCATCGTCTGGAAACGCGTCTGCGCAGGGTCACCAAGCGTCGTCGCCGTGAGCGGCGCTGCGTTACCACTCTGGCCCGTAAAGAAGTACCAGTACGCCCCGCCAGCAACAACAAGCACGGCAAGTATGGTCAGAATGGTTTTTTGATCGAATTTCATAGTAAGGAAATTAGCGTAGCCAGTACAGACGGATGGTCATGGTCACGCCGTAGACACCCGTGTCTGAGCCGGTGATCTTTATGTCCTGCACATCGAGCAGGCGCTCACTCAACTCCACACCCTGGAGAAACGTCACTATGGCATTGTAGGTGCCGCCCGCAGAGAGCACCAAGTCAACTGAACTTGTCGGAGAAAACGCCGCGCCGGAAGCGTCCGGCCCCGAAGTGCCTGACTGACTCGTGGAGTCTGACTGGGCGGTGTTGACGTTAATGCTCTTTAAAGAGAGGCTGGAGCGCGCCGCAAGTGCATTTAAATCCAAGATAATGGCGACGTTGTTTACCGAATCGGGCAAAAATGCCTGCAATCGCTGAAGGCTGTTGGTGTCCATGGCGTTTTTGCTTGCCGTCAGTGTCGCCAGCTGCGCCGTGTACTGGTCAGCCATGGCAAGTGAGTGGTCGTCTTGTGCAATTTGCGCTTTGACTGCGGCAATAGTACCCGTCCAGGTCGGATTGATGTACGCAAAGAAAATGCCGATTGAGATGAAAATGGCGAGCAGTGGAAGGGCGCGGGTCATGGTGTGCTGGTGGTAGTGGTGGTTCCCACGGCCGCAGTAGTGCTAGCTCCCGAGAGAGCTGCTTGTGCCACCGCTTCAGCAGAAAACGCGGTGAGCGCTGCATCTACCGACGCCGTGAGCGTGAAGGCAACTGCCCCGCTCTGTGGATCAACGGTTAAGTTCGAGAAAATTGCGTCTCGTATGTTTCCGTCTGCAGCAAAGTTAGACGAGAGCACGGCAAGCTGATTAAACGTGCGCGCCGACCCAGCTGCAGTGAGCTTACCTGACGCGCCTGTCACCGGTGCCAAGCTCAGTGCTGAGAAACGCACCCCAGTGGGAATGAGTGTGTCAAAATCTCCAAAGAAACGAGAGAGCGCCAAGTGATTTGCAACCAACGTCTTGCCCGACTGCAAGCGATCCCTCAGACGCACAAAGCCATCTGCAGTTTTTGGATCTATAGACGCTTCCATTTTTGCCAACTCGGCGTCCTTTGCCGTTTTTTGACTTTCGAGAATATGGCTATACGAGAAGACGCCACCCGCGGCAACCAGCATAAGTGCCAGCAGACCGTAGCCAAAAAAAGCAAACGCCCCCATGAAGTCGCCTAGCTGAAATCCTGCGCGTGCCGAAGCATTGGGCCGGGGAACAAACGATGTGGGAATCGTTGGGGGAAGTGGCATTTGTCTGTAGTATACGGCATGTCTCACACACAAAGCAGTGTGCGTGTGTAAAACTCCTAGATTTCTTCAAGCTTGCGCAGTGCGATACCCACAGCCACAGCAAACTCCGGTCCAATGCGCTCGAGCACGGGGCGCATAAAAGCCGGCGCTTCCGTTTTTGAAAAAGGATCGGCAACGCGCACTTCGATAGAGAAAAGTTTTTTAGCGTACGCCACGAGTTCTTTAGTGACTGCACCACCTCCCGTGAGCACAATCGAGGTCACCGTTTTTTTGTTTGCTGTTTCGTATTGCACGAGTACGCGCCGCGCTTCCGAGAAAATCCGGGAGAACACGAGCTCTGTAGGAGCATCCATGCCTGAGAGGCCTTTTTCTTTTTTCAACGCTTCGGCTCGAGCAATAGTCACGTTCGTTGACGCGGCAATGGCGCGCGTAATGTCCTGACTCCCTGCGCTGATTGAGTGCGAAAAGGCAACTACGCCACGCTCCACCACGTACGACTTGGTAGTAGCCGCACCGATGTCGAGCACCATGACCGGCTTGACCGGCTCCTCTATCACGGCACGGATGGTACTGAAAATCTCTATTTCATAAAAACTCGCTTTCAGTTGCGCCGCAGAAATTACCTGCTGCAAGAGTGCCAGCTCGTCGTTGTGTACTGCCACTAGCAACACTTCCACCTTTGTCTGCGCTTCGACACGCTCTCGGTCACTCATGCTCGGCACGATGAACCAGTCGAGCTGCACCTCCGACACCGGAACCGGTATGTACTTGCGCGCTTCGAGTTCTATCACCGTCTGCTGCTCCTTTTTATCGCGACGATACGGCAACTCCACAAGCGTGAGGAGCGACCGCGCAAAAGGTATTGAAACACCAACACTCTTGGTGGTTACTTTTGCTTCCCGCAACAAATCAATAAGCGACGACGCAACCTGCTCCGCAGCCAAGTTAGTTGCCTGCCCCACTTCGCCACCTCCGTAGGGCCCGAGCGATAATTCGCCATAGGTTTCGAGCACGGCCTTGCCGCGCTCCTTGCGCAGTTGCACAACCTTGAGCGAAGACGACCCGATGTCGATTCCCAGTACGCTTTTTTCCTTTTGCGCAAAGAATTGACTGAAGAAAGACATGGTCTAATAGTAGCATGCAGCAGTTTCTTGACTTGCTCTTCCCGCCTCGCACAGACGAACTGCTCCTTCGCGCAGTGACGTCAGAATCTTTTGCCGCGCTCTGCACGCCCATCGAAGCATACCTGTTACAACCTCCGTGCCTTTGCCTCATGCCGCTGAGCGACAAGCATGTGCGTGCGGCCATTCACGAAGCGAAATATCATGGCTCTCGCAAGGCATTCACCCTTCTTTCAATGGCTCTTGCAAAAACATTAGAGAGCAACGACCTGCTAACAGGTACCTGTCTTGTGCCTGTGCCTCTTGGGAGCGAGCGGGAACGGGAGCGCGGCTACAATCAAGTGGAAGTGGTCGCACGGTGTGTTGGCAAAGAATTGGGAATTCCCGTTGACACCAGGTGCCTGGTGCGCACGCGCGAGACACGCTCACAAGTGACACTCTCAAGTAGTGAGCGCCGAGAGAATGTGCGAGGCGCCTTCGGCGCAGCGCACGTTCTTTCTGCAGAATTACTCTATATAGTGTGCGACGACGTTCTCACTACTGGAGCAACGCTCGAGGCAGCAGTGAGCGCCCTGCACAAGCACGGTGCCAAGCGCATACTGCCGTTAGCATTTGCACACTAAACCACCTGCCCGTGTGTAATGATCGAAAATCTCACTCGTCATGGTAGGGTAGATAGGTCGCACAAGTGCGCCTAATCGCTTTTACCCTTTAACCTCGCTATCGCAATGCAACAAAAAAACGCATGGATTATTGGGATCATTCTCGTGGTAATTGCCGTTATTGTCCTCTTTTACTTTTCCGCAAAAGCGCCCGTTGAGACGAGTACCTCAGGCACCGGCGACACCACGGCAACGAGCACCACTTCTGAACTAGGCACGAACACCGTTGACACCACTGCCCCAGCAGGAACAGCTGGGAAGAAGCCAGTCGTAACGGTCACAGGATTCGCTTCAGTAACGAACAACACAGCTATCGTTGTGGGCACGGTGATACCTGAAGGTTCTAAAACAACGTACTGGTTCCAGTACGGCCCCACGCTTAACTTCGGTTCGTCAACTGAAGAAAACATGGTGCCTGCAGGCACCGCTACCGTGGGCGCCGCTGCCTACATCAAGGGTCTCCTCCCAAGCACGCAGTACTACTTCCGCATTGCTGCTAAGAACGCAGCTGGCATTGTCTACAGCGGGCCGTACAACTTCATTACCAACGCAAAGTAAGCTTCTCCAAACAAAACCGGCGAGCGGCCACAGGCCGCTCGCCGGTTTTGCGTTGCCCCTCGCGCGCGCACTATTAATTTGATATTGTGACGAAACACGGAGGGGTCGCATAGAGGCCTAGTGCGGCGGGTTGCTAACTCGCTATATGGGTAAAACCGTATCGAGGGTTCGAATCCCTCCCCCTCCGCACAGATTTTTAGAAAGGCCAGAATTGAAATCGTCATTTTAGCCCGTAAACTATAGGTTTTCTAGCACTAGACGTTCGAACGGAGTCGTGTAAATGACTACGCCTCAATAAAGCAAGTCCGCCGGTGTGCACCAAAAAGACGCCACAGAAGCGGGGTACGGATTTAATTCTTTTAGAGCACGTTGTAGGCTTCCAAGCACGTCGGGAGATATTCAACAACTTTGTACTGACTGATCTCCTGCGGTTTTATCCAGGCATGCGCATCGTGCTCCTCAGGGTTTAGAACAACTTTCACGCTGTTAACTTTTGCGCGGAAAACAAGTGTTATAAATTGCTTATTCTTTCCTGTATCGACGTTTGACCATTGGAAAAAGAGGCGCGGATCCGTAATGCTTAGCCCCGTCTCTTCTTTTGTTTCGCGGACAGCTCCTTGCTCTGGATCTTCGCCATCTTCAAGTGTCCCGCCCGGAATGTCCCAGTATTCGGGTAGCACGTCGTTTGTCTTAGACCTCTGCAGAATTAAAATTAAGCCTTCTTCATTTTCTATCACCGTGTGCACAATAAGGCCTTTTTGCATGACAGGAATTGTATCAAATTGCATCGATGTTGATCTTTACTGTGAACCGCCGAGCGGAAACAATTCTCTTATTTTTCCCTCTGTCTCAGCAAGCTGATTATCGAAGCGCAAGTATTTTTTTAGTTCAAAAAATGGAACCCACTTACAGGACCTCACCTCGTCCTCCGTCAATTTTATATCGTCTGCCTCGCCGACAAAACGAAACCCAAAGAAATATCTTTCCGAACCCTCGTATTCGTTACCGTCGCGAGTCATCTTGATGACTTTAAACTGGAATCTGACTGGTAAATTGCTACTACCAACGAGCTCAAGCGAATCTCTACCTATACCAACCTCCTCTTTAATTTCCCTGTAGGCAGCTTCCTCAAAAGACTCCCCCTCTTCAACACCGCCCCCGGGAATTGCAAAGTATTTCTCCTCAAAGGAGACCAGATTAACCAAAAGAAATTCTTCGTTCTTATTTACTATGAGGGCGGAAACTCCTTTTCTGTACATACATTAGAAAGTTTGAGGTGCTTCTGAAGTGTCAGCGCAACCAAGACTGAGAAAGAGGCGCATCGAATCGCACCTCCTTTAGACTCCCCACCGTGTCTTTTTCCGTAAGCTGCGGATACTGTACCCGGTACGCAACCATAACGTCACCAAACACTGCGTCACTCCAATCCAATCCAAGCTGGTTCGACATTGATTTCAGAGCCTCCTCTGACTCTCCTTCTATTTCAATGTACGGGTCGAGCCAGGGCCACTCGTCGAGCACAATTTCAGACTCGTTGTACTTCCAGGTTTCTCTTTTTGATTCTTGAAGCGAAACGACCTCTAGGCCAATAGAGGTGAAAATGTGTACAGCGTCATCGAACGAATCTACAGAGGTCTCAATTTCTCTTGCGCCATCCACTGACAGTGAGTTGAACTGCTTATAGGTGAGTGTCACTTTATCTCCCTCATCGCGGACTCGTATGTAGGAATTGAGTTCCCCCGTTTGAAGCCGTCGATCTGGAAAGTCGATTATCGCCCTCTTCATTAGGCGCATTGGCTGTACGCACGTAGCCCCGAGAGCAATCAAAGCAGCCCGTATCGTCTCGTGATTTTGTTTCAGAAACTTAACCTCGGTCTCGATTTTCATTTCCAAACTATAGCTTAAATTAGCTACCTGCGCGGCACGACACGGGAACATTTCTACAGACCCAGATTTACTATTTCCTCGATCAATTCTGGAAATTCCTCCTGATTAAAATGACCTTTGTCCTCAAACAAACGAACTTTCGCCAGAGGCAGTTGCTCTTCATATTTGCGTAAGTTTCCAATTGGCACCGTTTCGTCGTTGGTGCTGTAGTACAGAAATAGCGTACCCGCTTGCTCAGAAAGCAGGCTCAAGTTCTGGGGTAGTTCAAAATCATCAAGCGAATAGTCCGCGCCCTCGGCGTCATAGGGCGCTGCAATTAAAAAAGTTGCCCCAATCTTTTTTGGAAACGTGTTTTCTGCAAGATACTTTGCAAGAAATATTCCTCCCAACGAGTGCCCCACCAAAAATGCATCCTCTTCAATAAAAGAAACTACCTTGGAGAACCAAATCTTCCATTCAAGATACTTGGCATTGTATTTAGAAGGCATTACGGGTGCGAGAATACTCCACTGCGCACCCAACCTTTCTCTCAGAGAATCCTTCCAACGCTTTCGGTTGTCACGTTCGGGATCATACTCCGTTTGTTTGAGAGAATTCAAATACTCTCCGTACGAGTCGTAGGGAGTCCCGCCGTGAATGAAGACCAGCTGCTTCATACAGCCAGTATAGCTTGACTAGTTGCCCGGCACATCTCTACACAAAGCAGTGGTATATAGTAAATCCGACGGCACCGGCACCCGGGCACTCCATACAGGCCGTCACTTCTCAGAGTATTATTTCTAACGAGCTCCCCAAAACGCTCATTTATTCTCATGCCCTTTTTTGACTTTACCTTCCCTCTCTGGGTACAAGTGACGCACTGGATCAATGCGATCCTCATGCTCTTTCTTATTCGTGCCGGTATCCAAATTCTCTCAGACCACCCAAAGCTCTACACGAATGACGATGCCATCGACGGAAGCGAGTGGATAAAATTTGGAAAGAAAATAATGCCCAAGGACAAGCTTTGGACGTCAATGGACGAGGCGGAGAGCGTTAACTCCGTCATCGCGCTTCCGGGCGGCCACCACAATCTTGGTTCAGGAAGGCGCTGGCATTTTCTCGCAGCGTTTACGTGGGTGATAAACGGTGTCGTCTATGTTGCCTTACTTTTTGCTACCGGTATGTGGCGAGACATCGTTCCCACAAGCTGGTCAATTATTCCCGAATCGTTTCATACTTTTATTACGTATGCCACGTTGCACACTCCACCAGCGTCAGCATTTACGCCCTTCGACCCACTCCAACAACTCGCCTACTTCGCCGTCATCTTCATATTGGCACCACTCCAGATACTGACCGGGCTGTGCATGTCGCCCGCCTTCATAGGACGGTTCCCGTGGTATGCGAAACTCTTCGGCGGGCGGCAAATGGCGCGCAGCATTCACTTTGTCATTATGGTTCTGTTTGTCGCCTTTATCATTGTGCATGTCGCCCTCGTCGTTCTCGTCGGATTCCCAAGCTCCATAGGGAGCATGACCGTGGGGACAAACGTCTCCATGAGCGTCGGACTGCTTATTTTCTTTGGCATCTTCGCCACGCTCATACTGCTAAACGTCTGGGCCACCTGGTACACACTCAAAGACCAGCGCCGTCTGCAAATTCTTGCCGACCGTATACTCGAGCCTCTTATGAGCGGATTGTTTGGCAGACTGGTATCCCGACAGCACTACACGTTCGACGATATTTCACCGTACCACCGCGTCAACGGGTATCCTCCAGAGACGGCCGAATGGCTTGCACACAAAGAGCACGGTTTTGCCGACTGGAAACTGCGCGTGTTTGGTCTCGTCGAGGAAGAAAAACACTTCTCACTTGAAGACTTGAAGGCACTTCCCAAGACGGAATACATCGCCAAGCATAATTGCATTCAGGGTTGGTCAGCAGTAGCGCAGTGGGGCGGCGTAGAAATTTCCGAACTGCTCAAGCACGTGAAGGTGCTGCCAAAGGCGAAGTACATTATTTTCTACGCGTACGACATCAAAGACGATGGTGACCAGTTCTACGGGTCTCTCTCCCTCAAATACGCGCTACGGCCTCAAACGATGCTCGCCTACGAGATGAATTGGACCACGCTCCCTATCGAACACGGTGCGCCGCTAAGGTTGCGCGCCGAGTCAAAACTCGGCTTCAAGATGGTGAAGTACATAAAAGAAATTGAACTCGCCGACGACATTCGCACCATCCGCCGCGGACGCGGCGGCTACCGAGAAGATAATCAATTCTACGAAACAGTCGCTTCAATCTAGAGGCAAAAGAGTTATTCACAAAACTCACGCAACATTCTGCGGAGTATACTTAGCCCTGAGCGTTACCGCCAACGCGTCACCCGTAGCAGGCCAGCGAAGTGCGGTAGCATAACGCGAATTAGTAGCGCATTTAAAAACAATCACTCTATGAGTACTGTACAACTTGTTCCCTACATTTTCTTCCAAGGCAACTGCAAAGAGGCCATGGAGTTTTACCAAAAAGCTCTCGGGGGCACACTTACACTCACCACGTACAAAGAAGTCGGTGACTCTACGGCTCCCGAAGATCCCGAGCAAATAGCCTACGCAGAGCTGGTGAGTGACCACATGATTCTAAAAGGCATGGATTCTAAAATCGCTAACCCCGAAGCGCGTAAGGTGGAGCTCATGGTTTCAGGTGGCAAAGAGGACGAAGAGCGATTGCACAAGGTTTTTGCGGCGCTGGCAGAGGGCGGTAAAGCAAAGCACGAGATGGAGCGGCGCCCGCGAGGCAACGTGCAAGGCCGCCTCTACGACGCTTACGGTATTGACTGGATTGTAAGTATTGAGAGCTAATCAACTGACTTAGAACGTACCTCATGTGTTCATGAGGTACGTAGAAGGCGCCTCCCGAGAGAGGCGCCTTTGCGTAGTCTGCTGGCAGATGTTAGCCCCCGCCAGTTCCGGAGGAAGCATCCGGAACTTCTTCGTCTTGAAAGAGCGATTTTAGAGTGCTCCGGAATCTAATGAACAGACCCTTCGCACTGTCCGCGAAACGGCACAGATCGTAGAGAACGCGTGGCATGACTGCCAGTAGCACAGCAGCAGCAGATACCCACCACAACCAGATTGGGCCATCTACTTTCCAAAGACCGTTTGGCAAACGCAGATAGACCGCCCAAAAGAAAGAAACAGACGGGATGGCAAACATCATGACGCCAATGCCACCCCATGCGTTGATGCAATCGATACGCTTAGCAAGATAGTCCCTCATCGTCCGCTTTCCCCAGTGATGTCCGATTCAATTATACTACTGCAAATAAACAAGTCAAATAATGAGCTGGTGCGAGGCTCCGGTGGCGCCTAGGGGACCCGTTTACGGAACACCCCATGTCCTGTGTGCGTGAACAAACAAGAATGACACGGGAGGATCCGTGCCATTTTTGTTTGCCGAAATACGCCAGACGACTACATCGACACTTCTGAAGACGCGTTACAGTGTTTGCAACCGCGCTTGTGCGTG
>CAYQCB010000015.1:0-18614 GCA_964415875.1 uncultured Candidatus Saccharibacteria bacterium
TTGCAAGCTTGAGTTGGTGAGAATGGGGCGGCCGTACGGACTGCGCAAGAAGTCTTCAACGTCTTGGGTAATGGTGGCCACGCCTAGGAAGTATTTGCGGCCGCGCTTGGCAATGGAGTACAAGAAGCTCGCTGTGTCTTCACTCTTCATCATCCACCACGCCTCGTCGATTACGAGGAGGCGTTTTTTTAGTTCTTGGCGCACAGCATTCCAAATGTAGTGCGTAATGATGTACATGGCCACTGATTTGAGCTCGTCTTCCATGTCGCGCACTGAGAACACTACAAATTGTTGATTGATGTCTATGTTTGTGGGCTGGTTTAAGAACCCGGACCAGGTGCCGCGTGTGTATTTGGTAAGCCGTTCCACGAGGGATTCGCTTCGCTCCATGCCAGAGAGCACTTGTTCAAAATCCGAGAGAAGCGGTGGTTCAGCGCCGGTAAAGTCTGCGTCGCCCGTAATGTCTTTAAGGGCATAGGTCTCGCTAATGGCGCGATCAATAATGGCGTCTTCTTCTGGCGTGAGTCCGCCGAGCATGATGCGGAAAAGCCCTACGAGCGTGATGATGTTAGAGCGCAAGATGTCTTTTGGGTCTTCGTCTTCGCGCACTGGAGGTAGGTCAAACGGGTTAATGTGGCTCTCTGAAGAGAGAGAAATCTTGAAAGAGCGTCCACCAGTGGCTTCGGCAAGCTGGTCGTACTCACGCTCCGGGTCAATCACGATGACGTCCGTACCAAACATAAGTGAGCGCAGGATCTCCAGTTTTGTGGCGTAGCTTTTACCAGATCCGGATTTTGCAAACACGACGGAGTTGTAGTTTTCGAGCGAGAACCGGTCAAAAAGGATGAGCGAAGAGTTGTGGCGGTTGATGCCGTAGAGGATGCCGCGGTCACTCGTGAGGTCGAACGACACGAATGGGAAAATGGACGAAAGCGGCGCAGAATTGAGTTTCGAATTTACTAGAAGCTCGTCCGTGCCCAGGGGCAAACACGAGCGAAATCCCTGCTCTTGCTGAAAGAGGGATGGCTTTGTGTACACTAACTTTGAGTCCAGAATACCGCGAATGTCCCCTTCTGTTTTGTCGATTTCTTCCTTAGAGTCTCCGTACAAGGAGAGGTAGAGTCCCACGTCGAAGATTTTTTCTTCGGCTTGCTGGAGAGAGTCGCGCAACTGTTCGATGTTTTGATACCCCGCGTCGAGTTGCGGATCGCGCACAAGGCCGCGTGACTCACGTTCGTTTATCTGGCTCTGTACTTCAGCTACTTTTTTTTGCAGCGCCCGCAATGCTTGCGCCGTTTCTACGGGGTGGATAAAAATAGAGGCATCGAGGACTTTGTCGAGGTTGATGACGGGCGCAAACCAACCGTCAGAGAGGAACCGCGGGTACGAGATAGTATAGAAAGCGCGCACGAATTTTTCGCCAAGTTCAATCTCCCGCGACCCAATTTTTAGGGCCGTGGGGGCGATGGTATCAAGTAAATCAAGAGAGCCCTGCTTGTAAATATCTTTTGGTAGCACGGGCGTAATGCTCGGCGTTTCGTCATTCTTTCGGTTGAGAAAATCAAGTAGCGCCATAGGTTATGCGTCGAGACGGATAGGGTTCTCAAGTTCTCCCGGGTTGAAAGAACGGTATAGAAGCTCGATAACTTCCTCCGTACCTAGTTGTGCAGCGCGCACACCAGTACCAGAAATGCCTGCAGCGACGAGGGCAAGTCGCTGCTCGAGCTGTGCGCGGTCTTCTTCAAAGGAGGTGTTCGATGCGCTTACTGGTGCGCTGTGTCGCAAAAAGCCCACGGCGCTTGCTGTGGTGAGGCGCGGCGAGTACGGCACTATTATATAGAACGACTTGGTCATGATGTTCGCACGATCAGCAAATGAGCTCACAAACTCAATGTATTCGCGCAGCTGAATGCGCAGCAATTCAGTTTTTTGTTCTGGGGCCTTCCCTTCAAGTAGTGCTATGTACGGACGCAAGTCCATTTTACGAGAGTTCACGACTATTTGGATGGAGAAATCAAGCGTGTTGAGAAAGTTCTGGAACCCTTCAGTGATAGCGCGCTGTTCGTCGGATGATTTCAGGGCAAAGTTTATGGAAGAGCAAATGAGCACTCCTCTGTATCCGCCGTCTTTCAAAACAATGATGCCGTTACGTATTTCGCGTACGGGGACGAATTGTTGTGTTGCGGTCGGTGCTTTTTGTGTAGTAGCCATAATTACGATTCTCTTTCGTCGTCGTTTCCGCTTCTGCCCTGCACATCGAGCGACCAGGCGAGCTCAGAGAGTTTTCCGGTAGTGAGACGGGCAACCTTTGGCGCACGCGCTACAGGCTCTGGGGATTGTTGTGACACAGCGGTTTTTTGTTCGTGACGCCACAAAAACAGTTTCGCGCCTGTGTAGTAATTAAAGCCAGCCTCAAGTACTTCAATGAAGGGCTTGCCGTTCACACGGTAGAACGCAAGTGCAACGACGAGTCCCACAATGGGTGCCGAGAGTATAAAGGCGTAGATGAACGGCAGATACACAAAAAAAACAATGCATATACCTGCGCCACCGGCGACGTAGAGGAATTGCTTCAGTGTGAGCGGGCCCACGACGTGATCCTCAATCTCAATAAACTGGGGCACTTGGTACTCCATGAGCAATAGTATAGCAGGCACTATGCGCACAAAGCCGTAGGAATGGCGAACAAATCACCACAAATGGACTTTTGTATAACAGTGTGTTTTAATTTAAACAGAAGGCATAACACAAGCACTGGGAGGACGATATGGGCTTTAACGCACGTTGCTGTCTCTTTGAGGCTGGCTTGGTTGCTGGGAGCATGCAGGTCTTGCTGTCGGCTCCGCCGCTAGACGCTCGAACGACGACTATTCTGATTTTGGCGAGCGTATGTGCGCACGGGGGAGGTCTCCTCACCATTCTCGGCGTATCAGTTGCTCGACAAAACCTCGGCCGACACGTCGCCCACTCGCTTTGCGTCGGCATGGCAGTCGCCATCTTGGTGGTGACCTTACGAGACTTTTTTGGCGTGACGCCGGTGCCGAAGGGCTCTGCGGGCGGATGGTTGCTCGCGATGGTTGCAGGCTACGGTCTTGTGTACCTTTATTGGAGCACTGTGCGTATTCTTCCCAAGCACCACCGGCCTCTGTGGCATTTTCCAGGTAGATTCGGGCGTACCAGTACCAGGTGAGCAAAAGAGCGCATTCCCCCAGGGGAATGCGCTCTGATTCTTTCTGTATGTGTTACTTGCCGCTTCCGTTTATGTCTTTGGATTGAATGGGGCTTTGAATGCCCGGCGACCACTCTGCACGAATAACGCCAAACTGCTTTTCGTACTCTTCTACTTGGTGCGCAAGACTTTGCGTGAGTCGTTTCATGTGCTGCGGAGTGAGTGCGTAGGCGGCAAGCGACTCCCCCACGCTTAACATGAGTACGAAATATTCTTCAGAATGTCCGGCAGTAACGTTTTCACAGAATTGTTTCGGTATTTTGTTGAAGTCCATAGCCTACAGCGTACCATTTCCAATCAGGAGACCGAAAATCCAGAGCACGAAACTGTACAGCGGGGCGGCAAATAGATAGGTAAACACTATCAAAAACAGGAACAGAGTAATTTCACCCAACTGACGCAATTTTTGCTCGAAGCTGCGCAGCACTGCCGAATAGCGCCACGAGAGCGCGGAGCGCAAAATGCCAAAACCGTCGAGTGGAGGAAAAGGAATTAAGTTGAAGACCCCCAGAAAGAGGTTGATGAGCACGATGGTTGCCGCCACAGAAACGGCTGCACTTGAGAGGTGTAGGGGTCCGGCAAACCGAATACATAGCGCAAAAAGTACTGCGAGGAAAAGGTTTGTGGCGGGCCCTGCAAGGGCCACAAGTGTTTCGCCCCAGCGCTGATTGCGGAGGTTGAAGGGATTGTATGGCACAGGTTTTGCCCAGCCGAAGAGAAAGTGGGAGCCTATAAGCACCAGTAGCCCCGGTAGGAAAACTGAGCCCACCGGGTCGATGTGTGGAATCGGATTCAAGGTTAATCGCCCCGCAAGGCGGGCGGTGGGGTCGCCTAGCGCGTTCGCGGTGTAGCCGTGAGCTACCTCGTGAGCAATAATGGAAAGGATAAGGATAATGAGTGCTAAAAGGGTGGCCATATTGCTTGATTACTAACCTATGCTACCATAAGGCAACTATGGCACGAGCATGCGAAATAACTGGCAAAAGCACTCAGGTGGGGGGGCGGTACTCAAACCGTGTCCGCGCAACCGAGTTTAAGCCGACTGGCAAGGTGCGCCGCAAGGCAAATCTCCAAAAACGGCGTATTTTTGTGCCTGAACTCAATAAAACGGTGATTGTAGACGTCTCCATGAAGGGTTTGAAGACGATCAAGAAAAACGGCGCATATTCAGCGCTTTCAAAGGCGGGCGTTATTTAATGGTGCTCGTGCCCACGACACCTGTGGGAAGAATCGTGTAGATTCCAGTGGGTGTTGAGGATGAAATACGAAGTGGCGGCGCTGGTAACTCCAACGCCGCCACTTGCGTATCTAGTGCAGTCGCCATGCGAGGCGTGAGACTTTCTTCAAAAAGGATGGCAGCGTCTCCGTAGGTAAGCAACAGCGCCAGAGCGCCGTCTGGCTCGTGCAACGCTTCCTTTGTTTGGGGTGGCCAGAGCACCTCTAAAAACTCCTTGTTGCCGAGGCGCAAACGCTCTCCCTTTTCGGCGTATAGCAGTGTCGTAGAGGGCTCCCGGCTGAGCGCTTCTGTGAGGGCGCTCTCGAGTGAGGGAGAACCTGTAGAGTGGCTGCGTAAAAGATTTCCGACATGGTAGCGCGAAAGGAGGAGCGGTGCGGCACCCGAGGCTGAAGCAGACAAAGTACTCAAAACGACGAGACCAATGGAGCGCTGCCACTCGGGGAGCGTGGTGCCAAGGGCGCGCAGCACGCGGGCGTCGGGGCCCGTGTCTATAAGTATTGTGTTGCCGGTCGGATTTTCAACAAGGACCGCAACCCCTTTTCCAATGTGGAAGATTGTCACGGTCAGTGTATCGGCCCTCGAGAGGGTGCCGTATACGAAAAACGCACTTCCTAAACACAAGAGCGAGAATGCCAACTCATATGACGGGCGTGCAACGTGCATACGTCTTTGTAGGAACAGTGTACCTGTTGAGAACGACAGTGACGGGCTCTGTTTTGATTACTGAGGTGTGGTATAATTTTCGGATGAACTATCAAGCAAAAACGTTTACGGTTCCAGCATTGGTTGGCATATCCACCAAATCAATCGACGAACACATAGGTTTGTACCAGGGGTATGTAAAAAATTTCAATGCCATTACTGAATCCCTGCAAAAAATGCGTGCCGACGCGACAGCCGACGGAAATGCTGTTGCTGAGTTGGTGCGCCGACTCTCTTTTGAATTTGATGGTATGCGCCTCCATGAGCTCTATTTCCCTCAGTTCGAAGGCGGAGCGTCTGCGCTCACATCCGGGCCACTTTTTGATGCGCTCACTAAAGAGTACGGGTCTGTAGAGGCTGCGGTGGCGATTTTGCGAAAAACGGCACAGATGCGCGGCCCGGGATGGGCGCTTCTTTACTACGATCCTACCGTTGGGGCGTTCCACATTGGCTTTAGTGGCGAACAGCACTTGGGCCATTTTGCTACGCTCCCTATCGTGCTTGCGGTGGATGTGTGGGAGCACGCCTACGTACTCGACCACGGCGCCGCTGGCAAAGGCAGCTACCTCGACGCATTTTTCAACAGCGTGAATTGGCGTGTCGTTGCTGAGCGATTTGCGGCAATAGCATAAAGCAGCACTGCATAGGCAAGCACGACGACAACAAACGGAAAACTCGGAACGAGCGCCGCACTCCAAGGGAGTGCGGCGCTCGTTTGTGCGACCCAAATGCAATACGCGCTCAAAAGGTAGGCGGGAGCGCCAAGTGCTATGGCAGCCGCGTTAAAGATGCTGCCGAACACAACGCCGCCGATGCCGGCAAGCGCGGCGGCACCCATAGCAAGCGGCATGACGGCAATCACGGCGAGATTGGCCGGAATGGAAACAAAGGACAGGTTCCCTGTTTCGTATAGCAATAGCGGTAGCACGGCCACTTGCGCGGAGAGTGTTGTGGCCAAAGCATTTTTCCAGTACGCGTTCTTAATGTATGCGAAAGTATTTTCAAAGATGGGTGCCAACCAAATGATGCCTGCGGTGGCAGCGACTGATAAATCAAAGCCTGGGTCGTAGACGAGTGAGAGGGGTGAGTACAGCAACATGAGTATGATCGTCGCGAGGAGTGCGCGTCCTGCTGCATACGAGCGGCCTGTTGCTCGTGCGTAGAGCGCAATGAGTGCCATGAGCGTTGCTCGCACTGCCGTTGCAGAGAAACCAGCAATACCCACAAACAAGAGCAACGCTGCTCCTCCAAAGAGGGCGCTTACACCACGCGAAGCGCGTAGCGATTGCAGCAAAAGCACAACCCACTCCGCGATAACCATGACGTTGTATCCGGAAAGCACGATTATCTGTATGAGTCCGGAACGCACGAACGCATTTTCAAGCGTGTCACCAAGTCCTGACTTTCCTCCAATGACGATGCCACCTGCAAAAGAAGCAAAGGGTTCGGGGAGTGCGCTCGAAATACCGCGCAAAAAGGTTTGCTTGGTGCGTGAAAGAAAAGCGGCAAGGTTGTAGGGCGACGCACTCTGCAACACATGTATAGTGGCGAAATTCATTTCAAGCATGACGCCATCTTTTTCTAGATACTTGTCATAGCGAAACACGCGACCATTGGTACCGGTAAATGCATGGGGTTGCATAAGGGTGCCGGTGACGCGCACGGTGTCGCCAGCAGTGAGTGTTGGGTAGCGTGCTGCTACCACGAGAACTTTTGCGTGCGCGGTCCCTTTGGAAAAGCGCACCACTACTCGTTGTGTCGAGTCGCGTAGATCGGGGTTCCCCACCACGGTGCCGGTATAGGTTTCTCGGTGACGCACATCCGCATTAAATTGCGGCGGTATATTTTCGTGCGCCACGCGCATGCGAACAACGCCGAGCGCACTCGCAGCAAAAGCAAGCGCCATTAAAAAATACGCCGCACGATCCGTCGTGTATTGCGCAACGATACACACGGCGGTAAGTACGCATAAAAATAAAACAGTGGATGCATGTGCCGTGGCGAGTGTCGCTAGAAACACACCACTCGAAAATCCGAGAGTGAGCGCGAGGAGGGCCGGCATGCGCTACGCGCCTTTGTCCATTGCACAGTTGGCCAGTCGGTCGGCGTCTGCGTTTTTCGCGCGCAGCACGTGTGTGAAGGTAGCGCTTTTAACGCCGCACAGTAATGCATCGACGCGTTTCTTTTTTTCTATGAGCTGCGGGTGTTTTACTTTATAGACGCCCTGCATTTGTCGCACGATAAGTTCGCTGTCCATGTGTATGTGCAGCACCGCTTGCGCGTAGTCGTTTTGTGAAAGTGACTGCTGCAAACTTTCAATTGCTAAAATAAGTGCGTCGTACTCGGCGATGTTGTTGGTGGTGTGTCCGAGATACTTGGAGAGTTCGGCAATGGTCTCACCCGACTCATTGCGAATAATTACACCCGCTCCTGCGGGTCCCGGGTTGCCGCGGGAACCGCCATCTGTGTGTAGGAAATACTGCATGCGCGCATTATACCCTGTGCAATGCTAAGAGCCGCAAACGCACGGGGTGCACGCGTGAGAACGTGTCTTTTTCAATGTGGGCAAGAACCGACACACGCTCTCCGCCCTCAAGAGTTTCGAGCGTTCGCGCAAGATTTCCTTTTACAAAAAAAGTTACTGCTTCAAGCGTTGCGCGGTTGTCGGGCGAAGTGAGCGTTACTTTGACATGCTCACTCCCCTTTCCAAATCGTGCAATTATTTTTACTACGATGTTTGCAAACAGAAACACTGGTTTTGGATTTTGTATGCCGTACGGCGAGAGCGATTCAAGTGAGTGCAGTGTCCGCACCGATACATCTGAAAGCGCGAGAGTTGCGTCGGCTTGTGGAACGTGCACCGCACCATTGTCTGTGGTCGGCAGTGTTGCGCGCGCTGCAACCAATCGGTCTTCAAGAAAAAAGGCGCCGTCATCTTTCACGGTGAAACCGCCGGAAGCTGCGTGTCCGCCAAACCCTGCAAAGACATCTTGAGTTGCTTGCATAAGAGAAAGCGCGTGGACAGTGCCGGCGCTGCGTACGGATCCCTTCAGTGCGCCATTTCCCTCTCGTCCCCACAAAAAAACAGGACGCTCGAATTCCTCTGCAATTGAGTTCGCGACGAGACCGAGGAGTGCGGGTCGCCAGTCAGGATCGCCGAGAGCAATTACGCTGCGCATCGTTTCACGCTCCGCAAGTCGTGCGCGTACCGCTCGAGTGATAGCTCCTGCTTGAGCTTTGCGCGCCCGGTTGAGTTTTTCCAGTTGCTTGGCAAGTTGGTCGGCTTCGGTTTCATCATGCGTTGAGAACAGTCTGAACGCATCGTACGGATCGCCGAGTCGGCTCGCAGCGTTTATGCGCGGCGCAATCATGAAACCAACATCGCCCTCATCAAGTGTGCGCTGATCAACGCGTATCGTGCGGCACAGTTTTTGAAACCCAAGACGGGGAGACTTCCGCAGCACGAGCAGTCCGTAGGTGGCGAGGACGCGATTTTCTCCAGTGAGGGGAACCATGTCTGCGATCGTTGCAAGGCCAACCATGTCGAGCAACCACTTCTCGTTTCCTTCCGGTATGCGAGAGCGAATTTCTGGAGAGATTTGCAGTAGTGCCGTCACCAACTTCCAGGCGACGCCAGAGCCACACAGGCCGTGAAACGGATACGGTTCGTCAGTGCGCGCATTGGGATTTACCACGGCGTAGGCGTCGGGTAACACGTCTCCGGGTAAGTGGTGATCGGTAATGATGACGTCGACACCGAGCTCGTGCGCGCGAGCCACGGCTTCTACGTCGGTAATGCCGGAGTCGACGGTGATGATAAGAGTGACACCATCTTTCGCGAGCTTCTCGATACCGGCAATGCTCAGTCCATACCCCTCGTCGTGTCGATGCGGAATATACACTTGCACGTTGCCGTCAGCGCGCGTAAAAAAATCGTTGAGAATCACGGCACCCGGAATGCCGTCGCAATCATAATCGCTCCACACGGCAAACGATTCTTTTTCAAGAATTGCGCGACTCACGCGCTCAGCCGCTTTGCGCATGTCAGTCATCAAGAGCGGGTCGTGCAGGTGTTCTTCGTACGAGGGGTGTAGAAAATCTTCAGCTGCTTTTTTGGTGACCACTCCGCGGCGCACGAGTAGTGCTGCAGTGAGATCGTCATACGCTGTAAGCTCATCTCGGATTTCTGCCGAGACTGGATCATGGAGTGAGAACATGTTTGTTGATTGTACCAAAATGCACGGAAGCGGTATGCTTGTGCGTATGGACGACTGTATTTTTTGCAACATTGTGCGCGGTACGATTCCAGCGCATCGCGTGTACGAAGACGACACGTTCCTTGCGTTTTTGGACAACAGCCCGCAAACACCGGGACACGTGCAAGTTATTCCGAAAGAACATTACCGCTGGGTGTGGGATGTGCCGCAGTTCACTGAGTACTACACGCTGGTACGAAAAATCGCAAAAGCACAACGAACGGCTTTTGCGACGGAGTGGATTATTTCAAAAACAGTTGGCGACGAAGTACCGCACGCGCACGTGTGGGTGTTCCCCGGCCCAGATGCTCGTGGTACGAAAACAGCTTTCGAAGAGAATGCGTTAAAGCTGCGTCGCGAACTTTAGTTGCCGTTGAGTGCGTCAATGCCTGGCAGCGTGCCGTAGGCGAGAAAGTCAAGCATGGCGCCGCCGCCCGTCGACACAAAAGAGAAGCGAGAAAGAAGACCCAGCTCTTCAATGGCTGCTACGGTGTCTCCGCCGCCTACCACCGAGTGCGTTTTCGTGTGTGCGATAACACGTGCAAGTGCACGGGTGCCGTCCATGAATCCATTTTCATAATTGCCGAGCGGGCCGTTCCACAGCACGGTACGCGCACTCTGCACTATTTCGGAGAGGATGACGTCGGTCGCTGGGCCTTGATCAAGAATCATGTCTTCGGCAGCTACACCTTCGGTGAGCGGCACGAGACGGGAACGCTCGTATGCCGCGAGATCATCGCGTTCATCAGAACGCAAGACGCGTACGTCAATGGGCATAATAAGTTTCGGATTTGCGACGAGCTCGCGCAGCGTTTCCTCGCTTACTCCTGAGACAAGTGACCCGCCGACTGAATAGCCACGCACGACAAGAAAATCATTGGCAAGCGCACCGCCCACAAAGACGTGGTCGTAGGCGCTGAGGAGTGCGCGGAACACCGGTTCTTTTGTGCCAAACTTTGCGCCACCAATGACGGCAAGAGACGGGTGTTCTGGTGTGCGTGCTTTTGAAAGTTCAGTGACCTCTTCTGCAAGCAACAGACCTGCATAGGATGGGAGCAGTTGCGGCACACCAACCATGGAAGCGTGCGCTCGGTGGCAAGTGTCGAACGAATCTTGCACGAACACATCTCCTAATTGCGCAAGCTCTTTTGCAAACGCCGGGTCGTTGTTTTTTTCTCCGACGTGCCGCCGCAAATTTTCAAGAACGAGTACGTGTCCGGGGAGTAGGTCACGAACAGCTGTGCGCGCGCCTTGCCCCACCGACTCACCAAAAAACGATACGTTGGGGAGAAGTTTTTGGAGCGCCTCTGCCACGGGCAAAAGCGTCTCCGTGCCCGCTTCCCCAATGTGTCCGATAAGCACGACACGAGCTCCGCGTTCCGTGAGTGCGCGAATAGTGGGGAGCGCTCTGCGCAGTCGGTAGTCGTTTGCTACGGCGTCATTAAGAACAGGTACGTTAAGTGCGGCGCGCACGAGTACCGGTACGTTTTCGAGTTCTGGAATGTCAGTAAGAATACGCATAGAAGGATTAAGAGATAGCCTGTACTAATTCTGAAAATGCAGTTTCTGTTGCTGAAGCGTGGCCTATGAGAAAACCGTCTGCAGCGGTGTTGGTTGCAAGGTCAAGAGCATTGTCCGGTTCTACGGACCCGCCGTACAAAATAATCGAGTGCGAGGCGCTTTTACCGGGCAAATATTCGGCGAGCACCTTACGAATGTAGAGCAGCATTTCTGAAAGGTCGCTTGCGCGAATGGCGTCGTCTGCCGTTTTGCCGATCGCCCAGATGGGCTCGTAGGCCAGAATAACTCGCCCCCGTTCTTTCTGAGTAAGTGGCTGGAGTGCGGAAGAAATTTGTTCACGCAAAAAGGCGAGGTAGGCGGCGTCGGCATCGCGTTCGTGCTCGCCAATGCAGAGAATTGGCGTGAGCGAGTGCGCGAGTGCGTGGGCTATTTTCTGCGCAATGACGGCATTTGTTTCTCCGCTTGCGCGGCGCTCAGAGTGGCCAACTATGGTGTAGAGCGCCCCTACGGCAGCGACGGCTTGCGCGGTGAGCTCTCCAGTCGCCGCGCCACCCGTCGTCACAGAAATGTCTTGCGCACAAAAAGCCACAGACGATGTGTTCCCCGGAGAGAGCGCGCCAAGAAAAACCGAAGGTGGCGCAAGCACAATCGAGATGTGTGGCCGACGCGACAACCGTTTACTGAGTGAAAAAAGACGTTTTGCCCGAGTAAGATCTTCAATGTACGCTTTCCAGTTTGCAACAATAAGCATGTCGACAAGTATACCAGGCAACTACTGCACCTGTTTCCAGTCCACAAAGCGGTAATCAGTCGAGAGGGTTGGAGTGAACGGAGGCGGATTGGTGAGCTGAGAACGATCAAATGAGTCGATGCGCGTCAAAAAACCGGCGTTTATGTTAGTCCCGCAGCCATTTTCCCACTGCGTGCCCGTGCGCTTATTTGAAACGGTGGAGCCGAGGATGGTGAGCGTGCCTTTAGGTTCGTAGCGTGAGTCGCATCTGGAGTAGCCGTTGCTGCCGAGATAGAGGTTGCGCCCGAAAGCGCCGCCTTGCGCAACAAAAATACCATTGAGCTGCATGTTGTCGGGAGCGTCCGGGGTAATCAGGATGTCGTGTGCAGAAATGACGGTAAGTCCGTCTGACCCATCAGAGGCAGCGTAGGTGATATTTCCTTTAAGAAACACGTCCGGGGTGACACCGGCATTGGTGACGTTTGCGGTGACAACGGTGACTTTTGCGGGAACCACTCCGTCAATCCAGGTATTGTCTTCTACGAAAATAAGGCCGCACCCGCTTGGTATCGTGTATGTCCTGGCAGCATTTTCATTTTTTACAAGCGCATAGTCGGTGACTCCATCGCTTGCGTTAACGGGATGAACCGAAAGTTTTTGCGTCGAGGTGACCGTGGTTACGGTGACCGTGCCATTAGCATTGAACATAAGATGGTACCCCTTGTGGTATGCAGCACTGTTGTTATTCCCCGAGCTTGTGCGCGGGAGGTAAATGCCGCTCGATTGTGCTGTTGCCTTTAAGGAGCTGAAATTGCTCGCTATGCCGGCAAAGTCGAGCTGCGGAGTGGGATAGTTCCAAAGATCGGCATTTCCTCCTGCACCAAACACGCCGGGCTCGGTAGTGTCTGTGGTGCACCCAAAATCAGTGGTACACAGCCAGTTTGCAAGAGAGCTTGTGACGGGGGCGTTTGCCGAGCCGTCCATCCGTACTCCCCCGTTCGAATGGTAAGGGCCGTTGATGACGCGGTCAGCGCCTGCCCACACACTGCTGTTGACGATGTACGAATACGCAGCGACGGAGGTTTGTGCGTAGCGCGCCACGAGCGTAACGTGCGCCGTTGGACCGTCGGTGACGGTGCCGGTCGAGGCAATGTCTATTGAGGTTGTGAGATTGCAGGCAGTGTTTGCTGTGATGGAAAGCTTTGCCGTGCCTGCAGAACTTCCTGAAGGGTCGGGTACGTCGACGCTGTAGGGCCCCGCGGCCCCGGTTCCGTTTTGGAGATCGCCCGGGAAGTGTGCTAGGTGCCAACGATAATACTCGAGACCGGCTTCTGCTACGGAAAAAGCTTCGGCACGTACGCGCGACATGTCCTGGGCGCTATTCTCTGTCAGGACATAGCTTGAAAGCGCCATGAGAATGGTGAGGAAAATTCCGCCGAAGACGAGTACAAGAAGCGTGATTGAGCCGCGTTTTAAGGTGTGCATGAGGGGCGTTACAAGGTTGGTATAGCGAGCAGGTTGCGCAGCGTAGCACTCCCGTCGAGCGTGTAGACGTTAGGCGCTCGCTCGGGGTTTACGTCCGTAAGTACGCGAATGTGTATTGAGGCGACCTTGGAAACAGGTGCCGGTGTAGCGAGTAGGTTCCCATCAGCGTCAAAGTACGAAAAAAGCGGCGAGCTACTGTCGTTTCGTATGTTTTGTACCACGAGCGTTTGCGTCTCCGGCTGCAGTGCATAAGACGGAGGACTGCTAGCGGGCAGCGTTACGCCCCGATAGAGTGTGGCGTCAGAGAGATAGTAGCGGACTTTTTCGACACCTGTGCCGTAGGCTCCCCCCAAATTTGCGAAAAAAGTAACCGTAGAGGTCCCCGCGTACGCTATGGGGTAGGAGCCATCGGCGCCATACGACGCCTCGCGAAGGTCAGTCATGGCGTGCGTGACACTGGTGCGCGCGCTACGCACTGCTTGGGATTGCTCCAGCACATAGGCGTTTGTTTTGTAGAAATATTGGATTAAAAAAGAGAGCGCGAGCATGACGACTCCGGTGAGCGCGATTACGATAAGCGTCTCGATCAGCGTGAATCCTCCAGAGAGATTTTTTCTCATGGGAAAGAGAGGTTTAGCGTCGAAGCCCCTGACACCGTGGCAGAGCTTGTTGCGGCGGTGTACCCAGCCTTTGTCACAGTTACGGTGTAGGGGTCTGTGCTTGAGAGGCCGTCGAAATATGCAGAACCACACAGAGAGCTGGTCTTTGTTGCTGTGAAGCCGCTCGAGCTCAGGGTTACGCTCGCACCGCCCACGGCCGCACCGTTTACGTCAGTGACAAAGACACGTAGAGAATTTCCGTTCGTTTTTGTAAGTGCGAGCGTGGCATTTGTGACACTGCTTGGGGCAAGCGCGTAGGGCGGCGTCGGACACGCGTCAACAATGGTATAGCCTGGTACGTCGAGTGCATAGGTGTCCCACTCAAGCTGTGCTTCTTGCGCGCCATCGGCGCCAGTAACGAGAGACACTACGCTTTTAGGGATCGGGACCCCTGTCCCTGTGGAACCAATGGTCTTGTTTCCAGTGAGTGTGAAAGCAACAGCAGGCAGTGGAGAAAGACCCGCTGTGTAAGAGAGTGACCACTCAGAAACCGACGGAACGAGACCTCCGTTTGCCGCGAAGTCGGCGCCGACGGCGAGTGCCGGATACGTAGTTGTGGAAATGCTGTAGAGCGCAACGGGGAACGTAGTAAATCCTGCAGCGTTTCCTGGAAGTACGCTATCAGGAATGAGTGACCCGGAGTCATCGTATACATGGAGCGCGAGCGTTGCACCACTCGGCACGGTTGTGTTCGCGCGCAATTCCCCCCACTGCAAAAGCGTGGCAGAAGACGTTGCGTTTGAACGCGCAGACCCTGAATTCTCTCCAGAGATAAGTGACAAAAGTCCGTCTTGTACGGTAGTGGAAGCAAGGGAGGCAAGCTTGGTTGTGTTGGTGAAGGTGTCGGTGAAGGTGCTTGTGGCGACGGGAGACTGCAGTAGAAGATGAAGCGTCGCAAGAGCATCTATTGCAAAGGTACCTGTGGTGGTGAGGCCTTCTGCGACCGTGAGATACCCCGGGTTGGGGTTTTGATTTGTGGCATCACGCGCATAGGTTTGAGCGCTCGAATACCCCGCTTTAGACACATGCACCTGGTAGGTTGAGGAAGTGGCCGCTCCTGGCAAATACACTTCCCCGCTTGCATTGCTGTACGTCGTTACGTTTACGGCCGGTGAAAGCGAGTCGTTTTCAATAGTTACTGCGGCGCCGCTCACGCCGGTGCCAACAGCGTCAACGGTACGTATGAGCAGGGTGCCGCCGCCTACCGTTGACTCTATTCCGGGAGGTGCAAAGTTTGATACGAGGCGCAGCGTATTGGGTCGGTTCACTGCAGTGTACGTTACTTGCACTTCCGCACGTTTGTAATCGGCGGTAATGCCGTTAGTGTCGGCACTGCCTACGCCGTCTGCTGTGTCATCGACGTAACTTATAAAGGTGTGCGTGACGTAGCTCACGCCATCTGTGGTGGTCGTTGCGTACTGAGGAACCGAGCCGTTCGGAATACCGCCCACCGTACCCAGTGAAGCGTAGGAAAGTCCGCGCAAGTATTCCATTTGGGATTGAGCGGTGGCGGTGGCGGTAGCCTTTGCTTTAGCGAGTTCGGAAACGAGCAGCGAGGCGCGCAATACGCCAAGGAGTGCGACAAACATGATCAACATGAGCGCGCTGCCCACGATGACATCAATAAGACTCATACCGCGCATGCGCACAGCGTGCATGCGCCAATCATACCGCACGCATGCGTCAGCAATGATTACTTGTTCCTATATCGCAGCTGAGAGTTGGTAGATTGGTGCAATCATGGCAACGGCAAAAATGCCGACGAAGGTTCCAATGAAGAGCATAAGTACCGGCTCAATGATGGTGGAGAGGTCTTTTGTCTTTTCCGCGACATCGGCCTCATAATATTCGGCAATCTGGTGCAGCATTTCGGAAACTTTCCCTGTCTCCTCCCCCACGCTTAGCATGTCACTCATTAAAATCGGGTACTGCTTGGTATGTTCTGCAAAAGCCGCGGAGAGCATGTCTCCTTTGCGTACACGGTCAGCTGCTTCGTGCACTATGGTGGCAAACACCGGAGCATGCACCACTGCTTCCGTTATCTCAAGCGCTTCGAGCACGGGGACGCCCGAAGAAAGAAGTGAGGAAAGCGTACGCGCGGTGCGAGCCGCAAATGTTTCTTGGGTAAGTTCTCGCACCACGGGCGCATGCAAAAGGCCCCACAACAAAATGCGAGAACCGCGGTCGCTTTTTCCAAAGGCAATGAGTCCGCCGATGAGTGCGGCAAGGCCGAGGAAGACCAAAATGGCGTGTGCGGCCATGAAGTCCGAGAGGCTCACAATGATGCGCGTGGCAAGCGGAATCTGTGCACCCAAAGAGGTAAAGGTGCTCGTCAGTGTCGGCACCACAAAGATGAGCATCAAGATGCCAATAATAATCACTGCAACCATCACGATGCTCGGGTAGATCATGGCCCCCTTTATTTTGCGGGTGAGCTGCTCTGTCCGGTCCATCTGCAGCGCAACCACGTTAAGTGTGTCAGAGAGCCCGCCTGACTCCTCCCCTGCGCGCATCATGGCAATAAAGAGCGGAGAAAAAACTTTTGGGTAGCTCGCAAGCGCATCGTGAAACGAAGACCCTTGTTTGATAGCGTTTTCAACAGCAGACACGATGCTCTTGAGGCGCTTATTGCTCGACTGCCGCTCCATGACAGAAAGTGCTCGCGAAAGCGAGAGTCCTGCAGTGAGCATGGCTGAGAGGTTTTTTGCGAGACGTATGATCTCCGCATGTTTGATACCAGATCCAAACGTAATGTTGAGCCACGCGGGTACGTGCAGTCCTCCGTTGTGCTCGGTGAGCTCCGTGACCGTGCCACCTTCTTTTTGGATCTGTTCGTAGACGGCAAAACGAGTGGGCGCTTCTACAGTGCGCGATTCGGTGCGACCGTCGGTAGTACGTACGGTGGCAAGGAATTTCATACGGTGAGAAAAGGGTGATTAATCATTTACGGTGCGAAGCACTTCCTCAAGGCTGGTGACGCCGCGAGCGGCCTTGTAGAGTCCGTCCTCAAGCATGGTGAGCATGCCTTCTTTTTTCGCCTGTTCCTCTATGGCGTCAGTGGTGCTTTGTTTCAGCATGATCTCACGAATGGTTGGCGTGACGGAGAGCACTTCGTGAATGCCGACGCGGCCCTTGTAGCCGTCCACGCACTCGGCGGAAGTTACGGGGTGGTAGAAGGGCACGTCGTCGAGCGGTGTGTCGGCGCCAATTAACTTTTCTTCTCGCAGGGATTGAAAGGCACGATCGAAAGCTGTAGCGCTGGCCACCTTTTCTCGCGCTGCCTTTTCAAGGGCGTACTGCTCCTTGCTTTCACAAAGACGCCGCACCAGACGTTGTCCCACGATGACGCGCAGCGTTGAGACGAGCAGAAAGGGCTCGACACCCATATCAATAAGGCGCGGAATGGCGCCGGCAGCGCTGTTGGTGTGAATCGTGGAGAGCACGAGGTGGCCCGTGAGCGCTGCGTTTATGGCGAGCGAAGCCGTTTCGCTGTCGCGAATCTCCCCCACCATGACAATGTTTGGATCTTGGCGCATGAGGGCTCGCAAACCCGCGGCAAAGGTAAACCCAATTTGCGGGTTCACCTGCGTCTGGTTCACGCGCTTCATTTGGTATTCAATAGGGTCCTCGATGGTGGAAATGTTCACCTCTGGCGTGTTGATGATGTCCATCATCGTGTAGAGCGTTGTTGTCTTTCCGCTTCCTGTCGGGCCGGAAATCAAAATGATACCTGTCGTTTGTTTCAGTGCCGCGTGCAAGCGCTCAAGCGTGCCGCCGTGAAAGCCGAGCGTCTCGAGGGTGAATCCCTCCCCCACCGTTTCGCGCAGCAGACGCATCACAATTTTCTCGCCAAAAAACGTCGGCAGAATCGACACGCGGAACGACACCTGGTCAGAATCAGTTTCCATTTTGAAGCGCCCGTCCTGCGGCATGCGTTTCTCGTCGAGTTTCAAATTTGAGAGCACCTTGATGCGCGCGACGATGCCTGCAGCCGCTGGTTTCGGCAGTGTCATGGCGTCGTGCAAGATGCCGTCAATGCGATAGCGCACGAGCACGGCCTCCTCGAGCGGTTCAATGTGAATGTCAGACGCGCTCTGCACAATGGCGTGGCGTAGGAGCGAGTCGACAATGCGCACGATGGGCA
The DNA here is from genome assembly GCA_964415875.1 of uncultured Candidatus Saccharibacteria bacterium. GTDB lineage: Bacteria > Patescibacteriota > Minisyncoccia > Phycocordibacterales > Phycocordibacteraceae > C7867-001. Next base: position 17,964 of record CAYQCB010000015.1, read on the forward strand.
AATCCTCGGCCATCTTTTTCAGGTCGACGTCCGAAAGCTCTTTGGTGCCCTCGGCGACAACGTGTATCTTCCCTGCTTCAGTTGAAATAATGTCGCCGAACTCGTCTTTCAGCGATTTTTGATAGGAAAGCAGTGCGTGCTTGATGCTCTCGGTGTCGGTGAGGCGTGCGAGGATTTTAAGGCCGGTGCGTTTCTTCACTGACTCAATAGAGGCCAAGTCTTCTGCGTCGAGCATGGCCACTTCGAGAGAGTCCTCTTTCTTTTTGTACGCAATAATGTTGTGCGTACGAGCGATGGGCTCTGGGATAAGGGCAAGGATGTCAGCGGGAATCTGCGCGTCTTTGAGGTTTACAAAAGGAATACCAAGCACGTAGGCCTGGATACGGCGCAGGGCGTCTTCGCTCAAGTGGCCTTGCGAAACGAGGATGTCGCCCAAGGAGACGCTGCGACGCTTGGCCTCTGTGTCGGCAGCTTCAATGTCCTTGCGCGCAATAAGACCGGAGTCGATGATAAATGCTTTCAACTCTCCTTCTGAAACGTGCATAGTGTCTACAGTATAGCGTGGGTGTCGCTATAGGCGCGCAAAGAAAGTGGCAAAGGTCTTAATAAGCTGCGGAATGGCCGTACAACCACTAGCAAGGCGCGACTGCG
>CAYQCB010000016.1:0-13643 GCA_964415875.1 uncultured Candidatus Saccharibacteria bacterium
GGCTCGAACCTGGGACCGTCTCCTTAAAAGGGAGCTGCTCTACCGACTGAGCTATGGGCGCAATAGTTTTGCACTAGCACACCGTACCGCGTCTCCGCTTATTTTTCTAGTAGCTGAAGGCGTCGACGGTCTTACCGCTTGCGTCGAGAAGCTTTACTACTTCGTGAGACGTGCGCCACATGGCGTTTGAGCGACCGAGGAAAATACGCCACGTGTCGCCATTAAAGTCCGCGTCAGAGCGGTGTGCATTGATGCAGCCATTGTAGTTCAAATCTTGCACCAGAAACGACTGGCACGTTCCTGAGAGGTTAACGGGTGGCGTAAGGACGGCTTGGCAGCGCGAGAGCGTGTTGACGTAGTCAATACACGCAGCGTCCCGGATGTAGGTGGCACCTGAATAGGTCATGAGCTCATTTTGCGGAGTGGGGCAGTTCTGTGGCAGAGAGGGTGAGAAGTTTTGGAAGTTTGCAAAGTATCCAATGCATTTGTTTTCACGAAATGAAGCGCCAATCGGCGAGCGTCCTGAAATGACAATGGCACGCTGCCCGGGTGTGAGTACGATGTCCTGCACAGAATTCACAATGCCCGAAGTTGGTACGGAGGTCCCTTGCGGTATGACGGAGGCATTGCCCGTTGCCTCGCTCTCAAGAGTCCAGCCCGTCAAATCCACTGGCACGCCAGCAGTGCTTGAAACTGAAATAATGACGGACTCGTTTGAGGGATCCGTAGAACCAGCACCGGATATGTAGTGCCCCACGGTAACGACGCCCCGGTAGGATGAGGGTGTGCCAAAGGAAACGCCGTTATAGGTTGGGAGCCCTGTGCCGGTGCCGCCCGAAACGCCGTCGTCGTACGAGGAGCCAGGGAGCACCGTGTGACTCGTGCCAATTGAAATACCGGACGTTGGCAGAGAGAGGTAGGTGCCGCCCCCGAGCGCGCCTGGCTGTGCGAGCGTGGGTCCAGAAAAAGAGAGAGGGTGCGTAGGGCCACCAGTTGCAATCCACACGAGAAAAATAAACGCGAAAATTCCAATGAAAAACCACGCGTCGTGTTGCATGCAGCAATACTATCAGGATTTTATAAGAAGCGTCGCAAGTTCTTCACGCACCACCTGCGAGTCGCTCCAACGCTCCTTAGTGCCGCGGGCGCCCATAATGTAGGGGTCCGTACCCTTGCCAGTGATGCAAACCACCTCTCCAGGGTGAGCAAGTTCGAGTGCTCGACGAATAGCTGCGCGACGGTCCATTATTATTTCCGGAGCTTGTTTCATGCCAGCAGCCATGTCGCGCACGATTTTTTCCGGATCCTCATCATAGGGGTCTTCGTTCGTTAAGATCACGCGGTCGCACGCTGCCTCTGCAATCCGACCCATTTCCGGTCGCTTCCAGGTATCGCGTCCACCGCCCGTGTTTCCGAGTACGCAGATTTTTTTACGATTAGGAAAGGCATCGTAGAGCGCTTGGAGCGAGTCCGGGGTGTGTGCGTAGTCCACAAGTGCAGTGAAGGTTTGGCCTGCCTCGATACGCTCAACGCGCCCAGGAATGGTGTGCAGTTCTCCAAGCGCCTCCGCACACGTTTCGAGCGGTACTCCCAGCGCTTCAGCGGTCTTTATGGCGGCGAGAGCGTTCATAAGACTGAAGGCGCCTGGTTGAGGAATGGAGAAGGACACCTCTTTGTACGAAAACGAAATGCCGCGCTCACCAATCTGTGGCTGTAGTGCGTCACTAAAACCAAAACCAATCTTTTGCTCGACTGGGAGCGCGAGAAACGCTGCCCCGGCTTTGTCGTCCGTGTTTGCTATGACTGAGCGCGGCCGTTTGGGTGAGTGCAGGAGCGAATCGCCGAGCGAGAGCTTGGCGCGCAAATAATTTTCCATGGAACCATGCGACTCCACATGCTCTTTTTGGAGGTTGGTGAAGACGAGAGCGTCAAGGTCGACGTCTTTGTGGCGATAGAGCAGAGCAGCCTCGCTTGTCATCTCAATGACGGCATGCGTAGCTCCGGCACTGAGCGCTTCTGCAAGAAATTTCTGGATAAATCCGCGGCCGGGCATGGTCATCTTAAAAAGATTCGGTCTTGATTTTGAGCCTATGGCAAAACGAATGGTGCCGGCCAGAGCGGTGGTGTATCCAGCTTTTTGTAGAATTGCAAAAAGCATTTCGCTCACGGAGGACTTGCCTTTGGTGCCGGTCACTGCAACGACCGTCATGCGCCTTGCGGGGAACTCGTACCAGTGCGCAGAAAGAGTTGCCCAGGCGTAGTGGTAGGGAGTTAGAAGTGTACGGCGCAAGTGGTTCATGATTTTGCTGAGAGCGCTGCCTTGAGTCGCGCATCTTTTCCAAGAACGCCAACGTCAATTGCTTGGAGCGCTTTACGCGCTTCGCGCTCAGTGTACCCCAGAGCAACAAGCGTATCGAATACCTCACCATCTCCGTCCTCGTGTGGAGTGGCAAACACTTTTTCTGAGAGCTCCACAATCATTTTCTCTGCGCTTTTTTTCCCGAGACCGACTATCTTGGTAAGGTACTGCAAGTCGCGCTTCGCTAGTGCTCCCGCAAGCGCTTCGCGAGGAGCGCGTCGAAGAATTGAAAGAGCGGTTTTTGGCCCCACTCCAGACACGGAGAGGATAAGTTCAAAAAAATCTCTGTCTTCTGAGGTGGGGAAGCCGTACAGGTCCATGCCGTCCTGGCGTACGGTCAAATGAGTCGCTAATCGGGCCTCTGATCCAACTGAAAGCGTTTCGGGTGAGCTCATGCGCACCTCAATGCCAAAGCCGGCGACCTCGACAATGGCTCCCGTGGCGTGCACGGAGAGTACAGGTCCGCGGATGTGTCGAATCATGCATGCATGGTACCACTCTTGCGAATATGGGTCAGATACCGTAGATTATGCACACATGGCAATAACCAGCTCAGCAAAGAAAGCGAACCGCTCAAGCGCGCGTAAGCACGTGTTTAACCTGCGCCGCCAGGTGGCACAGCGCACGGTCACCAAGTCGATTACCAAGGCACTCGGTGCCAAAGACGTTTCTGGCGCAGAGAAACTCCTTCCTTCTGCGTTTGCGGCAATCGACAAAGCTGCTAAGCGCGGCGTACTCAAAAAGAACACGGCGGCACGCAAGAAGTCCAGACTTGCGCTCGCTATCCGTCGAGCACAGAAGGAGAGTTAAGAAACTGGAGACAAACACAAAAGCCGCGAAAGCGGCTTTTGTGTTTTTACAAAAATGTAGAAGCGCTGGCTTTCTTCTTGAAAGCCAGCGCTGTGGTCGCGAGTTATCCTCGCAGTGGATGGTCGATGGTGTGGGTGAGGGCCATGTTGTGCCACCACACGGTCAGACCCTCCTGAAGGACGCTTGTTGGTATGGTGGCGTACACCGTCTCCCCACAGAAATCGGGATCCACCTTCACGAATGGTCGTGGGTCTCGGCAGGGGAAGCCCCTGTTCTTGCCGATGGGTTCCAGATCTCGTGTGGTACGTTTCCAGTACGGATCCTCATCCATTCCCATCGGGACAAGGTAGCCCGTACTGAGCACCTTGAACGGTTGTCGTATCTGGCCCTCATAGCCAGCGCGCAGGTTTGGCGCAGTGCTTGTATCCAAAGCTGGTCTCCTTGGTGGGTGTGCGTTCGGAATGAGTGCACTAAAAATACCATAACAGCTGTGTGGGAAAAGTCAATTCAGTCCTCTCAGCAGGAATCGAACCTGCATTTCCTCCTTCGGAGGGAGGTGTCCTATCCGTTGAACGATGAGAGGGTTCACAGTGCGAACTTGTTGTACGTCGTCACGTATATAAAGGCGACAATAAAGAATACAACTAATGCAACTACAATGGCTTTGTTTACGCCAATGCGTGGACTCAGGTAGTAGATGGTCGCCATGTAGGGTGTCCAGGCAATGAGCGTGCCAAGAAGCACGAAGAGTGAGTGTTTGGACACAGCTGCTGCACCACTTAGCTCTCCAATAAAAATGTAAGAGAGCCAGGTAACGATGGGGAACAGAGCCGCAACGCCGGAGAGCGTCGGGTAGCCCGCTGACTGGAGGGCGACGACCGCGGCGGTAATGGTGCCGCCTGTAAAAAAAGCAATAAGATAGTCAGGCATGACAATGGGCTGTGCTCCTGGTAGTACCGCGAGTACGCTTATCACTCCTTACAGGAGCCGGCGGCTTTCTTCGAAACCGCACTTGGATTTCAATAGTCGCTTCGCTCCTTTGAAATCTCGGCGTATATCTTGCGGATTTTCTGTCTGCTACGCGACACAAAACGCTCGCAAGGTTTTCGATTCCTACAGGCACGCCTCCCAGGCGTGCCTGGGGCACATGACTCGCTTCGCTCTTCATTGTGCTCCTGGTAGGAATCGAACCTACATTACATCCTCCGCAAGGATGCGTCCTATCCATTGAACGACAGGAGCAGTATGCAGACTCTACCGCGAGAGCGCGTTTTTTCAAAATCCCAGCCACGCCCCCACCACGTCGGAGAAGGTGTGCGGGTGCACGGCCTCGTCGATTTGCGTGAGGAAAAAGGCATACACGGCGTCTGCGTCGACGTTTTCGAGGGGGATGGTGAGGTGTGGAGAGAGCCAGCTGTCGTTGCGTATAGAAAGAATAGGAGGAAACTCGCCCTCGATGTCCTCAAGCACGGTAAAGGATTGCATACGGCCAAACGGGTGGAGGTCTTCTCCAATCATGAGGCCGTGCTCTGTCAAACGAAACTGGTGCACGGGCGGCACTCGCGTCGCGTGAAGGGCAATGGTGATTGCGGCCACCACCACAAGCGTGGCGAAGAGGTAGTTGCCAAAGAGTATTGCGGCAACCGCGCAGGCGACGGCGACAATGCCGAGCGCCCAGTACCAATCAGCCGACTTGGGATTGTGGTTGTATTCGGTGCCCGTCCACGCAAAGAGTGGTGCGCTTCTCATGTGCGTATAGTAGCAGAGCACAGGTGCGGACGGCAGACCATTTTAGTATTGAGGGGAATTATTTCGGCAACATTTTATTGTGCGTATCGAGCGATTTGTCCCAAATGTAATTGAAAATAATGGTAAAGGTTTGCGCAATGGCTTCGTTGTCAATGATAGTCGTCATGAAAGTGTCTTCGTAATCGGTAATGCCAACCTTGCTTCCGTAGACAATGACTTGTGCGGGGATGAGGAATTCTTCTTCAGGAAGGATGCGACGCTCGACGAGATTGGTTGCATCATTTTCAAGTAGTGCGGGGTCAATGTCTGGTCGCAGCGGCGTGAGGGCCCGTGTGTGGATACTATGCTCAATCTGAGCACGTATCTGTGCATTGATAAGTAAACGAGCTTCAGTAGTTTGACGGTCATGGGGTGAGCGCATGAGAAGGATATTTTTCTGTTCGGTGATAATTTCCTCGTAAAGGGTCTGTAGGCCGTCAAGGCCGTTTAGTACACGAAAACCCGGTATACCGCCAAAGCGACTGTGAAATTCTTCCGTGAGTGCGGGGAGGTAGGCATCGATAAGAGAGAGAGTTGCTTTGGCCTCTCGCGCTTGTTGCTGCGCCTGCATTTGTAGTTGTGCTGGGTGTTTGGGGCTGTATGTCGCCACGCCCTTGCCAGGATTGTTATTTACCGCAAGCTCTTTTTCGACAAGTTTTTCCAACAGTTTGTATGCAGTAGGTCGTTGGACGTGAAGCTTCTTTGCGAGGGTTGAGGCACGCAAGGGCCCGTCTCGCAGAAGAAGCAAAAAAGCACTTGCTTCATCTTGTGGGAGCACATTTGAAAGGGCTGATTCTTCTTGAGATTTATTTTGTAATTCATTCATATACAAAAATATAGCATACTCACTATACTCCACAATGACGAAATCATTTTGTAATACAGTATATTTCAATTTATAATTATAGATATTGACAAATGTGGCACAAAGAGTATTGTAGCGACAGTTCCTTGAAACGGCGCTGTGAGCGCTCCCGCGCCCCGGGGTTCTGGGGTGGAGAAACGTGCCATGACGATGTATTTTGGCTTCGCTATCGCCGACGGCATGTTCTCCCCGACGGCGCACATTGCGCGCCGGCCGCTGGAGATCGAGGAGGTGAAGAGCCTCCTCGACGAGGGGTACACGTCGTGCTGCAACCCGCAGCACAGCACGTCCCTCGACGCCGCACGGCAGCGCTACGGCCTCGAGATCACGGTGCCCGAAAAGGCGCTGATGGTCTCCCTGAAGGTCGGGGACCGGATGCTCGTTATGGGCATCCGGGGCCTCCCGCGCCTGCAGGAGAATCGTCACGAGTACACCGAAGAGGAGGTGGCGAAAGCTACCTTCCTCTTCGGCCTCTGGACGGTCGAGGCCTAAGCGGCAGAGGGGTGGGAGATAACCCGCCTGGCAACAGAAGGGGCTCGCAGTGAAAACTGCCAGCCTCAAAAATCGCGGACGACTCACCCAGTGGGTTGTCCGGAAAGTTCTACCGCCCGTTCCCGGGCCCTCAGAGAGCAATCTCTGTTGGAATACGTCTTCCTTGAAAAAGAGGAAACGGAATCCGCATCCGCCCCTATGTAACGGGGAGGATGGTGAAGGGAAGTGGCAAGTGCATTGCCACGATTGTGTCCTGCGGTGTGGAATGACTCCCTCTTGGATATAGAGCGGACTCCCATCGAACAGAGCAAGGGGACACATGACAAGGGGTGGGTAAGCAGTAGAGAAACACTGCGCCCACTCCATGCACACTTTTTCCGGCTCGCAACTCGCGTTGTGCAGCCCTGAAAAAAACCGAGTGCCTCACAAACACTCGGTCTGCTCCAAGGGTGTAACTCTTGCTGATGAGTCCAAAAGGACGAAAGTAGAAACGGTTCATTGAGAAATAAATAAGGAGGGTGGTGCTGGCCGAATGCGAACCAGATTGTGGAGTCTGTGCGGTGCTTGTGCGGAAGGTGTGGATGAGCCATTGAATCATCCTCTCTATTCAGTCCGCGAAACAGTTCGTGGACTGATTGGGTTCATCTGCGCCAAGTGGCGCACCCGTGCCTCGGGGTTCAAAGGTAGGAGACGACGTGCCATGCATATGATTGTAAAGACTGCTGAGGGCTACTCCGTCGTGAAGGGTCTCTCGAGTGAGGAGTACGCGGTGGAGGTGTATGGGAAGACTAAAATCTCCGATCTCCACAGGTGCGCGAAAAACGTGCCGCGCAGCGCACCCTACGAGGAGCGGCCGTGGCCGGCGCTCATCGCTACGGCGATGTGCGAAAACCACGATCTCACGGTTGCCGCGTACTTCGATCGCCGCGCCACCTTCAAGACCTCGCGAGAGATCTTGAAGGCGTTGGCGGTATTGTATCGCGACCCACTCCTCCTCGGTCTGCTCGAATAAGATTCGGAGCGGTGACACAACACCGCTTGGCAACAGAAACAAAAAAGGGTGCGGGCGAGCCACTATCGCCCATTCTATTTAGCTTCTGATCACTCGCTCGTGCGAGAGCGGTGGCTAAAAGAATTTGTTCTTCAAAGTTAGAAGGGAGATTAAGATGGATTGGGTTGTTGTTTTCGTTGGCTCGCCCGCCCGCGCGGCAGTCACCCTCGTGGTGATTACCGCCCTGGTCAGTTTCTTCTGGCCAGGAGTAGTCGCCCACGCGCTGTGGGTGCTGCTGAGCGTGGCGGCTACGTGCCTTATTTACTTCCTCTGGGAGCTGAAATGGGTGTTCGGCCTCGGCCTGGCATGTGCCGCGTACTTCAGCTTCCGCCGCCTCTTGTGAAAAACAAGAGCAAACCCCGTCATCAATTGGAAAACGATGGCGGACACTAATGGGTTTACGAATGGTTCGCGAGCCCCCAGTGTTCGAGGAGTGAGTAATGTCTAAAGTTTCTGAGGAGTTGTGCGGGCGAGCGCTGGCCGAGGTGGCCGTTTGGGCCAGGCGGGCGCACAGCCTCTCGTCGGACCCGGAGTTTTGCACGGAGATTTTCGTCAAGGCGGCAATGTCTGCAGAGGGGATTCTGCAGAATAGTGCCGAACCGGTCACGAACCGTGCCCTCTCGCCACAAATGGCAGCTTTCGCTTCCGAAATGTCTGCACAAAAAATGGCAATGGCTGAGGCCATTGCCAAGTCCTCACTTGAGGGGATCGGGCTGTCGGAACGGACCATCGAGGAGCTGCTGATCGTGCTCAAGGGAGGGTGAGTGAAATGAATCTGCATGCATACTTTGCCCGCTGGAATAAAGACCAGCGGGCTCTTTTTTATTCCGTTACTGCGGAGGGGGCGAGATTCGAACTCGCGGTACCTTGCGGTACGGTGGATTTCAAGTCCACTGCACTAGACCAACTATGCGACCCCTCCTTATTTGTTTTGCGTTATACGGTAGGCAAGCTGTCGGGAGCGTTTTCAACAGGCGCAGCGACTTTCTTTGGCCGAAACCAAACCAGGTAGATGATTTCAAGAATACCGAGCGTGTTGAGGACGAGCATGACAATAAACCAGCCCTTCTGACTCCCGCGTGCAGCGTACCAGAGAGCGAAGCCTTTGAGAACCAGTGACCACACCACGGCGGCCAGTATAAGCGGAATCACGAACGCAAGTGCGGCTGTGTGCATGGGTGGGGGGAAATTCGCAAAAGCGTGCATATAAAGAGAGGGTACCATACACTAGAGGTCATGCGATACCTCGGCGTGGATTTTGGAAGTAAGAAGGTGGGGCTTGCCCTTTCGGATGAAAACGGAACGATGGGATTTCCGTATACGATCGTGCCCAATACGCCGGCCCTTGTCGACGACTTGTGTGAACGTGCGACAGCGGAAAGGGTGGAAGCGGTTGTCATTGGTGAATCTCGCGATTTGTTGGGGGCCGAAAACTCTGTCTATGCTGGAGCACATGCGCTCGGTGAGGCGCTCTGTGCACGGCTTTCGGTGCCGGTGTACTACGAGCCGGAAATGTATACTACGGCGCTTGCGCGACGCGCGCCTGAGCGCACCCTTAAAACGCGTTCGCCGCGCACGCACCCGCTGGTAGATGCATCGGCCGCCGCGCTCATTCTTACTAGTTACCTCTCACGACAAACCCATGGACACAACCCGCATTAACATCGATGAGTTCGCAAAAATAACTGTACAAGTGGGCACAGTGCTCTCGGCAGAGCGCGTGCCGGAAACCGACAAGCTGCTTCGGCTCATGATTGACTTTGCAGAGGAGGGCGGGCCGCGACAGATTGTCTCCGGTATTGCGCCCTATGTGAGTGATCTGCAGTCGCTTGTGGGGCGACAGTTGGCATTTGTGACGAACCTCGCGCCGCGTACCATTAAAGGGCTTGAGTCGAACGGTATGCTCTTTGCCGTGGGCGAGGGAGACTCGTTTGCCTTTCTCACACCAGACCGGACTGTGCCAAACGGTACGAGCGCACACTAGAGACCACTTTGTGATTGCGTGCGCACGGTATACTTACACGCATGGCCGTTGTCTTGCATGAACGCGTGCGCGCAGCGCTTGCACCCCCCAACTATCTCGCATTGCCGCTCTCGGGTATCGACGTCTCGACGAGCGGTGTAAAGGCCGTGCGGCTCGTCGAGCGTTCTCACGGACTGGTGCTCGGGGCCTTTGCTCAGGTGCGCCTCGAAAATGGAGCGATTATTGACGGAGAGATACAAAACCGTACAGCAGTGGCCGCCGCCGTCGAAGAGGCTGCGCGTCGCACCGGAATAACGAGCGCCAACGCGGCTCTGCCCGAAGCAAAGTCATACCTCTTTGAGGCAGACGCGCAGGGCGACACAAAGTCAGAGTGGCGCGTGGCTATTGAACAGCACCTCGACGAGTACATACCGCTCTCTGCGGCCGACGCCTCGTTCGACGTGGTTGGCGTGGGGAGTCGTCAGAGCGGTGTACAGCACGTTGCCGGCATTGGTTTTGCTCGACGAGTCGTGGAGGAATCGCTTGCAGTTTTTGACGAAGCACACTTGCTCGTGCGCTCTCTGGAGAGCGAAACGTTTGCTATGGCACGAGCACTCTTGCCCTATGGCGACACGTCTACCACCATGCTCATTGACGTAGGGAAGACCACCACAAAACTCGCCGTGGTAGAAAACCGCATTCCGCGTTTTGCAACTACTATCGGCATCGGCGGACATGCTTTTACGCTCGCCGTGCAAAAACACTTTGGCGTTACTGAGGCAGAAGCACGAAAAGTGAAGGCTGAGCGAGGTATCGTGCCCGCCTCAGGAAACGAAGATTATCTTTCTGCCATGCTCTCAACAGTCTCTGCGATAAAAGACGAAATAAATACGCGTCTGCAGTACTGGCAGCAGCGCGTGGCTCAGCAAGGGTCACACGAATTGGTTTCGCACATAATCATTGCGGGGGGCAATGCATCAGTGCGAGGACTTCCAGAGTACCTTGAGGGCGCGCTTGGTATTCCAAGCACTGCTGGCGACGTGTTTACCAACCTTGCCTCGCGTGACACCTGGATTCCACCAATTGATTACACCGAGTCGCTTGCCTATGCGACGGCTATCGGACTTGCGCTACGGGACCAGACACTTTTTGTATGACGAACGACCTCACCAATTTGCTTCCGGGAGAGCGGCACCGCACACTGCGGCGAGAGTATTTTTGGCGGCTCATCGTCGTGGCTGCAGTGCTCGGCATCGTGCTCATTACTTCTGCGACGATACTTCTTTTGCCTACGTATTTGTATGTATCAAACGAAGTGCACTCGCGCACTGAACGTCTTGCAACCGTTTCGAGTGCGCTTGCTTCTTCTGACGAGGCGGAGTTACTGGGGCGCTTGGACGCCCTTTCGCAAGACACCGCAACACTCTCTAAGCTTGGCACGCTGCCTTCCGCAAGTGCAGTGGTAAGCGAGGTCCTCGCCATTTCTCGCCCCGGCATCACGCTTTCAAGCATTGCTTATACGCCCAAAGTGGGGAACACAGCGGCGAGCATGGTGATTTCCGGCATGGCTGCCACGCGCGATGCGCTGCGTAATTACCAGCTAGCGCTGCAGGGAACCTCTTTTGCGCAAGGCGTAGACCTGCCGGTGTCCGCTTACGCCAAAGATTCAAACATTTCGTTTGGCATCACTATTACTTTTAAACCATGAGAAAAGCACTCTTGCAGCTTCTGCTGACGCTTACCGCTGTTGTGGCCGCTGCGGGCGCGTATTTTTATCTGTATGAGGCGGTGTCGGCAAAGAGCGCCGAAGCTGCACAACTGCAAACACAAATCAACGCCAAGACAGAGGCTTCCTCGCGTGTTGTCGCTGCTCAGGCTGCGCTTTCTGAAATAGCTGTAGACGAAGCGGCGGTGCAGGCGTACTTTGTGCCGGAATCGGCAGTCGTGCCCTTTATTGACGATCTTGAGTCGCGCGGACGAGTCCTGCACACGACCGTTGCAGTCACTTCAGTTGCTGCCAAACAGGTAGAGAACCGCCCTGCACTAGTGTTGGCACTTACGATCAATGGCTCCTTTGATGCTGTTATGCGCACAGTCGGTGCTATTGAGTATGCGCCGTATGATATTTCAGTCTCATCACTCACGCTTGCCCTCTCAGACGCTGGGAACTGGCAAGCGAATCTCGGTGTGTTGGTGGGCTCCGCGTCGTCGTCGGCACCAGTAGTGCAGGACGCGGTAGCGCCAGCGGCTTCAACGACTCTTGTGGCCACCACAACCACCGCCACACTTCCAGAAGCGACCACGACAAAGCACAGTACGTTGCCGCCCAAAGAGAGTGTGCCAATACCAAAATAAAAAGCCATGAACCCACTCTCAATTCTTGCAACGTTTATCTCGCGCTTCCGCTATGGCAAGCAGCTAGACCCTGCGCGCGACTGGATAGCACTGCTCACGCTCTCAGCAATACTGTTTGCGGCTATTCTTGTTTGGAATGCATGGGCCTTTGATACGGTCGTAAATGGGGGAGTGATAGGCAGTGCTCCTGCAAAAGTCGCGCCTGTGTTTAACAGCGACTCGCTCACCGCTATCCACACCTTGTTTGATAGGCGCGCAGAAGAAGAGTCGAAATATGTAGCCGGGGGGTATCGGTTTGCGGATCCCTCACAATAGCGTGCGCGAGGGCAAATCTGTGGTTAACTAAGGTCTCGTGCGAGCAGCATTGCCCCTGTAGTTAAATGGATATAACTGCGGACTTCTAAGCCGTTATTCGAGGTTCGATTCCTCGCGGGGGCACAAGGCTGGAAAAGCAAGCTGCTTTGCTTTTCCTTACACTTGTGCCAGGCGCAGCGATGATTGGCCAGCAGGCCAATCCGCGAGCCGGGGTCGCGAAATTCTTTGAGTGACGACGAGAAGAATATTTGTGACCACAAAAGAAAACGTAACGCCACACGACCCAGGGGCGTGCGTCGAGGTGTCGTATACCGTGCGAGCATTTTGTGCTCGCGCAGCAGACAGAAAATCCGCAAGGTATACGCTGAGATTTCAAAGGAGCGAAGCGACTATTGAAATCCAAGGCGGTTTCGAAGAAAGCCGCCGGCTCCTGTAATGAGCGATACGTGTACTCGCTGTCCTCACGAGAGCAGAAGCTTGGAAAAGCATTGCCGAGAGTGGGGCAGTGCGCTACCGTGACAGAGCGTTCGAAACACGGGCACGTGGCGGAATTGGTATACGCGTACGTCTCAGAAGCGTATGTCGCAAGACTTGGGAGTTCGAGTCTCCCCGTGCCCACCACCGTTAATCTAGACCAGTTTGGGAGATCATTCTTTCGAAAGCCTCGAAGTCTGTGTGCGTAATTACTCCGCTCTTTTCCTTCTCGCGTGCATCGTCGAGCATTGTGCGCGAACCTTGCGTTTTTGCGAGATCCCAAACCTCCTGGGCGGCTGGGCGCCCCTTTAGTAGGTTGCACATTTCCGGAGTTACCATGATGAGTTCGTAGGCGTTCTGAGAAGTTAGAGCGATAGGCTCACTGGCTAGTACAAAAGAAATTGCATACGGTGTTAGTGCGGGATTTTCGCTGAACTGCATAACTATCGAAAGAGCATACGCGGCGCGCAGTGTAGGCATTCCTGCAAGTACCGTGTGTCCCGTGAATGAGGCGTGCTCAGCGAGGGCAAATGTTGTCTTGTCGGTAACGGCATCGATAAGCAAGAGGTCTGGATCTCTCTGAAGTGCTACACGTATTTGGGTTGGATACTCTTCCGGACCCGATACCAATACTCTGCTCGCGCTACTTTTTTCGTTGATGATCTGCAAGGTATCTGGCGAAAGCGCGTTGTTTGCAGCAGCAGCGCGCCAAAGAGCGTGAGCGCTGTCGTCGTGAGCTTGAGAAACGCCTGGTTGTGCGTACAGAGCCTCGCTCTCGATCAAAATTGATGCACAGGGCCACTTGGCGTAGGTGCTTAGAAATGCATGTAAGGATGCGTTTGTAACTGTGGGGGAGCTACTGGAAGCTATTTTTATGCTACCCGCTTGTTCTTTATGATTGAAATACTCGGTCAGTCGGGATAGTATCCATGAGGGGAGCGCTAGATCTGAAAGAGTTGGAGGAGGCGGCAAAGAGTTTTCTTCCATATGCCACCAGTATAACTGGTTTTGTAGGGGCCGCGATGCAGGTTAGACAGGGCGCTTGCTCAGTCGGTGGAGACGGTACTCCGTCGTTTGCGCTTCACGAAAGTGCAAGAATTGAGGAATCTCTAGGGACGCTTGCTCAGTCGGTGGAGACGGTACTCCGTCGTTTGCGCTTCACGAAAGTGCA
>CAYQCB010000016.1:13743-17411 GCA_964415875.1 uncultured Candidatus Saccharibacteria bacterium
TCTCTAGGGACGCTTGCTCAGTCGGTGGAGACGGTACTCCGTCGTTTGCGCTTCATGCGAGCAAAAAACTAGAAATGATAATAGAGGGCGCTTAGCTCAGTTGGTAGAGCAACCCGTTTACACCGGGTAGGTCAGAGGTTCGAGTCCTCTAGCGCCCACAACAGTAACTTTTTAAGACGAAAATGTGTTGGAAGTAGTATGTCAGGCAGTGGACCGAAGTCGGTCGGAATAATCATGGACGGCAATCGTCGGTGGGCGAAAGCTCGCGGGCTCTCGAGTGTGAAAGGGCACGAGGCCGGGAAAGAAGCGTTGCTTGCACTGGTGCGCTCCTATGCCGCGCTACGAGAGCGGTGGGGCACCGAGCACTATATTTTTTATGCATTCTCAACTGAGAACTGGAACAGAGCGGCCGAAGAGGTCGCCGCACTCATGGGGATCTTCGAACGCGCGTTTACAGAATTTGAAAAAGAACTGCCGCAACTGCTTGCTGATGGGGTGCGGATTCGGTTTGTGGGGGAGCGTGAGCGGTTTTCAGTGCACTTGCAAGAGCTCATGCACTCTCTGGAAGAGAAAACGGCGGAGGGCGCTGGCACCATTGCATTTGCTGTGTCGTACGGCGGCCACGCTGACATTCTCCACGCAGCAAATGCCGCTGCAGCAAGTGGCTTGCCCATAACGCAGGAAGCGTTTGAAAAACATTTGTGGACGGCGGGGATTCCGGAACCGGATCTCATTATTCGCACAGGCGGAGAGCAACGCCTCTCAAACTTTCTTTCGTGGCAGTCGGCGTATAGTGAGTTGTATTTTTATGATGTGTTGTGGCCGGAGTTCACGGGAGAACACCTTGAAGAAGCCTTCCGTGATTTTTCTGAACGAGAGCGAAGGGGCGGAAAGTGATATGGTGGCGTCATGGAGCCGGAAATTCTCTACGAAGACGACGCTGTGCTCGTCATTCACAAGCCCGCAGGGCTCATTGTGCACAGCGATGGGCGCACCGAGGAGTCGTCAGTGGCGCAGTGGGCACTTGAAAGATACCCCTCTCTTAGGGAAGTGGGTGAGCCGTGGGTGTCTCCACAAGGGGAGACGATTTTGCGTCCGGGCATTGTCCACCGGCTCGACCGGGGCACATCGGGTGTGCTCATTCTTGCAAAGACGTCAGAAGCCTACACATATCTGAAAGCACAGTTCCAGGCGCGCACGACAGAGAAACGCTACCGAGCGCTCGTCTACGGGCACATAGCAGCCGAAGAGGGCACGATTGAGGCAGAGATTGTGCGTATACGTTCGGTGCCACCGCGCTGGGGCGTGGCGCGCTCTGACGAGTCTCGTAAGCACCGTGAAGCAGTGACTGTGTGGCGCGTGCTTGCGCGCTCAGTAGACCCTGAGACACGTGAAAAGGTGAGCTACGTTGAGGCACTTCCCAAAACCGGCCGCACACACCAGTTGCGGGTGCACTTCAAGCACCTAGGGCACCCCATTATTTGTGACTCGCTCTACGCGAAAGGGCGGCCTTGCCTGCTTGGTTTTGCTCGCCCAGCGCTCCACGCTTTTTCACTTACGATTGATTTGCCAAGCGGCACTCGGCGCACGTTTGAGGCGCCGTTGCCAGAGGACTTTGTAAAAGCACTCTCTGCGCTCTCGCGGGGGTGAGTTCGAGTTAATCAAATTTTGAAATAAAGTAGTGCTATATTTCTCACATGGACCACTTTTCTAAAGAACTGGATGCGGCAAAAAAGATAGCGCGTCAAGCTGGAGAGATAATGCTCAAGTATTTTTCCGACGACCTTGTCATTGAACGAAAAAAGGACGACTCCCCTGTGACGCAGGCAGATATTGAAATAAACCATCTAGTGATTGAAGAGTTGGAAAAACAATTTGATGATGGAATCGTCGGCGAAGAAGAGAGCACTGCAGAGTATGGAATGGGTCGAAGATGGATATGCGACCCCATTGATGGCACCAGAGCCTTTTCTTGGGGTTTGCCAACAGCCATGTTCTCACTTGGATTGGCCATAGACGGAGTTCCGACTGTGGGCGTTGCCTATGACCCCTTCCTTGATCTTCTGTACGAAGCGACACAGGGAGGCGAAAGTTTGTGCAACGGGAAGCCCATTCACGTATCATCTACAGAAATTGTAGGTGCTTCAATTGCAGTCTCAGGTAGCCCAGAGAAACTTTTGAAAGGCCCTTCGCAGACGGCTCTCCTCACTCGTCTTGTGGAGAAAAAAGCACGAATCGTTGGTTTTAGTGGCTCGGTGTATCGCGCATGTTTAGTTGCTCGGGGAAGGCTTGCAGGCTATGTCGAGAAAAACATCAACACACACGACCTCGCTGCGGTAGAAGTGATACTGAAGAATGCTGGCGGCAGGATTACTGATTTTGAGGGCAGGCAATTGGATTACAGTAGAGCCTTTAAAGGAGCGGTGATTTCTAATGCAATCGTTCACGCTGATCTTTTGGAATGTGTAGAGGGTCTGGACTGGTAGCGATTTGACGCGCCCAGGTAAATGGTCTAGCTTCCCCTCTGGGAAGTGAGCTACAAAAATGTCGCTAACTTCTAACCAATAGACCGAAGGAGTGTTGAGATGTCTAATCTCTCCCGTGCCCTTAAACGGGGCATACATATTCAGTTCACAGGTATTGACGGGGCGGGTAAATCGACCCAGGCAGGAAAGCTTACTTATTATTTGCTCAAGAAATACGGCCCCACGTATCTGGCTGAGTCGCGAACCGACTTCGTCAGTAAACTCATGCATACACTCGTGTGGCAGCATGGTCACACCGATAGACGGACGTACTACGGTGATCATGTTGTAGATTTTGCCAAGGCGTTCGACGTGATCAGAAATCACAATACTGAAATTGAGCCGCTGCTCACTGCTGGTATGCAGTGTGGTCGAGCCGCGCTCGATTTATTGTCGGACCGCTATGGCATTTGCGATGACTGGGGAACGTGATGAGAAGACGGAGCAACTGCTTGACCTCATACCAAAACCTGATCTACTTCTGTGGGTTGATACCGACCCACAGATTGCGCTTGGACGAGTCCAAAAGCGCGGGATTGACATTGAAAAACTGGATGATCTTGAGAAATTTAGTGAAGCACTTCGCGCCATGTATCCATCCCAGAGTTGGTTACGAATTGATGGTAATGCGGCACAGCAAAGAATCTTTCTCGAAATCAGAAAATGTGTTGACGGCATATTTTCATAAATAGTCTATCGCTATATAATTTTGAGCCGCTCCACGAAGCGGCTTCTTTTTTGCTTGAGGGAATCTAAACTGAAAACGGTTGCTCGGGCATGGATCAATACGCAGATAACTGACTTTCGTTGTTCCGGGTTGTCTTGGGCAGGACCTGGCCTTAGGAGTCAAGAATATATTTTGCTTTTTCGAGGCGGCGATGGTACAGTGCGCGACACATGGAGAAGGTAATTACCCCCGTCAATATTGAGGGTCGCGCAGCACTCGGAGTCCGTCCGGGTGACACCGTGCGCGTCACTCAGAACATTGTCGAGCTCAAGAAGGGCCGCGGCAAGGATAAAAAGGAAAAGACCATTAAAAACGCGCGCAAGCAGGTATTTGAGGGGTTGGTTTTGTCGGTAAAGCACGGGACCGAGGCAGGAGCCATGTTTACGGTGCGTGCCACGCTCTCGGGCATTGGAGTT
>CAYQCB010000017.1:0-17351 GCA_964415875.1 uncultured Candidatus Saccharibacteria bacterium
CCCTGCTTCACCTCCGCCAAGATAGGGACGCCGTGAGTTTCTTGAGGAATAAGCACCGACTCCATGATTTCTTGAATACGCAACGTAAGTGCAGCGATTTTATGTTCCCGTATCTCGTACACCAGCTCGTCGTGCACCTGCAGTAGTAGCCGAGCGTCGTCGAGCAGCCCCTCGCGCTCCAAAAGGGCGTGCACTCGCACCATGGCAAGTTTAATAAGGTCTGCTTGCGTGCCCTGTATCGGCGCATTGATTGCCATACGCTCAGCTTGGGCGCGCACATACGGCAAGGTTGATTTCATCTCCGGAAATTGGCGGCGTCGGCCAAAAAGCGTTTCGGTGTAGCCATGCTTGCGCGCAAACCCTTTTGTTTTTTCAAGATATTCCGAGAGCGTTTTAAATTGTCCAAAGTACTCGTCATAAAACTCATGCGCCTCGGCAGTCGTTGTGCCCAATTGCTGACGAAGTGCGTTCACGCCCATGCCGTAGAGAATGCCAAAATTAATGACCTTTGCTCTGCGGCGCATTTCCCCGTCCACCGCCTCTGGTGGCACATGAAAGACGTGCGCTGCAACTTCTCTGTGCACATCGCGACCACTCTTGAAAATGGCACAGAGTTTCTCGTCGCCCGACAAAATGGCAGCAATACGCAACTCCACTTGCGAGTAATCGAGGGCGACAAGCTCATAGCCTTTTGTAGCAACAAAGGCGTGTCGTATGGCCTTTCCGCGCTCAGAGTGGTGAGGAATATTTTGCAGGTTTGGATTTTGTGACGCCATGCGCCCGGTCGTGGTTCCTGTTTGCAAAAATTCTGCATGCAGACGGTTCCCTGCATCAAGAAGCAGCGGCAAGCTCTCTATGTAGGTGGAAAGCAGTTTTTTTAATTCACGGTATTCGAGAATGTCATTCACAATGGTGTGCGCGTCGCGAATCTTTTCGAGCTCGCTTTCGCGCGTTGAGCGCTGCCCTCCTGCCGTTTTTTTCTGGCGATCGGGGACGAGCTTCATTTCGTCGAACAACACCTCCCCCAGTTGCTTTGGTGAATTGATATTGAATTCATGCTTCGCAGCTTTGTAGATCCGCTTCTCCATGCGCGCAAGCTCTGTTCGATATTCCTTCTGCAACTTCGCGAGAACCGATGGGTCAACCAAGATTCCCGTAACCCACATTGCGTGGACGATCGGTATGAGCGGCCGCTCAATGGAGTCGTACACCTCGGCAACGCGCGGCGCCGCGCGCAATTGCTTCTCTAATTCAGCATGCGCCGCATCAAATGCTCTTTGTTTTGTAAACGCCAGAATGTCGTCAAGCGAGGGGTTGGTGAACTCAGACGATATGAGCCAAAGCATTACCTGCGCTTCCTTGAGGCGGGTCGGATCAACTGAATCTTCTTCGGGTAGATCTTCAAACACCTCTTCGTCGCCCTCTCCAGCGGGGGCACCGAGCACGTTACGCGCGCGATCGCGCAGCGACCGGAAACCGAAGGTTTCAAAAAGAGAAAGCACGTCGGCAATGTTTACCGCTTCACTCCATCGCTTCTCGGGAAGCGCAAAGGCAATAGGCGCATCGAGACGAATGGTCGCAAGCGATTTCGAAAAGCGCGCATCTTCTTCGTGTTCTTTAAGCAAAGAAATCGTGCGCGGCTTTATGCCCTTCTTAAGCAACTTCTCATCTCCCTTTTTAAGGGTCGCGTACAACTCTTCTATCGTGCCAAAATTCACAATCAACTCCGTGGCAATCTTCTCTCCTATGCCGGGCACGCCCTTTATGTTGTCAGAAGGGTCGCCACGCAGACCCTTAAAATCAGGGATCAGTGCGGGAAGAAATCCGAAGCGTGCGTGCACTGCTTTTTCGTCGTACAGAATGGTGTCATTAATACCTTTCTTCAGCGTGTAGACACGCACGCGCGCGTCATCCACTAGCTGCAGCGTGTCCATGTCACCTGAGGCTATGATGACATCCACCTCACCTTTTGCTTCCCGCGCAATGGTGCCAAGAAGGTCGTCCGCTTCAAACCCTTCGCGCTCGTACAAGGGTATAGAAAAAGCCTCAAACACTTTGCGTGAGGCAATGATTTGCGAAACAAGTGCATCGTCCGTTTTTACTCGCGTGCCTTTGTACCCCTCATACGCCTCGTGTCGAATAGTCGGCTTGGGGAGGTCGTAGCACGCCGCAATGTAGTCCGGAGAAAGCTCCGTTATGATTTTAAGGAGCATGGTGACGAGACCGTAGAGCGCCCCTGTGGGTTCTCCAGTAGGGCTCGTAAAACTCTCGGGGAGCGCGTGGTACGCGCGGTGCAAAATAGCGTGTGTGTCGAGAAGCACTATTCTTTTTTTGCCGAGTGACCTACGCATAGGAAATGGTTCGAGAGCCATCGATATGTGCCTCAAGACGCAGTGTGCGGCTGGAGGTCGGCAGTCCGTCTGCCACACGCTCCGGCCACTCAAGCACAATGAGATTTTGAACGTCCTTCATGAGCGCATCAAAGCCGAGTGGCACGAGATCACTTCCCTGGGAAAGACGATACGCGTCAATGTGTACGAGTTGCGTGAACCCGTGCACAGCAGCGGGGAGCGCGTAGATTTTCTCCAACACAAAGGTGGGGCTAGTGATGACCTCAGTAACACCAAGCGCTCGTGCAAGCTCTTTTGTGAAAGCGGTCTTCCCGGCACCCAGCTCCCCCAAGAGCGTCACCAACGTCGCTCCAGACTCCCTTGGAAAGAGCGTTTGCACAAACGATTGTGCCTCTTTTTGTAGTTCTTCGAGAGAGTGAATTTCCTTTTGAGCCATGCGGCAATTGTACCCCCTTGCACGTAAGAACACCCGACTCTTTACAGAGTCGGGTGTTGTAGCTAGACGCCGCATCAACGACGGTGACGGCGGCCGAACCAGTGATGCAACAGGTGTCCTGCTGCGCCGTTGTAGTAGTACGGCTGATATACGGGGTACACAACCACCGGTGCTGGCACATAGTAGTACCCACAGGGCACCGTGGCGTCCACACACGGCCGGCTCGGCACGACTGTGGCGGCGCAGCCGCTGGTGGTTGCCAGCAGCAACACCAACAAGCCAGTTCTCAAAAAAACACTCTTCATGTCGCCATCTCCTTTTC
Organism: uncultured Candidatus Saccharibacteria bacterium; assembly: GCA_964415875.1. GTDB lineage: Bacteria > Patescibacteriota > Minisyncoccia > Phycocordibacterales > Phycocordibacteraceae > C7867-001. The sequence goes on from CAYQCB010000017.1 coordinate 3,110, forward strand.
AGACTGCATTATACATTGTATGAAATATATGTCAACCAGTCTAGCCCGCGCCTGCCAGTGGTATCATGCGCTCTAATGAGTACGCAGTTTGATACAGACAAGGAGAACGCGCAGCTCGACGCCATTCGCGAGCGTGAAGAAGAAGACCTTGCGCGTATCTTGTCCGAAAAGTACGAAATTCCCTACATCGATGTGTCATTAAAGGAAATTGATGCCGACGCACTTCGCGTCATTAACGAGTCAGATGCTCGTGCTGCGCAAGCTGCCGCATTTAGTAAAAAGGCAAAAGTACTCCACGTTGCCGTTCGCAACCCCAACAATGAAGACCTGGGTAAGCTCGTAAATAGTCTCTCGGGGCTTGGATACACCGTTAAGCAATACCTCGTGTCAGAGCGCGGTCTTGCCAAGCTCCTTAATCGCTACAAAGAGCTTTCCTACGCAGCCACAGTGCCGCCAGGAACCCTTCCCGTCTCGCCAGAGACTCTAGCTGCCTTCAAAGCTGCTCCAGTTGTCAGAGACGCCTTAACTCAAAGGCTTGATGCGCTTACGCAAAAAGCAACGCTCGACGTCATAACGAAGATTTTGGAGGAAATTTTTGCGGGCGCCTCTGCCATGCGAGCCTCTGACATCCACCTCGAGATTGAGGAGAGCGCCGTGCGTATGCGTTTGCGTATCGACGGCCTGCTCACTGATGCGTATCGGTTTGATTCAAAAATCTATCACCTCCTTGACTCTCGTCTGAAAGTACTCTCCGGGGTGAAACTTAATGTCGGCCGTGCTCAAGATGGGCGGTTTACCGTGCTCTATGGAACTGACGCCGTAGAAGTTCGCTCATCCTTCATTCCAGGCGCCTATGGCGAATCAATCGTCATGCGTATTCTCGACCCAAAAACGACACAGCTGCCGTACACCGAGCTCGGTATTCACCCGAAACTGTTGAAGCGGCTAGAGATAGAAATACGTAGAGCTAACGGTATGCTCCTTACCACCGGCCCTACCGGAAGCGGTAAAACAACAACGCTTTACTCTTTTTTGCGTGAAATCCACACACCTTCAGTAAAGATAATAACCATCGAGGATCCAATCGAGTACCACCTCGAAGGCATTGTGCAGACGCAGGTAAATGGCACTGTGTACGATTTCCCTAAAGGGCTCTACACTATCGTGCGCCAAGACCCGGAAGTCATCATGGTTGGTGAAATTAGAGACCATGAGACCGCAGGCATTGCTATTCAAGCGGCGCTTACCGGCCACTTTGTCTTCACCACGATTCACACAAACGACGCCGCAGGAACCTTCCCACGCCTCGCAGACCTTGGAGTTGATCCAAAGTCCTTTGGGTCCGCAATTACAGTCGCCATGGCGCAACGACTCGTGCGCCGCCTCGACAAGGAGCAACGCACTGAGCGCCCACTCACGGATGAGGAAAAGACCATGATTGCAAAGGTTTTCGAGACGTTGTCTGACAAATCACTCATTCCAGAAAAAATTGAGACCGTATGGGAGCCGCTTCCAAAAAACGAGAACGAAACTGGGTATCATGGGCGTGTCGGCTTGTACGAAGCCATTTTTATGGACGACACGCTTGCCACCTTCTTGCGAGACAATCCGCCTGCGGGCGACATCCGCAAAAAAGTGGCGAGTCAGGGCTACCCAACTATGGCCCAAGACGGCATCTTGAAAGCATTAAGCGGCCTCACCACGCTTGCAGAAGTTGGTGCGACCGTCGACCTTCCATACCAATAAACAAAAAACGCCCGGGTAGTGGCGCTTTTTACAGCTCTCGTTCATGCTCCCCCAGGCAAAACCCGCTGTAAAGCGGGGTGAGCAAAACACCTGAGGAGAGCCGCAGCCCACTACCCGAAAGTAGTGAACCAAAACATCCTTGGGGAATCGCCTGAAGCCGTCAAGCCTTGCCTAGAGGAGTATGAACAAGATCAAAAACTCTGTGCTACTATGTTAGCACTCCCTGATTTTATGTCAACCCCCCTCCCTCCAAACGACCCAGTCACCCACTCACTCGATGCGACGCTACGCCCCGTCGATTGGGAGGAGTACGTGGGACAATTACAGACAAAAGAGAACATTCGTATTGCCATAGACGCCGCAAAAAAACGTGGCGGCATGCCGGAACACTTTCTTTTTTATGGACCACCGGGCGTTGGGAAAACAACACTTGCTCACTTAGTTGCGCGCGCGCTCGGCGCACCCCTTAAAACAACTTCAGGTGTTGCGATAGAGCGCGCAGCAGACCTTGCTGCAGTACTTACCAACCTTGAGCCGGGCACTGTGCTCTTTATCGATGAAATCCACCGTCTCTCTCGCAAAGTAGAAGAGCTACTCTACCCGGCTCTTGAGAGCGCTCATCTCGATATCATTTTAGGAAAGGGGCCATCGGCGCGCACCGTAGAACTTTCGCTGCCGCCCTTTACTTTAATCGGTGCAACAACGCGCGTAGCAGACCTTTCCGGGCCGCTGCGCTCTCGTTTTGGAGGCGGCACCTACCAACTCGACTTCTATACTGACGAGGATTTACGAAACATTTTGACGCGCTCTGCGCTAGTGCTTGGGCTCGAAGCGCCCCTTGAGGTGATTGCCACTATTGCCGAGCGTAGCCGCGCGACACCGCGTATTGCTAACGCACTCTTGAAGAGAGTACGCGACGTTTCGGAAGTGCGCGAGAAACCGCTTACGGTTGAGTTGAGCAAGGAAGCGTTTGCTCTTTTTGGCATGGACGATCTGGGCCTTACCAAAGAAGACCGTCGGTATCTAGAAACGCTCCAGGAGAGTTTCCGCGGTGGTCCCGCAGGCGTGCGCGCACTCTCAGCCGCACTCCATGTGGACATAGACACCATCGAGCAAGTGTATGAACCGTATTTCTTGCGCCTCGGCTTCATTGAACGGTCTTTGCGTGGACGCATGCTCACCGACAAAGCGCGTAGCTACCTCGCCCGATAGTTTAGAAATAGTGCGTGTTTTGCTATAGTGCGTGCATGTCAGGACACAGTAAATGGTCTCAAATTAAGCGGCAAAAAGCGGTAACGGATTCAGCTCGCAGCCGTATCTTTTCTCGACTCGCCCGACTCATTACAGTGGAAGCGAAGAAAAGCGGAGGAAACCTTTCCGACCCAGCGCTTTCAGCGGCCATTGCGCGTGCAAAAGTGGCCAATATGCCCAAAGACAACATTGAACGAGCTGTTGCAAAAGGAAGTTCAAAAGACGCTGGAGAACTTGAGAAGGTAGTCTATGAAGCTTACGGCCCGAGCGGAGTCGCCATTATCGTGGAGGCTCTTACTGATAACAAAAACCGCACCACGCAAGAATTGAAACACCTTCTCTCAAAAAATGGTGTCGATCTTGCTCCCCCCGGAGCGGCGAGTTGGGCGTTTTCGAAGAACCCTGCCGGCGAATTTTCACCAAACGAGCCCTTAAACGATATTGCTGGCGAGGACGAGGAAAAACTTCTAGCACTCCTTACGCTGCTCGACGATCACGACGACACCCAAGCGGTGTACACAAATGCGCGCGGCTATGAGAGTACTGGCGATTGACCCCGGCTATGACCGAGTCGGCATAGCCGTCGTCGAAGGCGACCCTTCCAAGCCACACGTCGTGTGGAGCGATTGCGTGCTGCCCCCTAAAGGAACTCGGGAAATGCGGCTCTCCGCGGTACTTTTTGCTGTCACCAGAGCAATTGCCGAGTACCAGCCGGACGCACTTGCTCTGGAGACGCTCTTTTTTAGCGCTAATAAAAAAACAGCGTTGGGTGTAGCTGAGGCACGAGGAGCCATTCTTGCCGCTGCAGGAAGCGCCAAACTACGAGTTATTGAGTGTTCTCCCCAGCACGTAAAGCTCGCCATCACCGGAAATGGGCGTGCTGATAAGGGAGCTATCGAGCGCATGATCCCTCGATTGGTCACCCTCGAAGCAAGGAAACGGCTCGACGACGAGTTTGATGCTATTGGTGTAGGCATTGCTGCTTTGTCTCTGGGACGCTCTTCATAGAGCGCCACCCGGGGTTATCCCCTTGCATTGTTTTTATTTTTTGTGAATATAGAGCAGCCCCATGCGGGTTAACCCACACAGCATCGTATGGACGATGATTTTAAGAAAAAGGATGAGGAAGAGGAATTGAACGGACTGAGAGACTTCGGAGCACCGGACGGAGACGACCTCGATGACGAAGAGCTCTTAGATGAAGAGGACGTGCCGGAGGGTTTTCACGACGCAGAAGACGATAAAACGTACTAGTTTAGCTTTACCAACACACGCACAAGCGCCTTGTGGCAACCTTGCCACAAGGCGCTTGTGGTAGCATGAGCGACATGACGGTCTATAGCCGTTTTTCAGCAAAACACACACTGATTGCCGCAGTGCTCCTTTTTTTTGGCATTGGCCTTCTTTTTGCCGGAATACTCGTCTTGGTGGTAGCGTTCACTCCCACGCCAGACATTGCGTCTTTTGCCGATCGCCAAGTTGATCAATCGACAAAAATCTACGACCGTACAGGCCAAATACTCCTGTACGACTACAACCGCGACGCACGCAGGGACGTCGTCCCGCTCAGTGCCATTTCTCCGAACGCCATAAGTGCCACAGTGGCTATTGAAGATTCGAGTTTTTACCAACACGGAGGTATTCGTCTTACCTCTATTTTTAGAGCTATTTTAGTTGATGCTCTTGGCGGAGCACTCTCTCAAGGCGGATCAACCATTACGCAACAAGTGGTAAAAAACACACTGCTTACCAACAACAAAAGCATTGTCCGAAAAATCCATGAGTGGATTCTTGCTATAAAACTCGAGCAGTCGTACTCAAAAGACCAAATCCTCGCAACGTATTTAAACTCTATTCCATACGGTGGCACCCTCTACGGCATTGAGGCCGCCTCTGAGGCGTATTTCGGCGTCACGGCAAAAGACCTCTCAGTTGCCCAAGCTGCCTACCTTGCCGCCATGGTCCAAGCCCCTTCGTACTACTCGCCTTATGGCACTCATAAAGCAGATCTCGACACGCGCAAGAACGTAGTTCTTGCGCGCATGCACACACTTGGATTCATCGACGACGCTGCCTATGCTGCTGCAAAAAGTGAGCAAGTGACTTTTGCTCCCGCAAGCCAAAACGCCATTATCGCGCCACACTTCGTGTTCTATATTCTAAACCAACTCGGTCAAACATACGGTCAAGACGCCTTGGTCTCAGGGCTGAAGGTGATCACCACGCTTGACGCCGACCTCCAGACAAAAGCAGAATCCATCGTGAACACCTACGCGCTGCAGAACGCTACGAAATTCAAAGCTACAAATGCCTCACTTGTCGCCATAGACCCGCAAACGGGCCAAATACTCACCATGGTCGGATCTCGTGACTTCTTTGACACCACCATAGACGGCCAATACAACGCCGCACTTGCACTACGACAACCTGGGTCAACCATGAAGCCGTTTATCTACGCTCTTGCCCTTATGAATGGCTACACGAGAGATACGATAGTCTTCGACACGCCAACACAGTTTTCTACTGCCTGCAGACCTTCCGACGTCACCAACAGCACTCCTCCATGCTATGCGCCGGTAAACTTTGATGGCATCTTCCGCGGACCGATGACCTTCGAAACAGCCATTGCTCAGTCAATTAACGTTCCAGCCATTAAGGTGTTGTATTTGGTGGGAATCAGCAACGCAATACACCTCGCTGAATCAATGGGGCTCACCACCCTCGGAAATGCTGCTCAGTACGGCCTTACGCTAGTGCTTGGCGGTGGCGAAGTGCGTCTCCTCGACCTTACAGGTGCCTATGCTGCCTTTGCCGATGATGGCGTACATAATGCACCAACAGGCATCCTTGAAGTTGATAATTCAAGCGGCGATGTACTGCAAAAGTACGAAGCTAACCCCGTTCAAGTATTACCCACAAACATTGCGCGCGACATGTCGGCAATGCTCTCTGACGCTCCTGCACGTGTGCCTGAATACTCACTTAATTCCCCACTTTCTTTCGCCGGATATGATGTGGCGGTTAAAACAGGAACTACCGATGACACAAAAGATGCGTGGGTTGTTGGCTACACTCCCTCAATCGCTATCGGCACCTGGGCCGGAAACAATGACAACTCTCCCATGGTTAAATCAATTGCTGGTTTTATTGTGGCGCCTATGTGGCACGACGTGATGGCCTATGCTCTTTCAAAATATCCTAAGACGTATTTTGGTGAACCAGACCCGATTCCAGCTACTGTGCCTCCAATGCTGCGCGGTGAGTGGCAAATTCCTGACGCAACAGGTGCTGTTGTACCGCACAGTCTTTTGTACTGGACCAACAAAAATGACCCTAGAGGATCTGCTCCACAAAGCGCAGCCAACGATCCGCAATACCCGTACTGGGAGTACGGTATTGCTTCGTGGTATGCATCTCACCCAGGATTCTTTACTGGAGGAGCACAGCTTCCTGTTCCGCTCTCGTGGGCCACTGCTACTTCTACCGACAGCGCTACAACAACTGACACTAGCGGCACGAATCAATAGCTGCCAGCTATTGATTCATTGGAGAAACGAGATAAATCAAAGAAGCGTCACCGACGCCCTTAATAATAAGTGGTCGCCCGGGACCCGCAGCACAGAGTGACAAACTCTCTGCAGTAGTGAGTGAAAGTACTGCCGCAAGGTAGCGATGATTAAAAGAAAGTTCGAGCGGTTCCCCTGTAACTTGTGCAGACAATACCTCTGACGACTCTCCTATGTCAGAATTTTGGGCATGGAGCGTTAATTTCTTGTCTTTCGTACCGAAGGTCAACTTCACTTTCTGGAAGGTGTCAGCAAAGATAATCATGCGTTTCAGTGCGTATTCAAAATCCTTTCTCAAAATGACTGCTTCTGCCACAAACTCTTTAGGGATGATTTGGCGGTAGTCCGGGTAGGTTGCATTGGTTAGCCGAGATACGAAGATGCCATTCTTGGTGTGAAAGGCGCATTGATGCTCATCAAAAGAAACCGAGACCTCGTCATCAGGAAGCGCTTGTGCGATATCACTGGCGTTTTTTGCAGGAATAAGGAAGCGCCCCTGGACGCCATGGCTTGAAAGCGAAAGTTTTTTTTCTGCAAGACGAAACGAATCAGTCGCCACCGCAGTTAACGTACCCCCTTCAACCACTAGTGAAATACTAGCGAGTTCGGGGCGCACTGTTGAGCTTGAAGCGCAACTAGCAACCGTTGTAAAAATAGACTTCAATACCGCACCTGAAATATGTAACGTATCTTTTGCGTTTTCAGGAAACGGAATACTTGGAAAATCTTCATGTGGCACGGTCTTAATGGTGCTTTTTCCAAAACCGCCAATAACCACCACAGTGTCCCCTGTTTGTTCAAGCTGCACCGATCCGTCAGCGCTGAAGGAGCCAGCAAGTTGCTGAAGAATTATTGAAGGGATTGCAACGACACCCTCACCATCGCTGGTACCGCTTATTTTGTAATCGACACCGGTTTCCAGGTTGGTAGCGCGCATTTTAATGCCGTCATTGCCAGCAATGATAAGAATGGATGAAAGAGCTGGTAAGGTAGCACTTCTCTTCTCAGCAAATCGGGAGACGATATGCACAGCCTCTATAAAGTTCTTTTTTTCAAATGAAAGTTTCATACAATGCTTATTAAGGCTGTTGATATGTGGAAAACCCAAAATAAGAGCCTACTTTCTTACTATTTTTACTCGTCCAGAACAGATATACTGTTGATAGTATAGAGGAAAACATCATACAAGTAGGGTGCGAATATTTTGTATCTCTTTTGCTAACTCAGTATCCACAATTATTTCCCTCTTTATTTTCTCACAGGAGTGGATAACGGTTGTATGGTCTCTGTCTCCCAATTTTGACCCAATGGTTGGATAAGACACGTGAAAATCCTCACGGAGAATGTACATGATTATCTGACGCGGGCGCACCACTTCTCTTCGACGCGTCTTTTCATAGATACTATCCTCACTAATACCATAAAATTCAGCCACTTTATCAACAACATTTTTAACCGATATTGTTTTCTGGGGGCGCACAAAAGAACGCAGCGATTGTCGTACTTCAGAAATATCAGGCGAGGAGCCTTTAATTTGTGCATGGCAAATAATACTATTCACCATACCTTCAAGCTCCCTAATAGACCCTGAGAGGGTGGTGGCGACGTATTCAATCACTTCCTCTGAAAGGGTAACGCCATTAAGGGCCGACTTTTTACGCACAATAGCCATACGGCTCTCCGGGTCTGGCTCACCAATGTCGACTGCCATACCGCTTGCAAGACGGCTCTTAAGACGCTCAGCGATGTCCGGGATAGCTACAGGCGGGCGGTCAGACGAGAAGATGATCTGCTTATTGGTGTCATGCAGTGCGTTAAAGAGGTGAAATAACTCTTCCTGCGTCTTCTCTTTCTTTGAGAGAAACTGAATGTCGTCCATGATAAGCAGGTCATACTGGCGGTATTTGTCTTTAAAACGGTTTGCAGTACCGGACTGCACCGAGTCGGTGTAGTCGATAGCGAACTTTTCAGAGGTAAGATAGAACACTTTTCTCCCTGGGTACTGTTTTTTGAAATGGTTTCCTATGGCTTGTATCAAGTGTGTCTTCCCGCGGCCAGTATCTCCGTAAATGAAGAGAGGATTATACGTGATACCTGGGCGCTCTATGGCAGCTTGCGAGGCCACATACGCAAGATTGTTGAACGCACCGACGACAAAAGTATCGAACGTGTATCGAGGATTAAGATTGTCACCTTTATTGATGTAAAACTCGTTTAAAGGGAGTTCTACAACGCCGCGTGTGCTGCGAGACTCTTTTATGGGCTTCCGACGATCGTCCTTAACGATAACGTATTCGATATTTCTAAACTCGTAGGAAACATCGCGCACTACCTTAAGCAATAGTGTGTGAAATTTCTTTAGAAACCAGTCTTTGAAGAACTGACTAGGGACACCCACATAGACCACACCATCAGCATCTATCTTTTGGATGAAACTATCGCGAAACCACGTGTTGAAGTTAGCAGGAGAAATAGATAATTCCACTTGTGTGAGAATGTATTCCCAAAGTTCACGAGGGTTACCCTTATCCATTGTTACGAAGTATACGCTGTACAAAAAAATCAGCCACACTAGCGTTTCGGGGAGAACCTGTTAGTATTGTGTGCACAACCAAACCACCATGGCGAAACCAACCTATCAACCCAAAAAACGCAAACGAGCAAAAACACACGGATTTCGAGTTCGCTCTAAAACGAGCGCTGGTAAAAAGATTATTCAGCGTCGCAGGCGTGCCGGGCGAGCAAAATTGGCAGTCTAAGTACTGTGTTTGCGCGCAACTTACGACTCTCGCGCGAAGACTTCCCTCACGCCCTTTCGGGCGGGAAACGGCTCTCCACACCCCACCTCACACTTATTGTGCCTAGGGACAGTCGAGGGTACGCCGTCGTGGTATCAAAAAAAGTAGAGAAACTCTCAGTTCGGCGCCACCTACTTAAACGCCGTATTTTCTCCGCACTTGCGTCTCTTAACCTTCCGCCCTCGCTTATTGTCATACCAAAAAAAAATGCCCAAACGCTATCCACAAAAGAATTATTTTCTGAAATAGAGTCCTTGCTTCCTAAACAGCGAGACTAACGTACAATACCTCTGTGATATCTGCTATTTTCCACGCCGTTTTCTATAATCCAATCTATAACGCCCTGGTGGCGTTGGTGGCATTTGTGCCGTGGGGAGATGTGGGTGTGGCCGTCATCATTCTCACTATCATTATTCGTTTGTTGCTGCTTCCTCTTTCACTTTCGGCTGCGCGTACACAGCGCGCCATGAAGTCGCTGGAGCCAAAACTTAAAGCACTCAAAGAGACGCACAAAGGAAATAAGGAGAAGGTCGCCGTCGAGACGCTTACGCTCTACAAGGAGGCGCGCGTAAACCCGTTTGCGAGCATTGTTACGGCGCTCATTCAGATTCCGGTGCTCTTGGCGCTCTACTGGGTCTTTCGGTATGAGTCGTTTGCCGCACTCGACACGGTCCGTCTCTACCCATTTACTCCCCTTCCCCACACGGTGTCCCTCTTTTTTCTAGGGCTCATTGCTATTTCAAGTAAAAGCATCATTTTAGCGGTGTTGGCAGGGCTCACTCAATTTCTGCAGGCGCGGCTTATGCTACGCGGCACTATGAAGCCAACGGGAGGTACCGGTATGCAAGCAGACTTTCAAAAAGTTATGGGCACCCAGCTGCAGTACGTATTTCCTTTCCTTATTGCAACCATTTCCTATACGGCGACCAGTGCTGTGGCACTTTATTTCATTACCACAAACCTTGCAGGGTCCCTGCAAGAGTGGCATGTGCACCGCACACTCACCCGTGAAGAGTTGGAGAAGGAAAACGCTGCAGTGCTCGCTTCCTAAGCTAGAGCTTGTAAGCCCAAAGCGAGCCATCGTTCTTGTTCACAAAGGAAAGGAGTGTGTTTTGTGGATCTACGGCGAGCGCCGTAGCGTCTAGGCTATTTGTTGAGCTCGTAACGTTGCCGACCTCAGTTGAAAAGTCGAGTACAAGCTGCGCAAAGCGCCCGGTCACGTCTATTTTCCAAATACGGTCACTAAAGTGCACTGCTCCCTGGTACCAATCATCGGGATAGGTATGGGATTGATCGAGCGCAGTTGGGACACCACAATACACCGTGGCGTCGTCAAGCGCCCACACGCACTTGTCCGCCGCAATAGTTGCCACAGGAAGGGGTACGGTCTCGTGCGTAAGGGTGTTCACAAGCTCCATAGCAAGAGCGTTATTGTTGGTGTAGCTCACTAGCACCCATGTGCCCGAGTGGCTGGCAAGAGCCGTCAGGCCAAGGAGTGGACCGGCAATAGTTGAGAAATGGCCACCGCTCACCTTGTACGCATACCCATCGAGGGTTGCTGCAGGGTTGGTGTACACCAGATAACTGCTCTTGCCCAGAAACTGCGCGTGGACGCTTGTGAGGGGGGTCGTAAACACTTGAGACGATTTTGACCCGTCGAGACGTGTGAGTGAGCCCACAGAGCCGTTTGTGCCCGAAGCGAGAAGAAGTAGGTTTGTTGCAGAGACAGAAATGTCAGCAAGGTTTTGTGATAGGAAAAATCCGTCGGTGCCGGTCGCTGCAAGTGCGTAGGTGTTTACGGTCGAAAAGTCAGTGCCCGACAAATACTGCAGGTATGCAGTGAGTCCGTCCTCTGACCATGCGGCGCGTTCTACTCCGGGTATTGTTTTGTTGGAAGTGCGGGTGTTGGTCCCAGAATTCATCGTGTACGCGTAGAGGTTCCCGCTCTGGCGATTGATGTAGCGCACCGTCACGTCAGTGGTTGAGCTGGTTACACCTGCAGTATCAGTCACAGAAACACTGGGAACAATGGGCCCGGCGGCAATGCGTACCAGGCTCGCAGACACTGTCGTTGCTGTCGAAGTTGTGGCGGTGCCGTCAGGTGTTAGGAGTGCGTTTCCAGCGTCTGGCAGTGTGATCGGGCCGTTTGGAGCCACAACAACACTTGGCCCCTTAGCCACATAGAAAAAATAGAAAGCAACCCCTGCCCCAGCGAGGAGGATGATAACTGCAAGTAAGAGTAGTATGCGGCGCATGGTTAAAATTGTTTGCACGGAGCAAAGCTATAGCCATTTTTTGTAGACTCCTGGCCGAGTATTGAGCTTGGTGAAATTGCAGCCCCACAAACTGTGGCGTTTGCCCAACAATAATACACATTGTCCGTCGTGACTGTGCAGGAACTGCCAGGAGTTACGGCAGACGCAGTAGAAAATACTTGAGGGTGGAGTATCTCGTCTGTAGACGGAGTGGGTGTCGCAGAGGCTGACACGCCTATTTCCGCTGCCGGACCCGTCCCCGGATCTCCATTTCCTGTTGTCGGTGCTGTTCCGGCAGGAGCAGCACCCGTGCCTGCGGTTGTCCCAGAAGTGGCCGCAGTATTCCCCGCCGGTGTATCAGCTGTCTGTGTGCCACTACCAGCACCAGTTCTATTTTGTACATTGAGCGCCACCATACTAATCGACATATTCAGTATAGCTGGATTAATAATTCCAAAGACCAGCGCTGGTGACAACACCAAAGCAAGGCCCATGAGTGCTTGCCAAATGCGCTTCTTCCCATCACTTTTTTTAGACACCGAGTCTTTCGTGGCAATTTCAAGACCACCCCAAATGATTTCAACCACCGCAAGCACTGCCGCAATACCTATCAAATACTTATACAGATTATTCAAGAAGTTCGTAATACCTGCCGAATCAGCCACCATTCCTGTGGTGAGTCCCGGAACAGGCGCAAGAGGAACAAAACCCAAACCACCACTCAAGACAGGTGTTGAGGGAGCTGAAATGGTGGGCGAAGCTGTTACCGTCCCAGTGACGGTGTCCACGTTTGTGGCTGTTCCACCCGGGCAAACATACGTGCCACTGGTACCATTAAGGCCAGGAATATAACTACTGCCCGGAGTTGATTGGTCACACGTGGCAGCAAAAGCGGTGTGGGGCGCAAGTGTAAAAAGTGCTAGCAATGGAAAGATAAAAAATCTCATAGTCTAGATAGAGTACCATCAGTCGGCTATCCTGGTGGGAGTAATATTTGGTGAGCACCACATATTTTATTGCCCAAAAAGACAAACACCACCTCCAGTAATATTTTTACACTGACCCAATGCATAACTTGCTTCAAGGGTGGCAACAGAGGCGCTGCCACAGTCTTGAGCCTGATCCTTGCCAATAGGCTGTGCCTGCATTCCAGCTGCACCGTGCCCAACGAGCGCTGTGCACTGAACCTTAGTAATTGAATCCTGGTTTGCCACAGTGGTACTGTTTGGTAGATAGCAGGTAGCATTTGTTCCTGCAGTGCTCCCACCAGGTCCACTGGTAGAAAAAACTCCACCAACTGCATCACAATTTGCTTTTGCTTGCTGCATGCAACTTGATCCGCTACACACTTGGTCGGCTGGAGCGACCACAGGCGCCACATACCCCGCCGCATTCTGTACATTCAATGGTCCCATACTAATCGACATATTCAGTATAGCCGGATTAATGATTCCAAATACCAGCGCAGGTGACAAGACAAGAGCAAGGCCCATGAGTGCTTGCCAAATGCGCTTCTTCCCCTCCCCTTTCTTCGATACCGAATCCTGCGTTGCTATCTGGAGACCACCCCAAATGATTTCAACCACCGCAAGCACTGCCGCAATACCAATGAGATAGAGGTATAGATTATTCAAAAAACTTGCCGTACCCGCTGAATTGGCCACTACCCCTTGGGTGAGGCCAGGAACAGGTGCAAGAGGGACAAACCCCAAACCACCACTCAAGACTGGTGCGGCTGGTGTCGGAGACGGAGCTGTAGGAGTTGCGGCGGCGGGAGAAGGAGAACCGACAATGGTGCCATTCAGGTCGTTTTCAACCGGTGTCTGGGCGAATGCGGAGGAGTGGAACGAGATGAGTAGTAGGAATGCAAAGAAAATCGATTTTTTCATAATCCGAACAAAGAGTCGCTCACCACTTGCCCAAAGGTGAGCGACAAACTTGCCACGGCAGTAGCGCTATTGCCGTCAGAGGCTGTGAGCGAAAGCGCTGCTGACCCCGTGCCGGAGCCGGAAGGGCGCAAGGTAATGGAGTTGCCTGTCTGCACAGACTGGTTGTTTAGGAACCATTCAATGGTCGGCGCGCCTGAGTCTAGGGGAAATGAGAATGGCGCGGCGTAGAGTGTCGATTCTGCGCCAGAAATAGTGTAAGAGTCAGGGAGTGTTTGATCAAAAATAATTCCGAGCAGTGGATCGTTACGGTAGAGTCGAATGGAGGGACTTTCAACTGAAACGTTTGTTGCGGCAGTGCCTACGTAGGCGCCGTCTTGTGTTTGTACGGTGACAGAAATGTCTGCCGCACGGTATTGCAGTGGGGATGTAACGAGAGCTACGCTTTTACCAATGCCTGACCCAGCAGCGTATAACGCCCCCCCAATGGTCCAGGTGTATGAAAGCGTGCTTGGATCGAGCGCCTTTCCAGCCGAGTTTACGAAGTTTGCGACAGCTACGGCGCGAACAGAGCCGTCAATGGCGGGAAGCGCTTTGCCGCGGTAGAGCGGTGGCACGGTGGAGAGAGGCTCAAGCACCAAGTCAACGCTCTCGGGGCGCAGTGTGAGTGTCTCAGTGTCGGTAGCCCCCTCACTCGTGATAGTTGCTTTAAGTGAAGTGAGAGAGCCAGCTGCACCTAC
>CAYQCB010000018.1:0-7783 GCA_964415875.1 uncultured Candidatus Saccharibacteria bacterium
AAGCCCCACACAGAGAGCATAACAAAGAAGCCAACGAGTCCCCAGAGCATGAGGTTCTTGCCCTTATCTTTCACTTCCTCAGAACCGGCGCCGAGGATAAAGGTGGTAAAGGCCCCCCACACGAAGACGATGAACGCGAGGGCAAATACGATAGGAACAAGGATGTTATTTATCGTGTCTATGATAAACGACCCTGCTTGTGAGAGGTTGCCGATAGTAGCTGCAGAGGTAACCAGAGGTAGTGCAAAAACGGCGAGCGTGCTACCAACGAGTGCGATTTTTGAGACTGCTTTTTTCATAGAATAGGTAATCCAGTAATGCTCACATTGTAACTTGTTGTGACGACTCTTGCTCTCGCTAACACAGTGCCTGTGGATAGCACTGCTAGTGCAACACCGGGTAGGGTGGTGCGGCGCTGCCGGGCGCAAGACCAAACGTATTCCCCAAAAGCGCTACCAATCCCCATACGGAAAGTATGACCACGAATCCGATAATGCCATACAGTATGAGCATGCGCCCCTCCTCGCGACCCTTGTCGCCCCCTAGAAAAAAAGATTTGACAATACCCCAAACGAATACCAGCAACGCCACCGCCAACAGTAGCGGCACGAGCACCGAGTTAATGAACCCAATAATCAGCGTTGCGTACCCCTGAATATAACTTGTGTTTATATTCATAGAATTCTCACTCCGGGGGAAGACACTGGTGTGGGCGGAGCGTAGACTCCCCCAAGACCAAAGGTATTAACCACCACGTTCACGAGGCCCCATAGAGAAATCATGACCGCAAAAGCAATCAGTCCCCACAAAATGAGTCGATGACCCTCAGACACTTCAGCAGCGTCACCTCGTGAGTAAATGTACGCCTTGAAGATACCGTAGAGAAACACGATAAACGCTACCGCAAACAACACCGGAATGGCGACTACGTTAATAAGCGTGATAATTTCTTGCCCTATACCACACAAACCTCCCGGACTGCAAGCTGAAAGACTGAAAAGTGTCATGTACTGTAAGTATACGCGTACCTAGCCAGTCGGAGCGACTCCGAGCGTGGATAACATAATGTTCACTATCCCCCACACTGAAAAGATAACAACGAGACCTATAACGCCCCAAAGAATGAACTTGCTTCCCTTGGTGCGACTTGCTTCTTCTGCGCCATGAATAAAGTAATTGTTAACCACACCCCACACAAAGGCGCCAAAAGCTAGAGCGATAATTATAGGGACAACCACAGTGTTAAACAGACCGATGATGCCACTACTACCTGAACCGACGAGTTGTGCAAAGGTCATATGTTAATACACCACTTGGCCATTTTGACTAGCTGCCGGCACCGGCGGCGCGTTAGGGTTAGCGGTAACGGTGTTGCCGTTGCCAATGGATTGCACGGTTGCTTGAATGCCGGCGGCGATGGCTTGCGCTCCAAGCAGAATCAAGGCACCCACCACCGTCCAAAGAAGCGCTTTCTTTGCTTCCTCAATCTTTGCCGGTGCGCCGCGAGCGGCCACAAAAAGATACCCGACGTACACAAGCATGAAAATGACGACAAAGGTTCCGATGCGTACTACAAAGGCCAAGATACTCGTCAAAAGTCCTGGCAACGTGCCATTTGCCCCGAGTGGGTTTAGGAGCGA
The DNA here is from genome assembly GCA_964415875.1 of uncultured Candidatus Saccharibacteria bacterium. Classification (GTDB taxonomy): domain Bacteria; phylum Patescibacteriota; class Minisyncoccia; order Phycocordibacterales; family Phycocordibacteraceae; genus C7867-001. The sequence continues at coordinate 1,641 of CAYQCB010000018.1, forward strand.
TGTGCCTCCTGAATTCGACTGTGTCGTCCCCAAATTTAGATTTGTCGAACCCGTGGGGGTAGTCCCTAAATTTGTATTCGTTGTTTGTGCTCCTGGCACGATAACAGTGCTTGCAGAGGGAGGCGGAGTTGCCGACGGTTGAGTAATATCGAACGTATTGTCCCCGGTATAAACGCCTCCGACGCTTTGTGCGGAAACAGACTGCGCTCCAACCGCAATTAGTACAAAAGAAAAAAAGATCAGAAAAAATTCCTTTCTCATTGTTGCAAAAGTGAACTCAGGGTCCGTGCTGCCACAGAGAGTGCTGTGTCGAGTGTCATTTGTCCGCTTATCACGTTGCTAATCATACCCGAGAAGGCGCTATCTGTGTCTACTGGTTGTGGGGACAGCCAGCCCTTAGCATAGAGCGCTTCGCTGTATGCCACGGTTGCTACAGGGTCGTTCGGCACCTGCGTGAGCGCCGTGCGCGACGCGGGCGCCAACCCCGTCGCGTTCGCGAGCACTGCCTGTGCTCCTGGTTGGGCTAGGGCTATCGCCGCACTAAGTGCGCCAGCACTGTTTTTGGCGCCTCGAGGGATCATGAGTGAGTACAAAAGAGCGTACGTTACCTTTGCCGAGAGCGAGGCTTGCGGAAGTGTCGACACAGAGAAGGAGAGATTCGGATTTGCCGCGCGCAAGTATTGCGCCTCTGAAACGTACCCTAGGTAGAGCGCCAAGTTGCCCGAAAGAAAGGCCTGCTGAGAGTCCGGCAAAGAAGCATTCCAGGTATAGGAAATTTTAGTGGGGTCAGCAAACTGCGTATAGAAACGCACTACGGCTTGCCCGGGCGGCACGCCGTTAGCCGTATTCTGCCCCAAGTCGGCCTGTAGAACGCCATTGGCAGAGAAAGCAGAAATCGGCACTCCAGTCTGCATGAACAGCGCAGAGAGTATGCCGCGCGCATTGTGCACGTTGCCATAGGTACCGAGCGCTATTAAACCCTGCGTGATTTGCCGTGTGGAGGTGAGCTGTGCCACGTTCGGTACCAGGCCGGTCAGCGCATCCCAAGACGCTGGCGGTTTTGCTATGCCGTTAGAGGAGAGCGTGGCGTTATTGCTAAAAAGCGCAAGCGGATCCACAAGGAACGGCACTCCGTAGTACCCCACTGATCCCGCTGAGAGCAAATTCCCTTCGGACACAAAGCCGTTGGTAAAGGTGCTTTGCGAGAGCTGCGAGGGCGGTATGATTTGCAAAAACTTTTGCAAGGAGAGTAGTTCTTCTTGAGAAGAAAGCACTAAATCTGGCGGGTTGCCGGTAGCAATAGCTGAAGAGAGGCTGGAGACAAGCGAGTCTTCACTGACCTGCACATACGAAACTCCTTTCATGGTCTGATCCGACAGAGAAAGTGTGCTCAGAGCGGCCGTTACTTGGCTTTTAGGAAGCGTGCCCCAAATGACGACCGTGCCCACGCCGCTAGCGCCTGAGTTCGAGCCGGTGTACGTGGCAAAGACGAACAACCCCAGAAATGCAAAAAGTCCAAAGACGCTGAAAAGCACAATCTTAAACGGGGTCATTTTCATGGTGCTGTAAATACTAAAGCGAAGTGGTGCGGGCCACCGCGAAATCCTTTCACCTTATGAAATCCGCCCTCGATGAAAATTCTTTCTGCTTCGTGTTCACTCACAACGGCTTCGGGTGCAGGGCCCATGCCTCCATGACTCCCCGCCCAATCAACCACAAGAAATCTCGCCCCTGGTTTTAGCACGCGCTTCAGCTCTGCAAGAAGCCCATCGCGGTTTTCAACTTGAAAGAGCACGTTCGCGAGGATCCCCGCGTCAAGCGAGTGATCCCGTAAATGCGTGCCGCCGATTTTCTCAAAATCACCCCAGACGACTTCAATACAGCGTTGCTGTGGAGCCTGCGTGTTCAATTGCAAATGCTTCAGCACGTCTTCCTGCACTTCAATCGCAAAAACACGACCGTCGTAACCGACAATGCCGGCTGCCGCTCGCGCATAGTGCCCAGTACCCGTACCAAAATCACCAACGCGCATCCCCTCTGAAAGACCCATCTGCAATACATTTGATTGCGGGTCACTAAATGCGCTAGACATGTTCATAAAATACCATGCGCGAGGGCTTTGCTCTCGCGCAATCCACTGTGTAAAGACCGGGGGCCGCGCAAGTGCGCGGCCCCGCATCACCAACCTGTACTAGACGATTATCGATCGCCAATACATGTACGTATCCCGAACACGCTTCGTGCCTGCGACCATGTTCGCAGACTGCATATTACTGAGAAAGAGAGCTGCCCGACTGTTGGTTACCCCCACGAACCGAGCAATTTCTTGCGTCGTCAGCACGTGCCCGTTCGAGTTTATCGCTGCAATATAGCGCACTTGCAGCGGCGACAATTTGCGTTGGCACGGCACTTTTTTCGAGACTCGCATATCCAAATTCCCCCAGTGGTTGGACGACACTGTCCAAGGTTGACCATACGCTCACACAAAAAAATTGACAAGCCGATTCTTGTGCGCACCTGTGCAAAACGTTTTTTTAAAGCGCAACCATGGAGGCGATAGAGTCGCCTTCACGCATTTTCATAATGCGCACGCCCTGCGTTGCGCGCGAGAGTGCTGGTACCTCAGCAGCAGCAATGCGTATCACTTGCCCTTTCTTTGAAACGACGACTATTTCTTTTTCCGCAAGGTCTCCAGAGAGCACTTTCGCGCCGATTATTTCTCCGGTCTTCGGGGTAACTTCAGCCGTTTTAATACCCGAGCCACCTCTGCCCTGCACCTTGTATTCGGAGAGGTTTGTGCGCTTGCCATAGCCCTTGCCCATGATTACCAGAAGCGATGTCCCGCGCGCTTCTGCTGGCACGACTTCCGCAGAGACAACGGTGTCGCCCTTTTTGACACTCATACCACGCACACCTGCTGCCGTACGACCCATCTCGCGCATGTCTTCCACGGCAAAGCGTATTGACTGACCCTTCGACGTCACAATCGAAACGCTGTCGCCTTCTGCACAGCGATGGGCACCTACGAGCGTGTCCCCCGCTTTCAAATTAATGGCAATTATGCCCGAGGTGCGCACGTCGGCAAACGATTTTGCTGCGACGCGCTTCACCACTCCCTGTTCAGTCACAAAGGCAATGCTTGTGGCGTCAAGCACTGCTCCCTTCGGCACTGCGAGCACACTCGTCACCTTTTCCTCGCCCGAGAGCGCAAGGAAATTCATGATGCTTTTGCCCTTAGTTGCCCGCTTCCCTTCTGGCACTTCGTACATTTTTAGCTGATACGCCTTCCCGGCGCTCGTAAAGAAAAGTAAATCTGAGTGCGCGCTGGCCACCAAAAAGTGCGTCACAATGTCTTCCTCTTTTGTAGCAATGTCGACCACACCCACGCCACCGCGCTTTTGTACCTTGTATTCGTCCGGGTTGGTGCGCTTCACGTAGCCGCCCTGCGTGAGCACGAGCACCGACTCGTCGTCGGGCACCAAGTCCTCTACGGAAATATTCTTCACTCCGCCACGCACAATTTTCGTGCGTCGGTCGTCGCCATACTTTTCAGCAAGCTCTTCAAGCTCCTTTCGCACAACAGCCAAAATCTTCTTTGCCGACGACAATATGTCTTTAAACTTTTTTATGAGTGCCTGCATTTCCGCAAGCTCATCATCAATCTTTTTGCGTTCAAGGCCCGCCAGCTTTGAAAGACGCATCTCAAGAATCGCCGCCGCTTGCAGCGGTGAGAACGCAAATTTCTTTTGAAGAGCGAGACTCGCTGAGGGGATGTCTGCAGATTTGCGAATTATCGCAATCACTTCATCAATATGATCGAGCGCCTTGGAGAGTCCGAGCAAAATGTGCTCGCGCTCTTCTGCTTTGCGCAAATCATACTCAGTGCGCCGCTTCACCACCTCCTGACGGTGATGCACAAAGTGCTCAAGCATGACCGGCAGAGACAGCATTTCTGGTACGCCGTCCACAAGCGCAAGCATGTTGTAGTGGAAGGTGCTTTCAAGCTCAGTGTGCTTGTAGAGCGCGTTCAAGACTGCTTGCGGGTGCGCCGTGCCTTTGAGCTCCACCACCACACGCACGTCTGGCATACCTTTATCGTCGCCTGCAGACTCGTCGCGCAAATCCCGAATACCTTCGATTTTCTTCTCTTGCACCAACTCGGCGATGCGAATGATAAGCTCGCTCTTGTTTACGCGATATGGAATCGATGTGATGATTATTTTCGTATCCTTTTTCCCGTCTTCGACAATTTCCGCTTCGCCGCGCACAACCACCGGACCGCGACCCGTTGCATAGGCGTGCGCAAGGTCGGCCTGGTTAAAGGCAATAGCGCCGAGCGGAAAGTCAGGGCCCTTCACGATTTTCAACAGGTCGTCCGTGGTGGCGTCTGGGTTCTCGATCAGGTGAATAGTGGCCGCCACTACCTCGCGCAAGTTGTGCGGCGGAATGTTCGTAGCCATGCCGACCGCAATGCCGAGTGTGCCGTTCAGTAGCAGGTTCGGAAGCGCTGCAGGGAGCACCGACGGCTCGTTACGCGAGGCGTCGTAGTTTGGGTTCCAGGCAACCGTCTCCTTATCGAGATCAGTGAGAAGCGCTTCGGCAACGCGTGACATTTTCACCTCGGTGTATCGCATGGCCGCTGGTGAGTCACCGTCGATAGAACCGAAGTTTCCTTGACCGACTGCCAGAGGGTAGCGGTACGAGAACCCCTGCGCCATCTTCGCCATCGCGTCATACACTGAGCTGTCTCCGTGCGGATGGTACTTACCAAGCACGTCGCCGACCAGAAGCGCCGACTTACGAAACTTTGCTGTCGGGGAAAGCCCCAGCTCGTTCATGGCGTACAAAATGCGACGATGCACGGGCTTCAGTCCGTCGCGCACGTCTGGAAGCGCGCGCTGTGTGATGACCGACATCGCATAATCCACGTACGACGTACGCATCTCTGACACAATCGGCTGATCAATTACGTTTGCCGCAATGACTTCAGTCGAAGCGCCCCCTGGTTCAGATTTCCCTCGTGCCATAGATACTGCGTACTAAAATGGTATTACCGTTTGCTCTTGCGAGTCACTCGTGGTGGCCGCAGGAGCTGAAACTATCTCGATGTGTGCCGGTGCGTCGGTACTCGTGCTTGGCAGAGCGGCAGCAGCGCCTGCCATGCCCGTAGCCGCTGAACTGGTATTCGTCGGCTGCACCACCGTTACAGAAGAGCTGTCAGCGCCCGCACCATAGGCCGACGCCGGAATGGAAAACGCGCCACTCTCAAAAGAGCCCACAAACCAGACAAGCGCAATAACACCCGTGAGCCCACCAGAAATGCTCAGTGCGACACGACGGCGCACGTGCTGAGGCTTTGCCCGAACAGCTTCTATGTGTTGGAAAAGGGATTTCATGCGTCCTTAATTAAGGTTGTATGACTAGTATACTCCCGTCACGACCAAGCAGGTCCTTTTTCTTCAGAGTGAGTTTATCGACTTCTTCACACACCGTTCCGGTTTCTTTAAGGAAGTTCTCAAGTGCGCCTTTGTTTTGTGACCAGCCCATGGGCACTATGATTTTTGGCTCAAGGGAAACGGCAAGCTCATATGCCTTGTCCGCACTGAGCGTCCCGTTACCGCCTATCGGTACAAAGAGCACATCAATGTCGTCAATGCTCTCACGTGCCACTGTAGGGAGGTCTTCCTCGCAAAGCGCCCCTAAGTGCACCATAGTCATGTCTTCGAGGTCGACCGTGTAAATAGTATTGACTGTCTCCTCTTGACCCTTTGCGAGACCGTATGTTGACTTAGAGAGAAAGCCGTGGATCACCACACCAGAGTGCTCGTACTCGCCCGGGCCGGTGATAGCAAACGGTTCCTTCCCGGCGTAGGTGACCTGCTCAATACCATTCATATCGGCGTGATTACGCGAAACGAGAGCAATATCAGCGCCGAAGCGTACTGCAGGAAACGAACTGCTTTTTGAAATGGGATCGAAAACAAGCGTAAGGTCTCCGAATGTCACCTTGAAGCACTGAGCGCCGTGGTGGGTGATAACCATGTTGCGCATATTTTAGCAGATTTTGCCTATTTTTACCACACAGGCTTTCCACAAAGAGCGCTTTGCGAAAGTGAATTTTGTGTTAAAAAGACTCTGTATCG
>CAYQCB010000018.1:7883-16868 GCA_964415875.1 uncultured Candidatus Saccharibacteria bacterium
TATGGCAGAAGAAAAAAAGGTCGTGGCGCCGATTCCGACCATCCACCTATCGGAGAACCATCCGATGGAGCAGCTTATTGACCTCATTCCTACCCCGCCCGGCGCTGGGGACTTGGTCGAGGGCTCCATTATTGCTATCGATCACGGACGTGTCTACGTCGACCTCCCACCTTTCGGTACTGGACTCATCTACGGCCGTGAGTACTTGAACGCCGCCGATGTGCTCAGAAAGGCAAACATGGGCGATCTCATCACTGCAAAAGTCGTCGACCCAGCTGGTCGCGACGGCTATGTCGAGCTCTCTCTTAAAGAAGCGCGTCAAGCAGCCATCTGGGGCGAGGCCGAGCAAGCCATTGCCGGAGAGAACGTCTACACGCTTATTGTGGAGGAAGCCAACAAAGGTGGACTCATCCTCTCTTGGCAGGGCATTCAGGGATTCCTTCCTGCTTCACAGCTTTTGAAGGAGCACTACCCTCGTGTTCCTGAGGGAGACAAAGACAAGATTCTCGGCGAGCTCATGAAGTTCATCGGCAACCCACTCTCAGTGCGCATCATCACCGCAGACGCAAAGGAGGGCAAACTTATCTTCTCCGAGCGCACTGGTGCTGAGGTGGAAGAAAAGGCAACGCTTGCCGACAAGTATCAGGTGGGCGACGTCGTCGAGGGTGAAGTAACGGGCGTCGTTGACTTTGGTGTCTTTGTGAAGCTCGAGCAAGGCCTTGAAGGCCTTGTGCACATCAGCGAGCTTGACTGGGGCCTTGTCGAGGATCCGCGTTCACTCTTTGCAGTTGGTGACGCCACGCGTGTCAAAGTGATTGAAATCAAGGACGGCAAGATTTCCCTTTCCATCAAAGCACTCAAGGATAATCCGTGGCACACCGCAGGGGAGCGCTACAAGAAAGGCATGGAAGTTCCGGGCGTCATCATCAAGTACAACAAGCACGGCGCACTCGCCTCAATTGAGGAAGGCGTTGCTGGCCTGGTGCACGTGAGCGAGTTTGAATCGCCGCAAGTGCTCCGCGAAACGCTTGAGCTCGGAAAGACGTATCCGTTTACTATTTCCCTCTTTGAGCCAAAAGATCAGCGCATGACGCTCACCTACACGGTGAAGAAATAAAAAGGCTCTTAAAAGAAACTCGCGCGGCCACCCTAGGGTGGCCGCGCGAGTTTCTTTGTTAACGTGTGTTGGCGAAAAGCATTGCCGCGTCAATGCCGCTTGCGGCAAAGAGCTCACTGGCTTCAACGGCCTTCTTTAAGACTTTTTTAAGAACGACTTCTTCCGCTGGCTTAAATTTACCAATCACGTGTTTAATCACCTTTTCTTCGCCACTTACTTTTTTAACTTCGTGCTTTTTGCTCTCCGCAGAAATACCGATACGAATGCGTGCAAAGTCTTTCGTCTTAATGGCGCGCATAATGCTCTCCACGCCTTTGTGACCACCACTACCACGCCCAAACGTCATTTTGATGGTGCCGAGCGGCAAATCAAGATCGTCATGGATTACTAACAGCTGTTTTGCGGCCTTCACACTTTTCACAAAAGGCACTACGGCCTTGCCCGACAAATTCATCATGGTCTCTGGCAAGACAAGTGTCGCCTTCTCGCCTGCCACTACACCCTTTCCCACAAGCGCATTCGCCGTTTTATTAAAAACCAACGCCTCGAGACCTTCTTTTTTCACGAGCGCCTCAACGGTCATGCGGCCGGCATTGTGCCGCGTATGTTCGTACTCTTTACCCGGATTCCCCAGGCCCACAACGACCAGTGACATTGGGAAGCATTGTACACCACCGCACGGACTTGTTGACTTTTTCCTATAAAATGTTAAGACGTACACTGCTTGCACCTTTTCGCAACACACAGGGGGATGTGCCTTGACGGAGAAAGCGAACGACCGCTATTCAAAGTACGACAACTTCAAAGGGCCGGGAGCCGAATTACAGGAGGCGTACCGACGTTTCCACGCGAAGCAGCAGGTCACGGGCACTGGAACAGGGCCTTCCGCGCAGGGAAACTTCACTCGCATCGTGGGCACTCCCCGCAAGGCGAAGCACCATGGCGCAAAAGTTAACGGCGTCCGGATCAAATAGGTTCTGCACGTTCATGTACGGGCCTCGCCTGCTTTGGCAAGCGAGGCCCAACTTCTTACATGACCCTTGTGGAGAAGACTGTGCACTGTACGCACTCTTGCACGCAGGCATGCGCTGTCGTAGGCTAAAGGTTGGCACATTCACATGGGGAGGATAGTGTGGCCACTACCGAAGTTTGCCGCTGCTGCCACGGAGAAAAGACCAACACACACGGTGCGCAATGTGCTCGTTGCGAAGGTTCGGGCGAAGAGCCTTATCCAGACCTTGCACCGAGCCACTTGGCACAGCCTCTCGGCGACCACAAACTGGAGCGGGAGCACACGCCGACAATTGCCCTGCCGAAAGACTTGTGACAGAGCTGTGACAACGCCCCGACTGCACTTGCAGTCGGGGCAACGTTTTTTTAAACACACACACGTTTACTTCTTTTTTTTGCAAAAAATATGTTCGCACGCATGCAAAGCAAACCAAAAACAGACTCAGAGCTTGCATGCAAAAAGTAACCGCGTACAATACGCATCATGAATGATACGGGAAAGCATTTATTGAAAGATCTTTTCACTCTTGCTCTCCTCATCATCGTCGTCGTCATCCCGATTCGCATCTTTGTGGTCTCACCGTTTGTGGTGGATGGAGAATCCATGCACCCCACGTTCGAAAATTTAAACTATCTCATCGTTGATGAGGTGGTGTATTACTTTGAAGCGCCGAAGCGCGGTGACGTCATCGTGTTTCGCTACCCTGGCGACCCGTCCATCTTCTATATCAAACGCATCATTGGCCTTCCGGGCGAAACCGTCTCCATTCAAAACGGCGTTGTCGGCATTCAACAGAGCGACGGCACATCGTTCACCCTCACTGAACCGTACGTCGTAAACGAAGACGCCACGTATTCCAAAAGCGTGACACTCGGAGCGGACCAGTACTTCGTCATGGGAGACAACCGTCCCAACAGCTCAGACAGTCGCGTCTGGGGCCCACTACCCCGGCAAAACATTATTGGCCGCGTTGACTTGCGCCTTCTTCCGGCTGCAAAGAGCGGCTTTTTCCCGGGAGCTGCCTCCTACACGCCAAACGTGAGCACCACCACTACTCAATAATTCACGGCATGCTACGCGAGCTTATACCTGCAGAAGAAGTGTTCACTAAAGCCTTTGCGGTCGGGCAATACTATGGGTTTGTGCCCCTCACCTCTCTCACAGAGCGCGTGCGCGGCGTCGCTCGTCTCAAAGAAACACACCCCGAAGCGCTCGCGAAGTTGGTGCTCGACCCAACTGGAGAAGCAACCGTGCAATTTCTAAAGCAATGCCGCTCCGCCGGACTCGCACCAACGCTTCGCCAGCCTTTTTTTGTCTGGCACACCAACATTGCTCCTGGACGTCTTGCACCGAAGAAAACGGTCGTGCAATTTCATGCGCTTGGCTCTGACCGAGCACTCGCTGAAGCTGTGCTTATTCGCGCCGCACTTGCCCTAGTACAAGACCTCTATCACGAGGAAGCAAGCGTTCGCATTAATTCCATGGGTGACAAAGAAACGCGTGCACGCTATGCCAAAGAACTCAATTCATATTTTAAAAAGCGCGCTGATTCTCTTCCGGAAGATTGCGTGAGTTGCGCAAAGCAAGACACGCTTCAGGCAGCGGAAATGGTTGCTGCTCGGGCGTGCGCAGACGACCTCCCAGCACCCACCGACCACCTCTCAGACGCCAGTCGCAGACGCTTCGAAGAGTTGCTTGAGTACCTTGAGTTGACCGAAACACCGTATGAGCTCTCGCGCACGCTTATTAGTCGCGGCAACATTTGGAACGATTCCTGTTTTGAAATTCTTGCCGGTGGCAAACGCGTCGCTTGGGGTTCACACTACACCGAACTCACACGACACATCTTCCCTGCTGCCATGCCCGCAGCTGGCGTCGTACTGCACCTCTCCACGAGCGGCGCAGCAAAAGCACGCCCAAGCGCGCCCAAACACCGCATATCCTTTGTGCATATCGGCGACGAAGCGAAGCGCATCTCGATACAACTAGCGGAAGACTTCAAGAAAGCGCGACTCTCGCTCACTCAAAGCATTGGCATAGAGAGTCTCACTGAACAGCTAAGCCTTGCCGAGCGTCGAGAGAGCCCCTACGTGCTCATCATGGGCCGAAAAGAGGCGCTTGAGGGCCAGACCATACTCAGGAATCAAAAGACTCATGAGGAGACCCTTTTGCCCCTCAGGGAGCTTGCTGAGCGCCTCCGTCTGGTGACGTAACGCGCTACCCACTGCACACATCTTGCACAGCGCTGCGCAGGATGGTACAGTTCTCCCCACATGGATATCTCAGCAAGTACGCGAGTAGAAGTACGCCGCGGTAAGAACGAAAGCGCCACAGCGCTTATTAGACGCTTTTCTCGTCGTGCGCAAGGACTCGGTCTCGTGCGTGAACTGCGCGATCGCCGTTACTGGAAGCGTTCAAAATCAAAGAACGTCGACCACGCTCGCGCAATGATTTCAAAGACTCGCCGCGAAGCTTACAACGAGCTCGTAAAACTCGGAAAGATTGACCCCGCTGCACGCAAAAAGGGACGCAAAGGAGGCAGCCGTTAGCACGCACGATGGCAGGTGTTTCTGTTCGGAATCTAACGCGGCGCCCAGAGGCGCCGCGTGCTGCGTTTAGTGCCGTAGCCGCAGAAGTATTACCTGGGTGGGACGTGTCTCTCGTCTTTGTCTCACCGGCGCGTGCTCGCGCGCTTAACAAGTCACTGCGCGGTAAAACCTACACACCGAACGTGCTTTCCTACACGCTCGCTGCAAAAAGCGGAGAGATTTTTATATGCCTTGCCGAAGCTGAAAAACAAGCTCCGCGCTACGAAATGACGCCGAGCATTTTCATCCTTTTTTTGTTTATCCACGGCACCCTGCATTTGAAAGGCAGGGCGCATGGCAGTACGATGGAGCAATGCGAACAAAACCTCTTGGCCAAATTTGCCAAGAGTTCTGTCCGCGCTCCACTTCATGTCACGACGCATAGCAACAGGAATAGACATCGGCACGTACCAAGTAAAGCTGGTCGTCGTCGAGGAGCTCGCTGACAAACGTTCAGGCGCGCGGCAGCTGCGTATCATTGGCACAGGTCTTGCCGAGTCAAAAGGATTGCGCCACGGCTACATCGTCAACAAAGAAGAAGTCACCGCAAGTATCAAAGAAGCGAAGCGCCAAGCAGAAGCTGTAGCCCGCGTGCCAATACGCTCGGGCTTTATTTCTATTGGCGGTATATCGCTTGACGAAGCCCGCGCCACGGGAGACGCCATCATCTCACGCGCTGACCAGGAAATAACAGCACTCGACGTAGAAAAAGCGGCGAAAGCGGCACGCACTGCGGCAGCCCCCGGTTTTTTAAATCGCAGCGTACTGCACAGCATCCCACTCGAGCACCGTGTGGATGGCAACAAGGTACTTGGCGACCCGGTCGGCATGAAGGGCGTGCGGCTCGAGTCCGAATACCTCTTCATTACCTGTCTCTCCCAGCATCAAAGCGCACTTGCCGAAGCGGTAGAAGATGCCGACATTGAAGTGATCGACCAAATGGCCTCGCCGCTCGCCGGCTCCTACGTGCTGCTCTCTAACGATCAAAAAATGAAAGGTTGCGTCCTCGCAAACATCGGCGCAGAGACCGTCTCAATCGTTGTCTACGACGAAGGTATCCCCGTTTCCGCAAAAGTGTTCGCCATGGGCTCAAGCCACATCACCGAAGACATTGCGCTTGGGTTTCGCATTTCACTTGAAGAAGCGGAGCGAGTGAAGTTGGGAAAGATTTCCGGACAAATGTATCCTCGTAAAAAAGTAGACGACTTCATCACCACGCGCCTCAACACTCTCTTTGCACTCATCGACAAGCATTTAAAATCGCTCAATCGTCGCGGACCGCTTCCTGCCGGTATCATTATTTCCGGCGGTGGTTCGGGAACTGGCTCGATTAACGACATTGCAAAGGGCGCGCTTAAATTACCCGCGCGACTTGCAGAGTTCCGCCTTTCGACGGATACTAAGATTCGAGACGCGACCTGGGCGGTAGCATATGGACTCGCTCTTTGGGGACTCACGGGTGACACGGCGGCACCGCGCAAAAGTTTTCCAAACTTTTTGGGTAAGTTTTTGCAACAATTTCTTCCGTAGATGAAGTCACTTATTTAGTTTGTCAATCTTTGCATCTTAAGCGCTTCTGCTATCATGGCCACAACCAAGAAACCTATGTCAAAACGAGTTGAGCCTGAAATCGAAACATTTGCACGCATTCGTGTCGTTGGTGTAGGCGGCTCAGGAGGCAATGCCGTCAATCACATGATCGAGTCAAAAGTGCGGAACGTCGAGTTCATGGCTATCAACTCTGACGCGCAAGACCTGCACCGCTCCCTCGCAAAACGCAAAATCCACATCGGCAAGAACCTCACGCGAGGTCTTGGTACGGGCATGAACCCTGACCTCGGGAGACGGGCCGCAGAGGAGACGCGCCAAGAGATTCAAGAAGCACTTTCCGGTAGCGACATGGTCTTTATTACGTGCGGCATGGGCGGAGGCACCGGCACAGGCGCTTCGGCCGTCGTTGCAAAAATCGCCAAAGAAGTCGGCGCGCTCGTGATTGCTATCGTCACGAAACCGTTTTCGTTTGAAGGCGCACAGCGCAAAACCATTGCAGAGAGCGGTCTTGCTGAACTCAAAAAAGAAGTCGATGCCTACATTGTTATCCCCAACGACAAGCTGCTCGCCGTAGTCGACATGCAAACGTCTGCAAAAAACGCCTTTGCCATGTGCGACGAAATCTTGCGCCAGGCAGTCGAAGGCGTCTCCGACATCATCACTACTCCGGGCGACATCAACACTGACTTTAACGACATTAAGGCCATCATGGAGGACGCCGGCCCAGCACTCATGGGCATTGGCACCGCAGAGGGCGATGGACGCGCAATAGAGGCCGCACAACAAGCCGTCAATTCCCCACTACTCGACGTGTCCATTTCAGGCGCTAAAGGCATCCTCTTTGTAGTCGCCGGCTCAGACGACTTGGGCATTATGGAAGTCCAAGAAGCGGCAAAGGTGATCAACGAATCCGTTGATAAAAACGCTAAGGTGATTTTCGGTATGATGCGCGACGAGAAACTGAAAAAAGGTCACATCCGCATCATCGTTATCGCAACCGGCTTCCCAGAAAGCGCTGCGCACGCTACACCAAACGTCGCGCCAGAGCGTTCGCTGTTTGCCATGCCGACTGAGCACCGTGAAGAAGAGCGCGGACGCATTTACCACGAGCTTCTCAAACGCGACGACAAACCGGAAGAGGTTAAGCCAAAAGAGAAAGAGAGAGAACGCATTGAGCCAAAAGAAGAGAAGCCTGTGATGCAAGCACGCATCGTAGAAAAGGAAGAGCCCATTGTCACAGCGCAGCCGCATTCTCGAGAAGAGAGCCAAGTGCCAGCTCCTGAAGACGACGAGGCGTGGGGAGCCATTCCTGCCTTCCTGAGGCGGCACCGCAAATAGCTGCGGCGTGCCCGGGCAAGCAAAAACCCCAGAGCTACCGCGCTGGGGTTTTTGCTTTTACACAGTCACCGAACACCACTCTGGTATACTTCACTCATGAAAGACCTCATCATCATAGGCGGCGGGCCTGCGGGCATTGCCGCCGGAGTGTACGCCGCACGCAAACAACTCTCCACAGTACTCATTAGCGAAGAGGTTGGCGGCCAATCCGTTGTTTCAGAAGGCATTGAGAACTGGATAGGCACCCCCCGCCTCAGTGGCGCTGAGTTGGCTAAAAACCTACACGCACACATCGATGCAGTAAAAAACGACTACGTTGAACTCGTACTCGGTGAGCGGGTCACGACTCTGACGAAGGTCGACAATGCGTTCACAGCAACAACTGGCACTGGCAAGACCTTCTCGGCAAAAGCCGTACTCATTGCAAGCGGCGCTGGTCGTCGCAAACTCAGTGTTCCAGGCGCGGACACTTTTGAAAACAAAGGTGTCACCTACTGCGCCTCGTGCGACGGTCCGCTCTTCTCAGGCATGGACGTTGCTGTCGTAGGTGGCGGCAACGCAGGGTTTGAGACGGCGCTACAACTTTTGGCCTACGCAAAATCCGTGACGCTGCTTCACCGCCACAAAGACTTTAAGGCGGATCCCGTCACGGTTAAGAAAATCTCAGCGTACCCACACATGCATGTTCTCACTGACGCAGAGCCCACAGAAGTGCATGGCGAACAATTTGTAACCGGGTTGACGTACCGTGATAAAACTACCAATGAGACCAAACTGCTAAACGTATCTGGAGTTTTTGTCGAAGCGGGCGTGATTCCAAACACCGACTTTTGCGCTACGCTCGTTGAACTCGACGACGTGAAGCGTGTTCGCATTGACCCGCGCAACCAGCGCACAAGCGTTGAAGGCGTGTGGGCCGCGGGCGACTGCACCGACGAGCTTTACCACCAAAACAACATTGCCGCTGGAGACGGCGTTAAGGCTCTTGAGGACATTTACGTCTGGGTGAAAACGCGCTAATCCTGCATTGGGCCACAAAGAAAAAAGCCGAGTCTTTGTGACTCGGCTTTTTTCTTTAGGGTGCCTTATGCAGCTTCAGGAGCAGCAGGTGCTGCACCTTCCTCACCCTCCTTCTTCACCTCCTCACCCTCTACTCCCATGTTGTTTTCGTCCATGTTTGGTCAGTTAGGATGGCACATTTTCTTCTTTACAGAAAAAAACAAACCCATCCAGAATTAGCTGGCAAAAGGTTTCGACCTACCCGAGCAGTATATCTTCCCTGCAAGTAGAAATCAATGTACCCGTGCACAATAAATGTGCACTGTTTCGCTGCGCTCAAAACTGCGGAGAGGGTGGGATTTGAAGCCTACTGCTTCAGT
>CAYQCB010000019.1:0-13609 GCA_964415875.1 uncultured Candidatus Saccharibacteria bacterium
CCGGTACTTCGAATATACAACAAAACACGGCCCATGCAAAGCATGGGCCGTGTTTCCTCTAAAACAGACGATTAGTTACCCGTGAAGTGAAAGCTCTGTGCCATCTCGTCGAGCGAGGCCGCAAGCCCCTTCTCGTCAAAGGCCGTTACCGTACCCTTTGGATAATTTTCAAGCACACCGTAGTGAATTGTGTACTCAACGGCATAGCACTGGTTGTCCTGCACAAACCGGTAGCTCGTCGTGTCGTAGCGATTCCCTGCAGCCGCATCACTAAAGCTAAGCTTCGTCATCGGCACGCCGCCCACGCTTGTGGTCGTCGCTTCGCCGCGTGAACCCGAGGGGTTTGTTGTGCAAAGCGCAACTGCCGAAGGGTCGGCACTGGTGCCTACGGTAAACTTCGCGTCACCGAAGTTCGTCCCGCTCTGCACTGCCTTTGGCACGTCAATAGTTGCTAGGATAAGCCCGGACGTGGTCGCCTGCGCTGACCATCCAGGCGTGTAGCTCGCGTCTGCTGCCCCAATCATGAAGTCGGTAGGGTACGCAAACGAAAACGTCATAGCTTGATTCATGTACGTGTTGTACCCAGGAGCGTCCGAAGCACTTACGTGTGCGGCAACACAGGGACCAAAGGTATTCGTACCGTCTTCGGAGAGAGACATGTAGTCCCCCTTTCCTGAGAAGAGCACATCCGCGCCCGTAGTCGTCGCCTCGTAGCGGACGCCTGAACCACTCATTACCTGCGGCAAATCAAAGGTGCGCCCATCAGAAAGCGAGAGGGCGACGGTGTCTGTCGCATATTGCGCCTGAATCGTCTTTCCGTCAGCACAGTAGAACGACAGCGCCGGCGTCGAAGTCGCCGTAGGTGGCGCACTGGCCGTCCTTGGCTTCGCCGTGTACAAGTACAGTCCAAGCGCTATCACGATGACGGCAACGACTCCAATCCAAATCCAAGGTTTCATAGGTTTTAGTGCGTATTAATTAATAACTACTGTCGCAAACCGAGACCCGTCTTCAGCAGATACCAGTTTACCATTAGGAGCAGGAAGACAAGCGCGAGCAGTACGGTGATTGAGAACACGATTGATACGTCGGCGACACCGAGAAAGCCGTATCGAAACCCGTTCACCAGGTAGTAGATCGGATCCCATTTTGTCAGCACTCCCCAGAAACCCGGAAGCGTCTGCGCCGAGTAGAAGACGCCGCCCAAGTACACCAGCGGAGTGAGCACAAACGTAGGGATAATGTTAATACCGTCAATCGACTTTGCGTAGACACCATTCACCAGTCCTGCAAGCGAGAAAAGCAAGCTCGACAAAATGAGAAAGAGTGCCACCACGCTGTAACTGTGCACCACCAGCGGCGTGAAGAAGAGCGACACTCCGAGGACCAAGAGCCCCACGAGCGTGCCACGAATAACGCCAGTGGAGACAAACCCTGCAATGAGCACCCATGGTGGCGTCGGCGACACCAGAATTTCGTCGATGTTACGCGAGAAGAATTTCGAAGTGAACATGACGTTCGCCACGTTTGCGTAGGCATTCGTCACCACAGCGAGCAGTACCAAGCCCGGCACCACAAACAAAATGTAGGAGACGCCGTGCACTTCGCCGATACGCGAACCGAGAAATGATCCGAAAATCAAAAAGTACAGCGCGCTCGTCACAACCGACGGCAGAAACGTCTGCGGCCAGATGCGCACAATGCGCTTCATGTCTTTGCGCAAGATCGTATAGAACGACACGCCAGTCTGGTACCACGTCATAGTGTTTTCTTAGTAAGTTGCAAGAAGACCTCTTCAAGACGGCCGCCGCGAAACCCGTCGGGCGCCGCAGAGCCGTCGTGAAGCGCAAGCACCTGGTGCATGGTGCCCTGCGCAATTATTTTTCCGCCGTTAATGATGGCCACGTTCTTGGCGAGCTGCTCTGCCTCCTCCAAGTAGTGTGTTGTGAGCAGGATAGTCACACCCTTCTTCGTGAGCCCCTGCAAGTACTCCCACATGCTTCGGCGCAACTCCACATCGACACCAGCCGTTGGCTCGTCGAGGATAAGTAGTTGCGGTTCATGAATGAGCGCGCGGGCTATCAGAAGCCGTCGTTGCATGCCTCCGGAGAGCGTGCGCGACACTACGTTTCGTTTGTCATAGAGACCCACCTCTCTCAAGATTGCTTCCGCTCGGGGAAGCGCAATGCGCCGCGGAATGCCGTAGTACCCAGCTTGGTTCACCACAATATCAATCACCTTTTCGAAGATGTTGAAGTTCAGGTTTTGCGGCACCACGCCAATGTGCGTCCGAGCAAGTTCTGGGTCCTTTGCACTATCAATGCCGAAAACCTCTACAGAGCCGCTCGTTTTCTGCACGAGGCCGGTCACAATGCCGATAAGCGTTGTTTTCCCTGCGCCATTTGGTCCTAGAAGCGCGTAGAAGTCCCCACGGGGCACGCTCAACGAGACGCCGTCGAGTGCTCGAGTCCCGTCACGGTACGTCTTCTCGAGCGCAGCTATCGCCAGTGCTGGAGCTTCGCTAGGCGACATTTTCCTTGAGGGGCATACCATTGATGTAGTCGCCCTTTCCAATCGAAACGCCATTTTTACGCACGAGGCCGTACGCAGTCACGGCATGGAAAAAGAAATTGGGCACGGCATACTCGCGCGCATACGCAAAGCCCGTCATGTACTTCCCAGGGTAGTACGACAGCTCGATTTTCCGTGACGCCGCCTCTGCGAACTGCGCTTCAGTGAGAGTGTCCAGGAACGCTATTGTTTTCTCCACGCGCGCTATGAGCTCAGGGATAGTGCTCTCGTCGTCAGCATAAGAGGGGACGTCGACGCCAGCCAAACGTGCGGCGCACCCCTTTGCATTGTCACAGGCTGACTGCACCTGTTTTTTAAAGACAAACATATCCGGAGTAAGCGCATCGGCCATGAGCGCGCTCTGCGCCTCGGGAGAAAGTTCTGTCTGCGCCTTTTGCAAAACATTTTTCAAGCCGCCCAGCGTCTTTTTAAATACTGGCACGGTAAAGGTATAGAGATCATTCATAGGAAATACATAAGTTACTAAGCGAACAGCACCAGTATAGCGCAGCTCCTTGCATAAGACGTTTGGGGAAAACTCGCGTTACACAAGCGACAGAATTGCCGCAATGCCCGAAATAGACATGACCATGATCGTAAACCACCCCGCAAGCGCAAGCGCTCTTCCGTTTATGTGCGGGCCCATGATGTGATGATTGCTCGACAGCTGCACCACAAAGTAGAGCACGACTGGCGCAATAATGCCGTTTGCCACCGCGGCGTAAATGAGACCGCGAATAGGGTCGAGGTGCAGGAAATTAAGCACCATCCCAAGCACCATGGAGACAATAATGACTCCGTAGAAAGCGTATGCTTGCTTGAGTTTTCGGTAGAGACCGTAGCGCCACCCAAAGCTCTCAGCGAGCGCGTAGGCGGTTGACCCAGCAAGCACCGGCACAGCAAGCAACCCGGTGCCGACAATTCCCAGTACGAAAATGAGATATGCGAACTCGCCAAATGGCTTCAGGGCACTGGCTGCGTCAGCGGCCGTGGCAATGGTTGTCACTCCGCTTACAAAAAGCGTGCCTGCACAAGCGGCGAAAATGAAGAACGCTACGATACTGGAAAAAAACATGCCGCTCCACACGTCGATACGCATAGCGTGCAAACTCCCCTCGCTCACGAGGTGTTTGCGCGCGGCAATGCTTTTCTCTCCATGCAAAATCCCCTCCTCAACTTCTTGCGAAGTTTGCCAGAAAAACAAGTATGGTGAAATCGACGTTCCCAGAATTGCACAGACGAGAAAAATCTGATCGCGTGAAAAAACTAACGAGGGTACGAGCGTGTGGTACAGCACATTTCCCCAGTCGAGCTTTGCCACAAACGCCACAGCGACGTACGCAAAAAGTGCGAGCGTGAGATATTTTAAATATTTTGAATACCTTGCATAACTTGTCAATACCTGTAGCAGCAAACTCAAGACGGCAAAGAAAATCACCCATAATTCTACCGATGTCCCCGGCAACACAAGACGGACGGCTGCACCCATGGCGCCCAAGTCCGCTGCGATGTTCAGCGTGTTGGCAAAGAAGAGTAATGCCGTGACGGCATATAAAACCGAGGCCGAGTACCGGTGCCGTATGTTTGCCGCCAGCCCCTGCCCTGAGACAAGCCCGATGCGCGCACACATTTCCTGCACCACGGCCATAAAGGGAAAAATGTAGAGCGGCATCCACATGAGCTGCGGACCAAATTGCGCACCTCCCTGCGAGTAGGTGGCAATACCCGACGGATCGTCGTCGGCCGCGCCCGTGGTGAGTCCCGGTCCGAGCGTTGCCCAGTACTGCCCTGCGCGCTTCAGTGGATTCTTTTTCGTTAATACTTTTTGTTCGCGCTCGAGCGTTTCAACAACATCCTCAAGCAGCTCGGCAGGTGCTTGAAATGCTTTCTCTATATCGTGTTCAATCTGTTTCTTGTCCATCGCGAATTGCTTCCATCATACCTGGTCGCGCCCACTCTCGCGCACAGATGCACTGCACAGCTCAAAAAAGTCAGCCCCGCGCTTTTGAAAGCGCGGGGCTGGTCGAGAGTCAATATCTACTTACGAGGCAACACGAACACAAAGCGGCGCGTGGTGGCGAAAACATCGTTTGTGCCCACGTCATACCAGTCCAACCACAGCCCACCGGCGCCATGCCTGACCGTGAAGATATTTCGGTCATTGCTCGAACCAATGATAGCTTCCGAAGCAATACATAGCGGCCCTTCGCGAGGTTGGTCACAGTAAACCAGCCGAAGCATTGGACCAACCTCCACCGGACAGAGCTCAAGACCAAGTTCGATGGCCCTGGCACAGATCTGCCAATAGTACGCGCCCGACTTGAAGCCCAACTCTTCGACCGTACGAATGACAAGGTCGACAGCGATTGGTTTTGAGGCCAACGCGAGTGTAAGGTTGTCGAGAAGTGTTTCGGCATAGCCGCCCACGATGCAACGAGTGAATCCGCGAGATGTTTTCAGCGATTTCATATCACTGAAAATTCCGAGCGGTATCGTTTTCCAAACAGCGACGGCCGATGAGACCGCGTCACTGACGGAGAGTTCGTCGCGCAAAAAACGCATGGCACCATGAGCGCCGCCGAGCTTCTTGATGACGGCATTCATCTGACCGAAGGTCAGGTCTTCGGAAGCAAAAGCCATTGTATCCTCCATTGAGCTACTGTGCCCATAGACCATTTCCCCTCATCCGGGGCGGAGCTCGACTGTAGCAGTCACAGCCAGAAATGGTCTATAAATAAGCCGCTTCTGGCTGTGACTGTTCACGTGTTATCTATCAAAGAACTTGCAGAAAGCATTATCACGAAACTACAAAGATTGTCAACTTATCGATCGGCGGTCGTCAGCCCGCCCTACACTGATAAATCAAGGACGTCGTCGATGCGGATTTGAGATACAAATTCAGGGACGTGACTCACAAGAATCATCGCTCCGCCGTACTGATCGAGCGCCTTAGCAATGACCGGCAGGTGACGAAAGTTAATGTGGTTCGTTGGCTCGTCGAGAATAAGCAGCCCGGGCTTCTCTAGCACAAGAGACGCGAACGCCACGAGCCCCTTCTGCCCTTCTGAGAGCGAGCCGATCTTCGTATGAAAGGCGTCACCCGTTATGAGAAAGCTTGCCGCCACACTACGGAGCGTCTGCTCGTCCGGGCGGTCGAGCGCTTTCTCAAGTGCCTGGTGCACGCTCTCGTCAAAATTGAGTGTGGAAAAATCTTGGCGGTAGTAGCCCACCTTCACCCCCTTTGTGATTGCTGCGCCCGCTGCCGTGCCACGCGCAATAGCTTCAAGCAGCGTCGACTTGCCGATGCCGTTTGGCCCTTTCAAAAGCAAGTGCTGATTACGACGCAGTGACTTGTTTGTCTTGTGCGACACTTCTTTGCCTTTTTTGAGCGTGGTGTATGCGTCCAGTGTAAAAAAAACGCCGCCTACACCTTCCTGCGCAGGGATCGTAAACGGCCGAATGGTTTTGTCTTCACGACGCACGTCCACTTTTTCTTCCTCAAGCTCTTCGACCTCTTCGCGCATTTTCTTTGCCACGAGACGCATCTTGCCGCCTTTCTGTGCAAAGAAGTTTGCCTTGTCTTTGTTTTCTTGAATTTTCTTTGCCAGTTGCGCGTTCTTGCGGTTTTCTCGCTCGATGCGCACCATGATGTCCTTCTGCACATCAATATAGTTGCCCGGATACTGCTCGATTTTTCTTGTGTAGATATCGAGGTAGAGCACGCCTGTCGTAAATGCGTTTAAAAAATTCGCGTCGTGGGAAATGACAATCACCGTCTTTGCATACTCTTTCAGGTACTTAGTGAGGTGTTCAATACCCGCGTGGTCGAGATTGTTGGTCGGCTCGTCGAGGAGTAGCAAGTCAGGGTCCTGAATGAGTGCAGAGGCAAGCAGCAATCGCGCTTGTTGGCCGCCCGAGAAGCTCTGCACCACGCGGTCTTTGGGCGCATCAAGCTGCACCACGTCGAGCACGCTGTCTATCTTCGGGTCAATGTCGTACACCTTTTGGGTAAACTGCTTTTCAAAATATTCTCGCACCGAGAGCGAAAGCTCATCACGCGGAATCACTTGGCGCGCCGTGGCTATCGTCATGCCGCGCGACACGTGGATTTCTCCGTCGTTTGGCGAGAGTCCGCCCGTCATAAGCGCAAAGAGTGTCGACTTCCCGGCGCCGTTTTGACCCATCACGGCAAGCTTCATGCCCTTGCGCACCGGGAAACTCACCTCATCAAGAATGGGTTTATTGTGGCCATACATGTACGACACATCTTCAAACCGAATTACGGCCTCTTCGCGGTTCATAGCACCACACTACCGTACTTTTTTGAAATCGCGAAGACGCAACGGTCGCTCTCACTCCACCTCAAGCTCGCCGCAAACCTCGCTGCGGCCCGCGACTACTCTCCGCGAAACTGAGAATTTCTTGTTTTCCTCCCGTGCAGCAAGCCGCAAGCGACTCCGAAAATACCGCAGCGCTACTGAAGCGACACAAACCGTCCAGAAAGCACGTTTAGCAACGCCTTTTCGTCTGCAAAAAACTCACGGATTGCATCTTTAGGCGCCGTTTCCCCCGTCCCTGCGACGACGCCATACGCATTGATTCCAAAACTGCGCGCAAGGAAAACGGCGCGCGGCAAATGAAACGCCTGCGACACAATAAGTGCCGAAGTAACGTCGTAACGAAATCGAGCTCGGAAAAGCGTGCTGTAGGTATCAACACCCCTCCCGTCGAGTAACAGGTCAGACTCGGGGATACCTGCTGCTCTTAAATAGGCGTGTATTGGCCCCACCTCATCATGATTCGCACTAATGCTATCTCCCGACACAAGTATCTGATCTACCCGATGCGCTTTGTAGAGTGCTATAGCAGTGTCTGCCCGCATTGCGAGAAGCGGCGAAAGTTTCCCGCCAGGGTAGACCGAGGCGCCGGGGATGATGGCAAGAGCAGAAGTGGGCGCCTGCTCAAGCGTCATTCGGTAGGGAGCCGTCTCAACGTGCAGTAGCACGTTTACCACAAGCGAGGCCGCAAAAACCGCACCTACACCTGCAACCAAAAAAACGGCAAGGGCTCGCAGAAAACGCATATGCTCTGCAGTATACCTGGAATACGCTTCGCTCGGCGTATGGCACAAAACAGCGTATAGTGCCCCTATGGAAGAACCCACACGAGACGCATTCCCTATGCGTATTAACAAATACCTAGCGCATAAGGGCATTGCAACCCGGCGAGACGCTGACGACCTCGTGGCGCGCGGCCGCATCCACATTAACGGACGCGTCGCGCTCGTTGGGGAAAAAGTCTCGGCTACCGACCTTGTCACGGTGGCGCCGACTCGTTCAAAAAAGACGTACCGCTACGTAGCCTTTCACAAGCCACGCGGCATTGTGACGCACTCTCCTCAAGGACGCGAGACCGACATCCTCGGTCTTCTCGCCGGCGGCACCGAGAAGCTCGATCTCTTTCCGGTAGGCCGACTCGACAAAGATTCTCATGGCCTTATCATCCTCACCAACGACGGCCGCATCACTGACCGCCTACTCAACCCAGAGCGCGATCACGAGAAGGAATATTTGGTAAAAACAAAAAAACCGCTACGCGAAAGCTTCAAAGCTGCCATGGAACGCGGTGTCGACATTGGCGACTATGTAACTAAACCCTGTAGCGTAACCATCAAAAACGAGACGACGTTCACCATCACACTTGGCGAGGGCAAGAAGCATCAGATACGACGCATGGTCGACGCCCTTCACAACGAAGTGACCGACTTGAAGCGCATCCGCATCATGCGCGTGCCACTTGGCATGCTTGCTCCCGGAGCTTTCCGCGAATTGACGGGAGACGAGCGCACGACTTTTTTGCAAGATCTTGGTCTTGCGTCATAAATCCGCTACCGAAGCGGTCGTTTCGTAAAGTAGTACAACACCAGCGCCGCAGTTGCTGCGTGCATAAGCGAAAGGTTGATCATGATGCCGTAGGTCCACCCGAGCATGGCAGGGTCGGTCGACCACGGTAGCAGCAAGTTTGGATACAAAGAAAAGACCAGTACCACGAGCGTCACGTACGTAAAGAAACGGTTTGCTCTCACCGTGTCCGCTATGCGCCGCCGCACAAGCGCGTACACCACGGCCGCACCAACCACCGCAAAGGAGGTGAGGCCAATGACATTGAAATACTGATACGGTGCAAACGTTGACGGCGGACGAGAAAGCAGCGCTCCCACAAACGCAAGCAGGCTGTTACACACGCACGCAACTACCACCGTCCAAAATGTCCGTCGCACGAGCGAACGAAATGAGAGCGTGCTGTACGTCATACCGCAAAACGGTGCAGCGTGAGCGCAGAGACGGCAGTAGAGGCAGCGTGCTCCCACGCTCTGGGAAGGTCCTGCTGCCGTACGACACACAAAACTCTGCCGACTACCGCGGCGCAGCACTCTTCCTTGGCGGCGTTATGAAAGCATGCCTCAACCATGGCTCTTGTATGCCAAGTATAGCATGTATGTGTGCCTCTCTCGGCGCACGGCCTATTCGCGTACAGGTACCTCAATAAGCAAAAGTTCTGCTGCACCACTTGATTGAAACGTAAGCGCGGGGACACCAGAAACGCCAAGCGCGTCGCGCGCGCCAAGCTGCGTACCCAAAACCGTGACTGCACCCTCTATGACGAAGGCGTACATGCCATTTTCTGGGTACGCTCGTGTGTAGAGGAGCTCGGTTCCGCTAGTCATGCGTGCTCTTGCAATTCGCGCATCCTGATACAGTGGCACCGAACCCACCACACCGTCTCCGCTCGCAAGCACCTGCCACGCATTCTCGCGACCCTCGGAAGAAAAGAATGCTTGCGAGTACCGCGGAGAGACATTGCGCACCTTTGGTTCAATCCATATCTGAAAGAGCTGCAGCGTTTCAGTGGGAGATGCATTGTACTCTGAGTGCAAGACGCCGCTGCCGGCTGAAATCGCTTGCACCTCGTTTGCGTGGACGATGCCCACATTCCCCAAGCTGTCCTCGTGGGTAACGGCTCCCGAGAGCGGTATCGTCACGATCTCGAAATTTTCATGCGGATGCATGCCAAATTTTCCTAACGGCATGATGGTGTCGTCGTTTAGGACACGCAGTGCACCGAAACCCATACGCTCCGCGCTAAACCAATCGGCGAAACTAAAGCTAAAGCGTGTGGAGAGCCAGCCATGCTCCCCAACACCTCGATCGAGCGCCCGATGAATGACTTTGTACATAACACCACTCTACCAGAATAAAAAAACACGATGCCGCTTAAAAAGCGGCATCGTGTTTTTTGAGACTTCATTTAGCGTTTGCGAGTGCCTCTGTCTGCGCTTCAATTGCAGCAGTCAAACGATCAAGCTTCGTATTGAGCACGCTAAATTGCTTTTTCAAATCCCCGTAGCCGCCCTCAGTGCTCGCTCGCGGCGACGCAGTGTGCACCGCTGAAGCTTGCGTTCCTTCTGCCTCACGGAAACAATCACGGCAGTACACCGGCTTCTTGCCGTTGGGCTTGAACGGCACTTCGCACATCTTATGGCACGCATTACACTGCGCCTGGTGCATCTCAAGAGGGGCGCTCGCGTCGCGCGCGCCATAACTTGGTCGAGCACCTCTCGACGCGAAGCTTGGCCGTGTTCCAAAACTTGGCCGAGCGCCGAAACTTTTTTTCTTAAAACCACCCGCTTTTTTATAGTCTTTCATAGTGTGTTTTGAAAATAACACACTTTTTGTATCTACGCAACTCTCAGAGCGGCAGCCACCAGTGCTTGCTTTTCCTGCCTTGAAAGCTTCTTGAGCGCCGCCTCTCGAGAAAGAGCTGCGCCTTTCGTGGCAGCTTTCTCCGTGTACACGAGAACGACGGGCCGGCGCGTTTTTGTGTAGCGCGCGCCGCTTTTTAAGTGGTTGTGCGCATGCACGCGGTGAGCCACGTCAGTAGTGCGTCCAATGTAGAGCGTGTCGTCGGCACACCTGAGCATGTAGACGTAATGCTCAGTATTCATGCAGTGCGCTCTAGAATACCCCTAGTTTAAAACCACCGGCACCGTAAGTGAGGCGTCACGAGCAGGGTCGCCCGAAGGGTTATCCTTCTTTAAGACCAGCGTTGCGTTTCTTGCAGCACCGGAAATATTCGCTACGGCGTACGTCAAATCGGCAGTGAAAGGCACAAAGTCGCTCGTCATCCAGTCACCCTGAGCACTCGCGATGCCTTGAGCAATCGTGTTCCCATCTCCATCGAGAAGTGACACCGGAAAACTCGCCTCAAAATACCAAGAGCCGCGCGCTTCGCCAGTTATGTGTAACGGAGAAGTAACTGCACTCTTTGCAGCGGGACTGGTAACCCGAATAGTGTCGGCAAGCGCAGCGGCAGCGTCCACTTCAAGCGTGCCGTTAGACACGTCCAAGTACAGACTCTTGCCCACTGACGGCTGAGCAGTCATCGGATCACCTGCTTTTCTGTCCATGTAATTCACGATGATGTTCCCGTCACGGACTTCAGTCGTTTGCGGCGCAATACGATCCCCCAGCAGTACAGCATTCGTACCCGTATACCCTTTGGCACCTTTGAGAGCTACTGCAACGTAATAGAAGGTGCCGCTACCACCCGTCGACTGCGTGAGAATAAAAACAGTGTCGCCCACGCCGTCGCCGTTTACGTCTCCCACAGCTTCGTTGCCAAAGTACTGTGTGATCACTTTTGAAGCAGAGCCCGGTGCCGCCTCCGACTCCGCACGGCCGTCTACCAGCGTCACCGCCTGGCCGTTTACGGTATAGGTATTATTTTTAACATCACTAACGACAGACTTGTGGCCAAAGAAATATACAACAAACGCGCCGAGGAGCACGAGTACCAGCACCGCAATACCGCCGGTGATTTTTGAAGTATTCATGCCCTAAGTGTACCGTGCAGGAGCTCGTTCCCAAAATGCGTGCGAGACAGCGAGCACAGGGAAGGCCGGCAGTTTTGCTGCCGGCCCTTCTTTATTCAAGTCCGTTATGGCGTTACACCTGTGAGCTTTGCAGGCGGACCGCACTCAAGCGCTCTTTTGAATGCACGCTCGAAGTACGACGGTTTGTCTCCACGTATCATCGGCTTGAAAACACGCTCACTCTGGAGCAGCGGCAGCGACGACACCTTCCCCCACGCCTCGCCGAAAAAAAGCCGCTCCGTGCCCAACGGCGATACCAGCACGAAGACGGTATGCGCAAAAACTTCAGTGTCCACGGGCACGTTCTGCAAGTCCGCCACGCGCACCAAGCTGCCATAGCGCCAGGATGATTGAGGCGGCACCGGCTCAACATAGTCTTTGGAGACGTACAGCCCCGAGGCGTCCGCCATCACCCACTCGCGCGGTACGGCGCCAAACGCTTCTCTCGCACGAACGCGCGCAATCGATTCAAGCGCCATCAATTCCTTTCCAGGGACGTCTTTCACACCCCAGAGGGTTTCAACCGAGATGCCGAGTGATTTCGCCATCTCCACAATTTCAACGCTCGCGGACTTTTCCGGAGCCCAATACACGTGCATATTTTCTCCTCCCTATGCATGGCTTCTGCCGAAAGCGTAGCGCACTACTCAGCCGCACACAACCGAGCCGTACGCGAACAGTGTCCAACCTACCCCAAATGCGCGTGGTCGTTAAAAATCCAGAGCTTCCAGCGAGGCGCCGTATCACCCTCAACTACGAGCCGCAGTGCTGTTATGCCTGTATTCTCGAGGTTTATGGATTCTTGAAACTCTTTAAAAACCGGTGCACTGAACTGATGTCCCAGTAACACGCGCGCCAAAATCGTTCGTATGATATACCCGTGCGTCACCACGACGAGCGTTTTCTCGCTTCGCTTTGCAAGAAACGCAAGTGCCCTTTCAGAGCGTACCGCCAAATCATCGAAGTTCTCGCCATCTTCTACACGCAGCCCAGGAGTCCACAAACTCTTCTCCCACTCACCTCGAACTACGCTTGCTTCAGAGTCTGAGTGCAGTTTTCCGTTTATACTCTCCGGCTTCACTCGCTCAATGAACAACTCAGAAAATTCTGGCTCCTTCCCCGTTACGTTCGCAATAACCTCAGCCGTTTCTCGTGCGCGAGCCCACGGACTGGCGATGATCGTCTCAAAATCAATCTTTGCGAGACGACTTCCCACATCGTGCGCCTGTGCCTGTCCAATCGCGCTCAGCGGTGAATCTGGCCCCTGAAACTGTGCAGTCGCATTCCCCACACTTTGCCCGTGTCGCACAAAGTACACCGTTTTTTGAATT
Source organism: uncultured Candidatus Saccharibacteria bacterium (assembly GCA_964415875.1). Taxonomy (GTDB): domain Bacteria; phylum Patescibacteriota; class Minisyncoccia; order Phycocordibacterales; family Phycocordibacteraceae; genus C7867-001. Next base: position 12,835 of record CAYQCB010000019.1, read on the forward strand.
CCGCTCATTGCCAGAGTATATGCTCTCCAGCGAATTCTACCGAGCGTACATTTCTACGTGCAGTCATTTCACTACTTCAACGACGACCCCGCAGCATACGAATCTTTCACCCAAGTGATTTGTCCAAAGAGCGGGCCCAGAACGCCGAGCGCAATCGTGGCCAAAATGGCAGACCCCAAGAAAAACCCGAGTCCGTACACCACCCCCGTCACAAACATCCGTTTTAAAGAAAGTTGTTTGGCAAGCATAGCGTTCACCTGCTCCAATTGTTCAATAACCTCCCCCATCTGTTTTTCATTGTCCATGGGTGCAGTATATCGTACAGATTCGAGCCTTGAGTCGACTTTATCTTTCACCTGGCGAATAACGGTAATAATACCGTTATTCGCCAGGTCAGTCAGTCACCGCTTCACTACGCGCGACTTAAGTGATCTCAAGTGTCCCTACTCCCTCGCTCTTGTGTTTCGTCTTACGCAGCAAGAGTGAGGATGCGCTCGTACTCAGTCAGCGAAACAGGTCCCACCGAAAGTCGGTTGTTTGTAAAGAGGAACATGTCCGCAAGTGCCGCGTCCGCGCGTATGCCAGCAAGCGTCACCGGGTTTTTGAACATCTTTACATATTTCACTCGCACTGCGTACCATATCGGCTTTTCTTTCTTTGCTTTCGGGTCGAAGTACTCGCTCTTTTTGTCAAACTGCGCCGCATCCGGCTCGGCCACGTGTGAGACTTTCGCGAGGCCATACACTCCCGGTACCTCGCAGCTCGAGTGGTAAAA
>CAYQCB010000019.1:13709-16567 GCA_964415875.1 uncultured Candidatus Saccharibacteria bacterium
AGGGGAAGGTAGATGGGCGACACAGAAATGCCGGTACGCGCTGATGGCCAGAATTGGATGAATGCTGACCACGGAGCCATCGCTGATTTGCACGAGGCGCTCGACCTCCTCGCTGACGAGAGCAGGTCGACTGTCCAAGAACCTGTTCGTTTGCACCTGTTGAACAGCGAACCGGAGATTTGGGAAATTGTGGTGCCGTGGTTTACGTCTGGCGACAGCGGCGGTGACCAAGAGGGCCTCCATTACTTCTATACGAGCACCGCAACGGCACAAAAACTGCTTGCGAAGTGTTTCGTTACTCAACGCATGTACGTCAGACGGGATCGCCCCGAAAGGGTTGAGGGCGAGTGGATCATTGCCAAAGCTGGCCAGGGCGCGCGCACCATTTTCTCGTGCGAACTGCTTATACGTGCCAACGGTTTGCTTAAACCTGGCGTACATACCGACCTGACCGGCACGGCGCAGTGGTGGAACACATTTTGTCATCGTGACTTTCTTCGTTATGGGCCAGCCTTTTTCATCTGCTGTGATCCACACAGAGATGGCTATGTGTATCGCGTCTACCCTGAATCCGAGGAAATTAAAGGGCCATTCAGGAAATAGCTGCGGTAGTTCGAGCCCTGCAAGGAAAGCGAAGCCTTCCTTGCAGGGCTTTTCTTTTTGGACGCCGACAAGGAGTATACTTCCAGCATATGAATCGCTTTATTGCGGTGCTCGCGATTCTCCTCCTTGTGGGTGGCGGTATTTGGTATCGCTCCTATGTACGGCCAATGACTGCGACTCCGACACTCACCATCACGAGCCCGAGAGGCGGTGAAGTGTGGCGCCCGGGCGAGACACACACACTAGCGTGGGGCGCCGTCGGCGTCCCGTCTTCCGACAAAATCTCGGTGACGATCCGACGCATTCCTCCGCCACCACTTCAGGAAGAGGGTCAAGAATTTGATCCGATTGTTTTCACTGACTTACCAAACGTGGGCAGCACTACGTGGACCATTAGCCCCATGTACCCAGACGGCACCTACGCCATTTCCGTGAACGCGTATACGTCGACACTGATTACTGACACCGTTAGCGCTGAAAGCGCTCCGTTTACCATCACTCACCCCACCCTTGCGGCAGACCTATACCCTCTTTACAGCAAGGTCGGTTGGGAGGCACCAAAAGTGGAGCAATTTCAAATTGGCACGACCACCTATGCGGGCGCTAGCGCTGAAGCCGCGGCAGCCGCGGACACCATGAATCCAGGTGCTGCATTCACCCCTTTCGAGGACTACTACGCGCAAAAGCTAGCTGCGCTCGGCTGGAGTGTGTCAAACGACCTCGCCGCTGGCGGCCACACAGGCGGCCAAACGGGCTATTACAAAGGGGGTGCGATCCTTCTCACGCGTTACCGCATTGATTACAAAACAGCCCCAGCAGACGCGCCGTCAACATGCCCGTGTGACGTTACGCTTTCCGTTTTCTCCGGCAACTAACGCACACTACCAAAGAAAACGAGCCGTCGCCTGCGCGGCGACGGCTCGTGCACAGACATCAGGACGCAATACTAAACCCCTGCGTCAACTGTGCCCACACTTCGAAATCCGATTCAGCCATAAAATCATGCCATGCTGAAAATTTTGAGAGACGAACAAGAGATCTCTCAATCCAGCAGACGGCGCAAGGAGTTTGTGTGTTGCGGCTCCACGCCCGCACGCGTTCGACAGAACCAAAAGTACTGAGCGGCACTACAGTGATGACGCCCCGAGAGGTAGCCCGCATCAACACCGATTCCGTTGGCTTGAGTTTCGGAACGGCAATAACCGTTGACCGCGGCCAGTACACAGAACGCCGTGCCGTGAAGATAAAGCAGCCGCTCTCCGCAAATCTGCTTTTCAGCAGCGCAAACGTTTCTTGTATTTCTTTCGTGTAGCGAATCCTAACTCCGCTCATGATAGAACCCTTTCGTAGCTATCCCCGCAAGTAACCTACAAGGTCTCCCGCAGTGTGTAAATAGACCGAATGAATGCAACAGTGGCGCGCCTTGTTTAACGCTGCTCGTCTGCGGGACGACGCATTTCTATCTCCGCAATGATCGCGCCGCTTTTCATACGAAAACGCTCATCGGTTAAACGCTTCCCCGTGTCTTGAAAACCCAAATGTACATAAAAGCTAATAGCTCGGGCGTTATAGTCCGCGACTTCTAGATAGGTATCCTTCGCGGCGTCAAAATAACCTTGCGCAGCATGCCAGAGTGCCGTACCAATACCTCTCCCTTGAAACCCTGGGTGCACGTAGAGTGTTTGCAACTTGTTTCGATCATCTTCTTTGAGAATCCTCGAGACACCCACGATTGCGTCGTTTACTTTTGCCACGAGTGCATACTCATTGGCTGGCCTGTTTGCAAGACGCTCACGATTTTTCTGCAAGCGTTCTTCAGAAAACTGGTTCTTGTAGAACTCTTCTATGTCCTCGCGCGTAATGCCAGCTTCCTCGTCTGGGTAGGTATCAAGCCAGGATTGATACATAACATCACTTATGGCACGTGCATCCTCAGGCGTGGCGAGCGCAACCACTACCGCTGGCCCACTTTCCTTGCTCGGCAATGACTCCATACAGCGAGTATAGCAAAGCCTTTTCTGAGCTACTGAATTTCTAAAAAGACCCCTCGCTCGAGCCTGTAACTACTCTCCTGCCGCGCGCGTTCTAGTCTACATGCTCGAAAAATCACTCATTCGTGTGTTTCTCGTTTGCTTGGTGAGCTGCGCCAGCCTAGTACTCTTCTTTGTATGGGTCGGCGGGCCGCCCGCACAAGTGTATTTCCAGATTGCCGCGACCTTTTTCATCGTCGGCCTCGCGGCCTTTCTGTGCTGGTT
>CAYQCB010000020.1:0-8240 GCA_964415875.1 uncultured Candidatus Saccharibacteria bacterium
AATGTCGCTTGGCAGGACCGTCCCGTCCAGAAAATACTCTCATCCCCCAAGCTTGCCCCTGCGGAATTCAGGAACAGGTACGTTCCGAGCAAAATGCTCAGCAGAACAGCATAGGCACCGAGCCGAAACAGCTTTCCTCCCACGAAACCCTCCCCCATGTTCGCGTGCAGAATCTGTCAGTACAATGCCTCTATTTATAGATATTGTCAATAGTTCCGCGATGCCTGCTTCGCCTGCTCGCGTGGCGAGGCCTTTTTGCGAGACTTGTCTAAGCACTCATTATTCAAGGTGGTTGGGGCTTGTGGTAGTGTTCTCGTGCATGACCTGGGATCTTTATTTAAAGAGAACAGCACACAAGTCCATACGGCCTCTCCTCAAAGAGGCGCTTCCCTATCTTAAAACGCCAGGCTTTGCGCTCGACATCGGGGCTGGAGCAATGAACGACGCTCGATTTTTAGCCGAGAGTGGATTTGCTGTGGTCGCCGTAGACTCCAACCCGTCGGTTATCGCTTACAGCAAAGATACTAGATTAAACGGTGCGTGGATAGTGGAAAACCCCCCCGAAACCGAAGTTCCGGGGGGTCGTGTGGCTTGCGCGGGGCTGCTCAGCGGGTGGCGGGCAGGTGTCCGCGCGCATACTGCAGGTTCTCCCAGCCGAGGATGATCGTCGTTCCAATGAACGAGATCATCACGAACGGGGTGAAAGCCGGCGGGACTGAATGGTCGAGGGATCCGACGACCCATAGCGCGATGAAAATCGTCGCAAGGGCAGGCAGGGCCCTCGAATTATGCTGCGCAATTTTGTACGCGGTAGGGACGTAGACGGCGTACCGCACGGCGAAGTGATTCATCGCGACGCCGCCGACGACGGCGACGAGGCACAGGATGAAAAGGACGGTGCTCAGCATCTGGAATCTCCTTGGAGGTGCTGGTGAAGGCTTTATGTACAATACACGACAAAAACTATTTGTCAAGTCGTCGATACCGCAAAGCACTTAAAAAAAACGCAGCCGACGGAGGTATTGTGTCGTTATAACAAAGTCGATTTGTGCGGGATAGGAGAATCGAACTCCTGCTTAGAGTTTGGAAAACTCTCGTTCTACCATTAAACTAATCCCGCAGTACAGGAGAGCATACCAAAAAACACCCGGGAGCGCGAAGCGCTCCCGGGTGTTCTGTCTTTCTTTGCCGTTGTGCGGTAGCGTTAGTGCATGAATCGATACGTTCCCTATGCGGGGGCCGCAGCCGCACTTGCGGTAGGTCTTTTGTTTTTTATCATCGTAAAGCCGAGCTTCTCACCAAAGGATGCCACTGTTTCTCCAGTGGCTACGACGACTATTGCAGTCGTCTCCCCTTCCGCACACTCAAATACAGCGGCAATTGCCTCACTGGTTCCTGAAAAGTCGAGAGCAACAACCTCAATTGCAGTCGCTCAGGGGCCTGCCGTGACTCCGGAATCGGCGCCTGCAGCACCGCCAGTCACTCGAGAGCAGACTTCTACGGCAGTAACCGCTCTCTCCGTGACAATGGCGAGTCCTGCCGAACTCGCTTCGGCAGCGGCCATCCTCAGAGGGGCTTTAGTGAACATTATTTGTTATGCAAAGCCTGGTTCACCTTTCCATTCAATATCAGCAAGCGGTGTCATAATTACGTCTTCGGGAGTTATTCTTACAAACGCCCATGTCGCACAATATTTCCTATTGAAAAATAAAGGAGTCGTTTGTACCGTCCGCACAGGGAGCCCGGCTGCAGACGCGTATGTGGCGGAGCTCGAGTACATTCCTAGAAATTGGCTGCAAGCCAATGGTGGCGTGCTTTTTGAAGCAGAGCCTAGTGGCACTGGCGAATATGACTATGCGCTCCTTGCTATCACCGCAAGCGCCTCTAGCAATCCCCTGCCAACGTCGTTTCCCCATATTTCTCTTAGCACTACAGCTGAAGTAGCAGGGACGCCAATCGTTATTGCTACGTATGGAGCTCAGTTTCTCACTACAGCACAAGTGCAGCAAAACCTGTTTCCAACCGTCGTCTACGGCTCTGTAAAGGCCGTCTACACCTTTGTGGCGCACAGTATCGACGTATTGGCGCTCGGAGGCACTGCAGCGGCCCAGGAAGGCTCTTCAGGAGGGGGTGTAGCAATCGCGTCAGGAGAGCTAGTCGGCACTATCACCACAAGCACAGTGACTGGCAGCACAGCCACGAGAGAGCTCAATGCGATAAGCTCCGCCTATATCAGAGCCGACTATGCTTCCACTGTAGGTGAACCGCTTGATTTCCTGCTCGCGCGCTCCCCTGCTGAAGCGGCTGCTGCTTTTGCACCAAACATTCCGTCGCTTGAAGCGCTGATCTCTTCCCCAAAAAACTAACACCATTTGTTAAACCAATCATCGGGGCGCCGAGACTCGAACTCGGACTACAACCTCCCAAAGGTCGCGTGCTACCATTACACAACGCCCCGCACTTGTGCATCCTACCAGATTTATAGAATTTGGGGTAAATAGCGCACCCGCGCCGTTCCGTCCGTCTTCCGTAACCAAACGAGGCAGGCGTCGATTTGCCACTCCCCTTCCCACTCGTGTTCGGCGCAGTACCACTGCGCCGTCCTGGCAATTTTGCGTATTTTTGACTCGTGGATGTTCATCGACGGGTCGTATACGTCTGATTCACTGGCTCCAACCACAAATGCCTCAACGGCATACGTCTTTACCTCTACAAAGTGGAGGGTGTCTGTGTGCCTTGTAATCACGTCTATCTCTCCTGTCTTGCGAGAGACGTTCGTGTCCATGAGAACGTGCCCTTTGCGAAGCAGGTAGAGCGTCGCGACGCGCTCACCGAGCGCCCCCACTTCCTTGCGAGTGAGTGCTGTTATATTCACGACCTTTTAAAAAGTGCAGTAACCATAACGCTTTTTGTAAGACTACTGTATGAAAAAACAAAGACAATGCTGTCTGTTATCCACACATACACAGTTTTATCCACAGGTCAAAAAGACGTCTTTTAACGATAAAACGGCCCAGATAGGCCGTTTTATCGCATTTTCCCCAACAGGTGCAATTTTCTGAATTTCAGTGCGGATAGGGAGAATCGGACTCCCATCTCGTCCTTGGCAAGGACGTGTTCTACCACTAAACTATATCCGCTGCGCCCTGATTGTAGCATGATGAGCGCTCCTTTCCAGTGCTCAAGCCAAGGGCTCCCAAAAAGAATCTTGTAATAGTCACGACTTCATTGTATAATACAAACTGGCGTGTAACGTAAAGGAGTGCGTGCGTGACAAGTAACATATACGAGGCCGAGGTTCCGAGTGCGGAGTTGAGGCGCCTACAAGTCCTTGAATACCCTCTTTCCGTGTCGAAGAGCCTTTTGCCTCACGAAATTGCGTGGCGTACGGTTCTCGACGTGGGTGCGGGCCCCAATACCCTGTTTGGCCACTACATCAGTCGGCGAAACGGCCTCTATACGGCAGTTGACGTCAATCCCTTGTGGCTTGAGAAGCACAAAGAGCTTGGCTTTGAGACTCTCGTCGCCTCAGTAACGCAGCTTCCGCTTGCTGCTCGGGCCGTGGACATTGGGCACGTGCGTTTCGTCCTCATGCACCTCTCTGAGAGCGACCGCCTGCGCGCAGTACGAGAAGTCTTGCGTGTCTCTGGGTCATCAGCCATTTTCATCGAATACGACTGGATGCATATGGGCGGACCTTCTGTCGTGGAGGACTTTAAGGGCACTGCGCTTGAGTTCTTTGCTTTTATGGGGATTGAGCCTTACATGGGAGGCAAGCTGCGTGGTCTCGTCGATGCACAGCGCAGTGACAACACACGCCTCGCCTATCGTGAGATCATGAGTGTTACTGATGACTATGGCGAGCTGGTGCAGCTTGCTGAGTCAATGGCCGATTTTGCAAGGCAGAGCGGCCAGACGGTGCTGAAGGAGAAATTGCTCTGGAGGGCTGCAGAGCTTGTCGCTCTCAGTTGCAGAAGCAGGCCGCCGCACTTTCGTCGAGCGGACGTGTGCTCGGTAGTAGTCGAACGGGTGTAACAAAAGGGGAAGCGGCGCATTGCGCTGCTTCCCCATTACTTTTTATTTTATATGGAGAAGGTTTTTTATAAAAAAGGTGACACGTTGCGGATTTTCTTCCAGAAAATGCGCACAAAGTTTCCTCGTTCCCTCGAGAGCACACCTAAGCGTGCTCTCGAGTACTCACTTCGTTCCTGTGCCCCGACCAGGACTCGAACCTAGAATACGACGTCCGAAGCGTCGCGTGATATCCATTTCACCATCGGGGCGCGCTCACTCAAAGAGCGTACCAGACATGCTAGTATCTCGCTATGTTAAAGGGTGTTCCAGTGGAGGTAAAAAAGGTGACAGATGCGCTGCGAGCGGGCGGTTTTGAGGCGTATTTGGTCGGTGGTTGCGTTCGTGACCTTTTTCTAAACCGTGCACCAAAAGATTGGGATGTGACCACAAATGCCACTCCGGAGCAGATCCAAGCACTCTTCCCCGATTCGTTCTATGAAAATACCTATGGCACTGTCGGCGTGAAGACAGATTCTGAAGACGCACAGTTAGCTATAGTAGAAGTAACGCCGTACCGCCGCGAGTCAGGCTACTCAGACATGCGTCGGCCGGACAGCGTGCAATTCGGTGTCTCACTGCAAGAGGACTTGGCTCGTAGAGACTTTACCGTGAATGCGCTGGCGCTTGATGAGTCTAAAGGACAGTTAATCGATCTTTTTGGAGGGGAAAAGGACATAAAAGACAAGATGATTAGAGCTGTGGGTAGCGCCCCAGAACGGTTTCAAGAGGACTCTTTGCGGATGCTCCGCGCAGTGCGTCTTGTCGCAGAGCTTGGCTTTGGAATTGACAACAACACAGCTGAAGCAATTAAGATCAATGCTGAGAATCTGCGCCATGTTTCGCGTGAAAGAATTCGTGATGAATTTTCACGCATCGTGAACTCCGACCGACCCCTTGAGGCCATTGTGCTTACAGAACGTCTGGGGCTGCTCAAGATAATTGCGCCAGACTTGGTGCGTGGTATTGGTGTGCGACAGAATCAGGCCCATTCTTTTGACGTATACGAGCACCTGCTGAGGAGTATGCAGCATGCAGCGGATAAACACTGGGACTTTGATATCCGTCTTGCCGCCCTCTTTCATGATGTTTCCAAGCCAGAAACCCGTCGCTGGTCTCAAGAGAAGCAAGATTGGACCTTTCATGGTCATGAAGTTGTTGGTTCACGTGTAACGAAAAAGGCACTTGAAGACCTCAGGTTTCCACGTGAAACTATTGAACGTGTTTCTAAGTTGGTGCGGTGGCACATGTTTTTCTCTGATCCGGATCAAATAACGCTTTCAGCCGTGCGACGCATGATTGTGAATGTTGGGCAGGAAAACATTTGGGATCTTTTAAACCTGCGCATTTGTGACCGTGTAGGAACTGGGCGCCCAAAGGAGCAGCCGTTTCGCTTTCGCAAGTACAAGGCTATGGTGGAGCAGGCGCTCAGAGAGCCGCTCTCAGTGGGCATGCTGAAAACCGATGGCAAACGACTTATGGAAGTGTTCCACGAGAAACCAGGGCCCCGTATAGGGAACGTGCTACACGCCCTCCTAGAAGAGGTGCTAGACAATCCTGAACTAAACACGGAGATGGCGCTAGATGAGCGCACTTCTGTTTTACTGAAGCTTTCAGATAAGGAACTGCAGGAACTTGGCAGATCTGGAAAGACACGCCAGGAAAAGGAAGAAGCTGGAGAAGTCGCCAAAATATTGCAAAAACATCACGTATCCTAGAAGGCACACTTGTTACACGCGAAACAAACTAATTGCCGGGTAAATAAAAAGACCGCCTAAGGTGGCGGGAGATAAGTAAGGAGCTTGGGCGGATGGATGGTATCTCCCGCCTAGGTTGGGCGGCGGTCTTTAGCGATATTTCTGATAGGTTTCGCGTGGAACCCGTGCGCAGGTTTAAATTTGCGGATCACCGCGGTGTGTGCAGGGCCACAGAAACTCTGTAATGTGCTGTGAAAGAACAATCCGTTTCTCTCCTAAGGCAGTGTAGCGCAGTAAAGGACAGTGTAAAGGACAGATGTGGGGATAACTGTCTTTTATAGTGTTATGGAGACGGGGCAGTGATCACTCCCGAAAATATCACTGTGTATCTCAGCTTTTTTAATGCGAGAGGCAAGCTCGCTGGACACGAAAATATAATCGATACGCCAGCCGACGTTTCTGTCTCGAGCGCGGGTGAAGAGGTCCCAATACGAATACGCATCTTTTTGGTTAGGGTGCTTGCGACGGAAGGAGTCAATGTATCCGGCGTCTACCACTTCGTCGATCCAGGCACGTTCTTCTGGCAAAAAGCCTGTAGTTTTCTGGTTTTCCTTGGGACGCGCAAGGTCGATCTCTTCGTGTGCGGTGTTTACGTCCCCACAGAAGATGACTGGCTTTTGCTCTCTGAGTTTCTCCACAAACAATAAAAAGGCGTCATAAAATCGCATTTTGTAATCGAGGCGGGCCGGTCCTTGGCCTCCATTGGGGAAGTACGCGTTTACGAACCAAAAGTCCTCAAATTCTCCTGCTATGAGGCGTCCTTCCTGGTCAAATTCGGGAATACCCATGCCGTAGTGCAGACTAAGCGGTTCAACTTTTGAATACAGCGCCACTCCGCTGTAGCCTTTTTTAACGACTGAAGAAGAGAAGAAGGCGCTATAACCAGGGGGAGAGAGGAACAGTTCAGAGAGCTGTTCGGGGCTTGCCTTTGTTTCCTGTAATCCAAAAATATCGGGTTTTGCGGTACGTAGGAAGGTCTCCCAATACGTATCCTTCTCGAGGGAGCGCAAACCGTTTACGTTCCAGGAAACCAGTTTCATGTGAAAGCATTGTACCGCACCGCTCTGCGTTTAGCGGCGTTTCGCGTGGAACTTCTTATGTACGTCGCGTAAGTGTGAGTCGGTAATGTGCGTATAAATTTGTGTGGTGTTGATGCTTGCGTGACCCAACATTTGCTGGACGGAGCGAATGTCAGCGCCGTTATTGAGGAGGTCGGTAGCGAAGACATGTCGCAGGACGTGAGGCGTGAGCTTCTTCGTGATACCTGCTTTGGCCGCATACGTTTTCATGATGCGCTCAATGGAGCGCGGCGTGAGGCGGCTGGGTGCGCGTTTTCCAACGGGCTGGTTTACAAAAAGCGCCTCTTCCATGTCTTTTCGAGCTTTTAAGTAGGTACTTACTGACTTTTTCGCTGTTTCAGAGAGGAAGACAACGCGCACTTTGTCTCCTTTGCCGCGTACGGAGAAGGAATCCTGTGAGAGATCGAGGTCGTTGTTGAGTGCGCAAAGCTCTGATACACGCAATCCAGTGGAGAAAAGTAGTTCAAGTAGGGCAGTATCACGTAACTGTGCTAGGTCGCTCCCGCGCGCTGCGCTGAGTAGGCGGTCAAGCTCTGCCGGCGTGATGAGGTCAAGCTCACGCTCCGGTAATTTTGCGAGTTCGATGCGCTCGGGGGAAATGGAGGGAATGTCACGCTTGCGCAGGAACTTAAGGAAGGCACGAAGTGCAATCATGTAGTAGTTTTGTGTGCGGCGTTTCATGGTCCCAGAAACACCGCTTTGCCGGTTGAGCCAAAGTCTAAAATCGCGAATGTTTTGCTCGCTAATATCTGCAACGGTTGTAATGGCCATCTGAGCAAAATAGCGGGACAGGTACCGGTCGTAATTCTCAATGGTCTTGATAGAGCGTCCGCGCTCTATCTCGAGGTGCTCCAGGAACTGTCTTTTGGCGGCTTCAGCTTGCATGGTAGGCAAAGTATAGCGTGGGCAGCCCACGAGGGCGTGCCGTATCCTTAATTTCATAATACTTGCATAAAATGACAAGGCGTGGTAAGGTGCAGCTATCCATGCTTACTACTACGAAGAAGGCGCACATCATGAAGGGCGTCGCGCGGCACGAGACGGACACAGGAAGTCCGGACGTGCAGGTGGCGCTTTTGTCGAAACAAATCGATGAGCTCGCGAAGCACCTGAAGAAGAATCCTAAGGATTTTCATTCACGCCGTGGACTGCTCCAAATGGTTGCAGACCGCCGTACACACCTCCGGTATCTTGAGACCAATGATAAGCGCCGCTACAACGCCCTTATCAAGAAGCTCGGTTTGAAGAAGTAATCCGTCCAGACGTGCGAGCTGCTTTGTTGCAAGCTCCGGTGCGCCCTCACCATAGTGCTCTACTATGGCTCGGTACGTTC
>CAYQCB010000020.1:8340-16390 GCA_964415875.1 uncultured Candidatus Saccharibacteria bacterium
CTGGCCTAGGATTTAACAGGTGATGCAGTGGTAGAATGGTACTGAAGTGGCCTCGAGCCGCTTCATTTAATAGGTTCTCTCCAATTTTTTATGGCAGTAATCAAACATCCGGCCCAGCGTGTGGGAGTATTTATCGATACGCAAAATCTGTATCATAGTGCGAAACATCTCTACAAGGCTCGCGTAAACTTTGGGAAAATTCTCGAAGAAGCAGTTGGTGGCCGCATTCTTGTGCGCGCCATTGCCTACGTTATCAAGACTGACAGCGGGGAAGAGACGGCTTTTTTTGGTGCACTTACAAAAATGGGCATCGAAACGAAAGTGAAAGACCTCCAGATCTTCGCCGATGGCGCAAAGAAGGCGGACTGGGACGTGGGACTGGCAATCGATGCTGTGAAACTCGCACCAAAGCTCGACACGGTTGTACTCGTGACGGGAGACGGCGATTTTGTGCCGCTTATTCAATATCTCGATATGCATGAAGGGTGCCAGGTGGAAGTTATATCGTTTGGAAAATCATCGTCTGCGAAACTAAAAGAAGCAGCGCATGCCTTTACAGACATGTGCGACGATCCACACAAATTCACCATCACGTCGCGCGCCTAGTCCGTAAGTGAGGCCGGGTGCGTTACACTAGGGGGAGTTATGGACGCGCAGTCAAAAAAAACCAGCACGCCTGCTTCTACTGAAGAACCAAAAAAGTTTATACGCACTTTCGAGGGCGACGCAGCCGTGCTGCAAAAGGGCGGCGTTCCCGACCTTGTTCCTTTTGCAACAGAGCTTAAGGCAGACGCAGAGGCGGGGGCAGCGAGTGAGGTTGATCTTAGCAGCATCCCGGCAGCGTCTTACGAACCGGCAATACAAATCCCGGTTCCTGTGCCGCAGCCGATTGTTCCTCCGCCACCGCTTCCGGAGCCAGTGCCAGAACCGGTCCATGAACCAGAACCACCTGTAGTTGAGACGGTGCACGCGCCACCCACTGTTGAAGTGCCTCCGCCGCCACCACCAGCACCTCCGGTGGCTCCTGTCGTGACCGTGTCTTCTGACACACTTAAGACCTATGCAGGAGATTTTGTTGACCATGTGACGAGTGAGCAGGCCTCTCCTGCAACGATACTTGCGGCCGAGCAAGACGCAGGCCCAGTGCCAGGACAACGTCCACCGGTAGTGCAGCACCATCGCACGTGGGTCTACGTGACGCTTGGCGTCGTGTTGTTTGCGCTTGGCGGGGCAGGATCCTACTTCGCCTACACGCAATACCAGACAAAAATTTTACCCGTAGCGGTCGCCCCAACTGTATCAGCGCCGATTTTTGTAGACGAGCGTGAGGTGGTGGTGGGTACGAGCACGCCGCTGCTCTCTGAGGTTATCGCGTCGCTACAGAAACCTCTTCCCGTAAGCACCGTCCGTCTTTTGTATGAGACGGCAACGACGACAGCCGATATGAGCGTGTTTAATGCGCTCATGCTTCCAGCGCCGGATATTCTCCTACGCAACGTGCTTGCACAGGGGAGTATGACCGGTATCGTCAACGTCGGCGGAAATGCAACACCTTTTTTCATACTCGCCGTCTCTTCTTACAGTGACACCTTTGCCGGCATGCTTTCGTGGGAAAAAACGATGCCGCGCGACCTCTCCGCACTCTTTCCTCGAAACGATTCCATAGACGTGGCATCTTCCACGGTTGCAACGACGACACTCGCACTCAAAACCGCGCCAATATTTGAAGATGAGGTGATTGCAAATCATGATGCTCGCGTGTATCGGGACGCAGGCGGCACAGTGCTCGTGTATGGGTACTGGAACCAGTCTACGCTAGTGATTGCAAGGGATCAGTATGCATTTTCTGAAATTTTGAACCGATTGGGTACTTCAAAATCCACGCAGTAATAACCTGCTATGCTGTTTCTATGGACACGACACCCTTCGCGCAACTTTTAGAAAAAGAAAAAATCGCTTTAGAAAAAGAATTATCTGCTCTGGGAAGAAAAAAAGCGGGTGTACCGCATGACTACGAGTTTGTAGCACGGGAAGAAGAGTCAGAGGCCGATCCTCTTGATGAGGCGCAGCAGGCAAGCACGCAGGAAGAAGATCAGAATATTTTTACAAATATTGAAGAACGGTACGATGAAGTCTTGGGCGCGCTTGAGCGTATCAAGGAAGGAACGTATGGCGTGTGCGCCCTGTGCGGGGAGCAGATAGCAGTGGAGCGTCTCAAGGCAAACCCTGCAGCTGTCATGTGCATTACTCATCAAACATAGTCGCTTGTGGGAGAGTCCGCGGAGCGCGCCCTAATCACTAAAGTCCCTGCTAAGAAGGAGGAAGCTTCGCAGGGCTACGCGCACACGCTTGCGGCACAGCCTGTGGGAGCAGGTGCGGAATTGGTGCGAGTGGAAGCAGACCTCACTCGAGGGCTGCATTCTTTTTCAGTGGTAGGTCTTGCGGACAAGGCTGTCGAAGAGGCACGTGACCGCGTGAGTGCTGCGGTGCGCCACAGCGGACTAAAGTCTCCCAAACAGGAGAATAAACGCATTGTGCTCTCGCTCTCTCCAGCCGATTTAAAAAAAGAGGGATCGCACTACGATCTTGCGCTCGCTGTGGCGTACCTAGCGGCTATTGGTGCAGTGAAAGAATTGCCTGAGCATACGCTTTTTGTGGGGGAGCTCGGTCTTGATGGCGCTTTGCGACGCGTGCGCGGCGTCTTGCCGCAAGTGCTCGCCGCTGCGAAGGGCGGTGTCAAAACGGTTTTTGTGCCGCCCGGAAATGTGCGCGAGGCGCTGCTTGCGGACGGTCTCACCGTGTACGCCCCGGAGTCGCTTCGCGAATTGCTCTCCCACGTGCAGGGCGTGGTTACGCTTCCCGCGCAAAAGCGCTCACTGGCAGTGGTGCCAAGAGCTCCTGCCACTGATCTTTCAGAAGTGAAAGGTCAGGAATCGGCGCGTCGTGCCATTGAAATAGCTGCTGCCGGTAGACACAATATCGTACTCTATGGCCCACCGGGCACCGGCAAGACCATGCTCGCTCGCGCGCTCTCCGGCATTCTGCCGCCGCTTACGTCTGAGGAAGTACTTGAAGTTACTGCTATTCACTCTACCGCAGGTTTGCTTTCAGACGGCGAGGCAGTGCATTGGCCGCCGTTTCGCGCACCACACCACTCGGTCTCGCACGTCGCCATCGTGGGAGGCGGCGCCTTTCCTCGCGCTGGCGAAGTGACGCTTGCACACCGCGGTGTGCTGTTTCTCGATGAGTTTCCAGAATTTGATGCGCGCGCACTGGAGGCGCTGCGGCAGCCGCTCGAGGACCGTGTTGTTACCGTGTCGCGTGCTCGAGCGACCATTACGTTTCCAGCAGATTGTATGATCGTAGCAGCAATGAACCCGGCAGATACTCTTTCGGGAGACGCGCTTTCGACACTGCGTGCTCAGGCTCGGCAGGCACGCAAGATTTCTCGGCCAATTGTGGACCGCCTCGACTTGTGGGTGGAGGTGCCACTCGTACCTCACGAAACGCTTTCAAAACTGGGCACGGGAGAATCCTCTGAAGTGGTGCGAGAGCGTGTGGTTGGTGCGCGCGCTCTTGCCGCAAAGCGTCTTGAGCGCGCAGGCGCCACCAATGCCAGCCTTTCTCCGCGTGAACTAGAAGAGCGTGGTGCTTTTCTTCCAGAAGCGACCGCTACGTTACTCGCTGCCGCGCAACGCCTCTCTCTTTCTCCCCGCGCCTACCACCGTACACTGCGCGTCGCCCGCACCATTGCCGACCTTGCGGACAGTGAGTCAGTGGGCGCCTCACACATTCACGAGGCGCTGCAGTACCGTCCTCGAGGATTATTTGGGTTTGAATAGTGTCTACAGGGGCCCCGTATTCAGGATTTTTACTTGCAAAAGAATAAAACGTGGTTTTCGCACACACTGACTTCGGTGTGGATAACGCATCTTTGTGGTGAAACCGACTCTATACTTCACCGCAAGTATCACCTTATTAAAAAAGCCCCCCCCTATTCTTAATTGTATGCATTATTTCATTAAAGCAATCCGCGTTGGTGTTCCTGTTCTTGCGCTGCTTGCCATGCCATCCTTGACCCTTGCGCTCGATAACGCTTCGAGTGCCGTGTGTCAGGTGCAGGTTCGCCTGCAACGGGGTGATCATGGCGCAAACGTCACCGCGCTGCAGCAGGCCCTGGGAACGCTCGGGTATTTCCAGGGTGACAGCACTGGTTATTTTGGCAGCGTAACCGCCGCGGCAGTCGTGCAATTCCAAAAAGACTCAAATCTTGATGCAATAGGTGAAGTCGGACCGCTTACGCACGCTGCACTCAACGCCAAGGTATGTGCTGATTCCAGTTCGATCTCTATACAGGGAACGACAAATGGTGCAGCTGCCGATACGCGAACGCAAACGTCATCGCGAAACCAATCGGCGCTCACCGCTTCTGTTTCTGCTGCAGTACGTGCGGCGACCGGTTCGGTGGCAGTGCCGGCCGTGCAGCATGTGCTTCTTCCAGCTTATTTCAACCCAGGTCCGCTCTGGGACAAAGTTGCAGCGACACTTCCCGGTGTCGGAGGATATGTCGTACTTGACATCACGGGGACCGGTGCAGGGAACGCAATCGATACTGGGTATGCTGCTGCGGTCGCAAAAGCGCGCAGTGCAGGAGTGAAGGTGGTCGGGTATGTGGCCACTGCGTATGGGTCACGATCAAAAGATGCTATCGAAAACGATATTGATCACTACAAGGCGTGGTATCACGTCGATGGCATATTCCTTGATCAGGTTTCTACTAGCGCTGCGCACATTCCGTTCTATCAAGGTCTCGCTGACTACATTCGTGCCTCGAGCGGGTCATACGTGGTCTTAAATCCTGGAGCTGTTCCCGACCAGGGCTACTTGAGTGTGGGGGACACCGTGAACATCTTCGAAGATACTTACAATCATTACCTTTCGTGGCAACCCCCAAGCTGGATCTCTGCGTACCCATCGTCAAAAATTTCAGAGCTTGTGTACGCGGCGCCGGACGCAGCGAGCATGTCAGAGGTGCTGAGCGCTTCAAAAGCGCATAATGCAGGTTTCGTCTACGTTACGGACGACAGGGGCGCAAATCCTTGGGACACAGTGCCAACGTACTGGTCTGCTGAGCTTACTGCACTTGGAGGCGTGTCGGCACCACCGGTATATGCGTTTGCTAACGGAGATCGTGTTCAAACGACCAGTCGGTTGGCCGTACGCTCTACACCGAGAGCTGGCTCAAATCGACTCGGCGTTCAGGCTGACGGAGCGTTCGGTACGGTTGTCGACGGTCCGCAGGCAGATAGTCGGTATACCTGGTGGCAGATCCAGTATGATAACGGAGTCACTGGTTGGAGTGCAGAAAATTGGCTAGAGAAAACGGTGAGCAGCACTCCCGCCCCAACGCCAACAGTCACCCTCTCAGCTAACTCGGCTTCAGTGTCGTCCGGCCAGTCGGCAACGTTGTCCTGGTCGTCAACTAATGCCACGAGCTGTTCTGGCTCCGGATTTACGACAAGCGGCACCAACGGTTCAGTAACCGTGACACCAACCACCTCGACTTCCTACTCGGTGACATGTACCGGGGCCGGTGGAAGCGCACATGACTCCGTGACGGTATTGGTGAGTACCATTACCGCTCCGACCGTAACACTCTCCGCAAGCCCAGCCGCAATTGCAACGGGGAACACCACTACACTGTCTTGGTCGTCGACCAATGCAACAAGTTGCACAGGTTCTGGCTTTGCGGCTAACCAAACTAATGGTTCGGTGACCGTTACTCCAAGTCTTACCACCACGTACGCAGTTACTTGCACCGGCGCAGGTGGTTCCGTGAGCAAGTCAGCGACGGTGTCAGTAAGCAGTGCCGTGGATACTAGTCCGCCGTCAGTCCCGCTCGGTTTGACGGCAACCCCGGTTTCGAGTACACAAATTAACCTTGCGTGGAACGCATCCACCGATACTGTGGGTGTTACTGCGTACCGTGTGTACCGAAGTGGGGTTTTGCTCGCGACCGTAACGGGAACGTCGTATCAAAATTCGGGACTCTCTCCAAATACTACCTATGAGTATGCCGTAACGGCGCAAGATGCCAAGGGCAACATGAGCGGGAAAAGTGCAACGGTAAACGCTACCACGCTTACAGGGGCGGTGAGTAGTTGGTGGGCGCCAGGCCCAACCGCCCTTGCGTGGCAGTGGGAGATTAGTCACCCGCTCAATCTAAACTCTCCCACCGACATGGGCACAGGACAGTCCACGTATTCGGGTGCCGTAGCAGCAGCACCAGAGGTGTATGACATAGATGGATTTGACAATCCCGCATCTACCGTTGCTGCGTTGCATGCTGCGGGGAAGAAAGTTGTCTGCTACATCGAAGTTGGCTCTGCCGAAAATTATCGTCCTGACTACAGCACGTTCCCGGCAGCTGTACTCGGCAAGACCATGTCTGGATACGCTGCCGAACGGTATATCGACATCCGCAGCCCGCAGGTAGTTTCGATCATAAAAGCACGCATCAAGATGTGTGCTGACAAAGGGTTTGACGCCATAGAACCAGACATTGACGAAAGCTACATGTCCAACACAGGATTTCCGCTCACCAAAGCAATTGAGGAGGCCTACATGACAACGCTCACTAATTACGCGCACAGCCTCGGCGTGGCTATGTGGGGAAAGAATCCAGATGACACGGAGGACAGTTACGCCGCAGACATGGTGAATGTTTTCGACGCCATTCTCACTGAATCATGTAATCAGTACAACACTTGCACATATCTCGACGCGTATACGGGGAAGAAACCAGTCTTCAATGCTGAGTACAAGACAAGTCCGAACACCTTCTGCCCTGCGGACACGAAGCGTGTCGGATGGTCGGGCGTTAAATTCCCACTCTCGCTAAACGGCAATCGAACCACGTGTTTCTAGTTTCTGTCGATCGGGTAATGAGTATCAAAAAACTCCGGACAATTGTCCGGAGTTTTTGGTGTCCATTTCGTCACGGGGGTCCGTCTGGCGACTCCCGTGGGCGTTTTTTATTTGGGTGAGCAGCTGTTTCCGACAGGGCAGGTTGCAAACGGGTTTTTGGCACCACGCACTTCAAAGTGGAGGTGCGCGCCGGTAGTGAGGCCGGTGAGTCCCACAGCACCAATAGTTTCGCCGGCGGAAACCGCTTCGCCTGCGTGTACGGAGACTTGGCTCATGTGGCCATACAGTGTCTGAGATCCGTTGCCGTGCGTGATGACGACGTAGTTGCCATACCCGCCGTTCCAGGCGCCGTTACTGCGGGCGATAATCACTGTTCCTGCAGCAGCTGCAAGGATCGGTGTGCCAGTGTGTGAACCAATGTCTACCGCGTTCCACCCGTGAATAGATTGAGTGATGACGCCGCCTGGCAGAGGGTTGTCGTAATAACCGGGAGCTGCGGGGCCGCTTCCGCCAAGATACGGTTCGGAAATGCCTTTGCCGGAGACTTGTGGAGTGGAGGTTTTGGTTACTGATTTTGTTGCAACTGGCTTGGGTGTTGCGATTTCTCCGCCTGGAACGATAACCGTGGTGCCAACAGCAAGCGGCGCAGTGACGTCGAGGCCGTTGTACTGGGCGATTTCTCCTGCGTCTGCGCTGTAGAGCGCCGCGAGGGATTTGAGCGTGTCGCCAGCTTTGACCTTGTGCTCCGTGCCCGACACCGGCAGGATGACGAGCGTGTCGCCAGGGTGCACATCCGTGGGGCCGGAGAGGTTGTTGGCCCAAATGATGGTGTTCACAGAGACGCCGAACATATCAGCAATCTCAGAAAGAGAGTCTCCTGGACGCACCACATAGACAGAAATACGGTCCGGCCCGCTTACTGCTGCCACGTTGGGCAGTGAGCCTGAGGGACCGGTGTGTGCCACGAGAGCTACACCGCCTGAAGTGTCGAGTGCAAGCGGCGATCCGACGTTAGGGTTGCTGTTGCGTGGCGCAGAGAGTGCTGGTGTATTGGCGTTTGGCACGGCCGCATTCGTAGCGGCGCTCGCATTCAAAGAAAAAGGCCAAAAGGCGCTCGCGCGCT
>CAYQCB010000021.1:0-13498 GCA_964415875.1 uncultured Candidatus Saccharibacteria bacterium
GAGGAAGACAGCTCCGGGAAGCGTAATGCGGTTCACTACAGCGCCTATGTAGGACTCAGTTTCTCGGCCGGGACGAACTCCCGGCACAAAGGCACCTGACTTTTGCAGGTTCTCTGCCACGCGATGCGGTTCAAACGTAACGGCCGTATAGAAGTACGTAAAGACTACAACGAGGCCAAAGTACACCGCTCCATAATTCCACGGGTTAGCTAAAAAGCCTGTGTACCAAGTGGCCGCAGAGGCCGCGAACGCCCAGTGCGTAGCGGTGAGCATGGAAAGCGCCATTTGCGGAAGCAAGAGTAGCGAGAGCGCAAAAATAATTGGAATCACGCCAGCCTGGAGAAGACGAATTGGTAGGTAGGACGCTGCGCCCTGCTGTATGGCCGCGCCGCGGGCAGCGCGCGCATAGGCAATAGGGATCGAGCGCTCTGCGTCTGAGACCACCACCACGGCGTAGACAAGCGCTGCTGCAAGAACGAAAAATGCTAGGTAAGCGGGAATATTTGCCGCCGTAGCCGCAAAGATGGCCTGGGAAATGCTCTTTGGCACACTGGCCAAGATGCCCGCCAAGATGATGAGCGAGACGCCGTTGCCGATGCCGAACTCCGTCACGAGCTCACCAATCCACATGAGCAACACCGAGCCCGCTGTAACTAGCATAACGTTTGCAAGAAGTCCGACGGTACTGAGATGTGCAATAACGCCTTGGCTTTCAAGAAGCAGCAGGAACCCGATCGATTGCATGACGGCAATAGGGAGCGTGAGCAAACGGCTCCACTGTGTAAACTTTGCGCGACCCGCTTCACCTTCTTCAAAGTACGCCTGCTTCACTTGCGGGAACACGATGGTGCCAAGCTGCATGATGATGGACGCCGTAATGTAGGGCCCCACACCAAGCATCATCAAAGAGAGCTGCGAGAGGCCACCCCCAGAGAAAATGTTTAGCAGACCAAAAAACTGATTGTTCGCAAAAAAAGCCGCGAGTGCGCTCTTGTCGACTCCTGGAATTGGCACTGACGCCAAAAAGCGAAATAGTACGAGCGCCCCCGCCAAAAACAGAATGCGATTACGAATGCTTGTATCGCTAAAGGCGAGTGCTATTTTCCTGGTGAAAGTGTTAATCATTGATTCTGCCGCCGGCTGCCACAATTGCCTTTTGGGCGACTACAGAGAGCGTACACCCACGAATAACCAGCGCCTTGCTGAGAGTGCCCACGCCGAGAATTTTTACCTCCGGTGGTCGACCGCCCGTACGACGTACCAGTCCTTTGGCAACAAGCGTTGCGGGAGAAATCACTTGCCCTGCAGCAAAGAGTGCTTCGAGTGCAGAAAGATTTACGCCCGCTACTCTCGTGCGGTTGGTGCGAATCGTGCGTGAGCGGTTTTTGCCGTAGCCGCGACGCTTAGGGATTT
Organism: uncultured Candidatus Saccharibacteria bacterium; assembly: GCA_964415875.1. GTDB lineage: Bacteria > Patescibacteriota > Minisyncoccia > Phycocordibacterales > Phycocordibacteraceae > C7867-001. Next base: position 1,414 of record CAYQCB010000021.1, read on the forward strand.
TCTTGATGAGGTCACGAACTTCCGGGCGGATTTTGTGTCCTGCGCGAGCCGTCTGACCCTTCCCGCCACGGCCGCTCGTCTTTCCACGCGTACCGCCACGGCCAACCGGTGCCGGCTTGCGGTTCTTTGTGCGAGGGACAAGAGAGTGAAGTTGCATAGTGTAGTACGTTACGCTGGTACGCTTTCAGCTGCAACTGCAGCGCGCCGCGGAGAGCGAAGCTGCTTGAGCGCCTCTACCGTTGCTCGGGCGATGGTGAGCTTGTTCTTTGTGCGCGAGTGGATCTTTGTCACCACGTCAGTCACGCCGGCGAGCTCAAGCACGGTACGCACGGAGGAGCCAGCCACCAGACCGCGCCCTTTTGAAGGAATGATCTCAATGGTTGAAGAAGCGTACTTAGCGAGCACATCGTGAGGAATTGAGTTTGATTTTGTGCGAGAAACAATCAAGAGGTTCTTGCGTGCGTCACGTGCTGCTTTCTCGATAGCAAGTGCCGTATCAATACCCTTTCCGATGCCCACACCGACACGACCCTTGCGGTCCCCAATGACGACGACGAGACTGAAGCTAAAACGACGTCCTCCGGCCATCACGCGCGCCACGCGACGCGCCTCAATCGTTACCTGGTCAAACTCACCGCGCTCTTTCGGTGGGCGTGGTCCACGACCGCCGGGGCGCTGTGAGCGACCACGAATAGTGCGCTCACGGCGTACTGGCGCTGCAGCAGCTCCTGGAACGCCCACTGCTACAGCGTCTGCGGACGCCTCAAGAGTTGTTGTCTTTGTCTGTTCAGTCTCAGTAGTCATGAGTATTAAAAAGTTAATCCGCCCGCGCGTGCTGCGTCAGCAAGTGTGCGAACCTGGCCAATGTAGCGGTAGCCACTACGATCAAAGACAATCGCGCTCACGCCTGCAGCCTTTGCAAGCTTTGCAATAGCGGTGCCAACGGCAGCTGCTTGTGCGCTTTGTGGGCCCTTGAACTCGCGTCCATGAGCTGCAAACAACGTCTTTCCTGCCTCGTCATCAATAAGCTGCGCCGAAATAAATCGGTTCGACTTAAACACCGTAAGGCGGGGGCGCGTCGCCGTTCCGGCGATTTTTGAACGGACACGAGCGTGCCGACGAGTGCGCTGTTCTTCTTTTGTGGCTGCGTAGGTCATAGAAATAGATTACACGGAGCGTTTGCCCTGTTTGCGCAAAATAACTTCGCCGTCGTAACGAATACCCTTACCAAGATACGGCTCTGGCTTTTTCTGGCGACGGATGTTTGCGGCAAACTGTCCAAGAGACTCCTTGTTTGCACTCGTGAGCGTGAGCACGTTTTTCTCAACGAGAACGGTGACGTCTTCGGGAACAGAGAGAGGCACTGGGTGTGAAAACCCAATAGCAAGAACGAGTTCTTTGCCTTTTAGCTCCGCGCGAAACCCGACACCTTCAATGATGAGCTTCTGCACGTACGGGGTCTCGACACCCTGCACCATGTTGCGAATGTGCGAGGCAAAGGTGCCCGTAAGAGAGCGCGCCAACTTCGAAGAGTCTTTTGGAGTCACCATGACTCCTTCTGGTTCAACAGCAATAGTCACTGACGGGTGCACTCGTTTTGAAAGCGTTGCCTTTGACCCCTTGACCACAAGCTCACCGCCAGCAACCGTGACGGTTGCCTTTCCTACTGAAATCGGTTTTTTTGCAAGACGGCTCATAGTATTACCAAATTTCAAACAAGTTCTCTCCACCCACGCGAGACGCGCGCGCTTCTTTGTCAGAAAGGATGCCCTTCGAGGTAGAGACGATGCGCGCACCCGAGCCACCCTTCACTCTATGCGCCTCAGTGTGTGGTACGTAAAGACGGCGACCCGGCTTGCTCACGCGCTTCACGCCGCGAATAGTGGCCGTGCCCGCAGCATCGAACGCAAGCGTTATGACAAGTGTTTTCTTGCTACCTTCCTTTTCCTCTGTAGTGACTCGTGCGACAAATCCAAGCTCGCGCAACTTCTCGGCAATAGCTGCCAGGTGGAGAGAGTGCGGCACAAGCACAGTCTCCTTGCCGACCATGGCGGCATTTTGCAGACGCACAATAAAATCGCCCACGCGGTCGGTTACCATGATGCTTTCTTTACGCCGGGAATCTTGCCTTCAAGAGCAAGCTCGCGGAACTGGATACGAGAAAGTCCGAAGACGCGCATGTAGCCGCGAGAGCGACCGGTAATGGCACAACGGTTCTTGAGACGCACCGGCGAGGAGTTCTTCGGAAGCTTCTGCAGGCCTTCTGAGTCACCCGCAGCTTTAAGCGCGGCACGCTTAACGGCGTACTTCTTTACGAGTTTTGCCTTTTTGGCATATCGTGCAAGCTGGGATGTTTTTGCCATGAAAAAAATATAGCTCCGAGGAGCGTGAGCTCACACTATCAGCGTTTGTCGCCTGAGTCAACGATGAGCGGGAAGCCCAGGTAACGCAGGAATGCCTCTGCTTCTGCCTTCGACTTGGCAGTAGTGACGACCGTGACGGCAATGCCGAACACGTCTTTCAAGTCCTCATCGCTCGTCTCCGGGAAAATGGTGTTCTCACGAATGCCGATGGTGATGTTCCCCATGTCATCGATCGCCTTTGCCGAAATGCCGCGGAAGTCGCGCGTACGAGGCAAGGCGATGTGAATCAGTTTATCGAGGAAGTCGTACATTCGCGCACCGCGAAGCGTCACCTGGAGCCCCACCGTGTCACCCTCACGAACCTTGAAAGACGCAATCGAGAGTCGTGCGGCGCGCGGACTCGGCTTTTGCCCCGTAATGCGTGCGAGCTTCTGAGAGATAAACTCGATCTGCTTCTTGTCGCGCTTCTTCCCCACACCACTCGACACGATTATCTTGCTTACACGCGGACCCTGCATGGGACTGGTGTACCCAAACTGTTCGCGTAGCGAGTCAAAGCTCTTCTTCTGTTTTTCTTTGGAAAGCATCATATTTTTTGGACGTTTGAAGCGTGGATGGCGCGCGGGCGCTCAAGAATACGGCCCACGTCGCCACCCTTCCCTTTTAGCGAGCGCTTCGTCATTGCCACGCCATCGACAACCACTTTGTTTTCTTTTGGAAGGGCGCGCAGGATCACTCCGGACGATCCCTTGTCCTTACCGGTGAGCACTTTTACTTTGTCTCCTTTTTTGACGTGCATATAAAAATAATTAGACGACTTCAGGAGCAATAGAAGCAATGGCGTGCCAGCCGCGCTCCGAAAGTTCGCGTGGTACAGGGCCAAAGACGCGGTTCCCTTTAGGACCCATTTCCTTTCCTTGCTTCTCGATAATGACCACGGCGTTTTCATCGAAACGAATATACGACCCGTCCTTACGGCCAAAAGGCTTGACCTGGCGCACCACGACGGCGCGATAGATCTCCTTCTTCTTCACCGCCTTGCGCGGCTCCACGGTCTGAATAGCAATGATGACGGTGTCACCAATGCGCGCATACCGACGCTTGCTTGAACCGGGAATTTTGAAAATACGGGCGATTTTTGCGCCTGAGTTATCAGCAACTTTTACAATGGATTGAGACTGCAACATATGATTATTCGGCCTCTTTCGGCGCTGCGGTACGGCTCGTTATTGCAAAGCGCTTAAGCTTTGAAATAGGGCGCGATGCCGTGATGGTTACCGTGTCTCCCACCTGTGCCTCGTTCCCTGGATCGTGCGCGAGGTACTTTGCAGAACGCACAAAATACTTCTTGTACTTCGGATGCTTTACAAAGCGATCCACCTGTACAGTAGCCGTGTCTTTCATGGCCGTCTTCACGACGATACCGGTAAATGATTGGGGGCGGGGTGTGTGTTGTTCCATGGTGTTTATACGGTCTTCTGTGCGCGTGCGTGCTGCTCCGTGAGAATGCGCGCAATCGTGCGACGAAACTTTCCGTGCGCGTTCGGGTCCTTCGGGCGAGCGCCAGCGGCACTGAAGCGCTCGGCGCGCAGGTGCTCACGGGTCTCCTCAAGGAGCTTGGTGAGCTCCGCGTCCGTTTTTTTCGTCATTACCTCTTGTTTTGTCATAAAAAGCGTTTCAGCGCAACATTAGCGCACTACGATGGCCGTTTTTACGGGGAGTTTCATGCTTGCCTTGCGCAAGTGCTCTCTTGCAATAGGTTCCGCAACGCCGTCGAGCTCGAAGAGCACGCGCCCTGGGCGCACCTCAAACACATAGCGCTTGGGGTCACCCTTTCCTTTACCCATGCCCACCTCAGCTGGCTTTGCGGTAACCGGTCGGTCTGGAAAGATGCGGATCCAAAGCTTGCCCGTCTTGGCAGTGGCACGAGTAAGCACCTTGCGTGCTGCTTCAATCTGATTGCTTGTCATGCGCGCCTGAGTGAGTGCCTTGAGTCCGAAAGAGCCGAAAGCCACCGTGGTGCCCCGCGTATCTGGGCGTGCGAGGCGAGAGGCGCTCTTGCGCTGTGTCTGCCACTTGCGATGCTTTACTTTTTTAGGAAACAGCATGGTAGTACAGGTTATGCGGCGCGCGTGCCGGAGCGCTCAGGAGTGCGGGGAGTTACTGCTGCAGGAGCAGCCTTGCGGTCTTCATAGATATTGCCACGGAAGATCCACACCTTGATCCCAATCACGCCGTACGGAAGGTGCGCTTCCTCCTGCGCGAAGTCGATGTCAGCACGGAACGTCTGCAAAGGGATGCGCCCCTTCTTAAGCTCCTCTTTGCGGCTCATTTCAGCGCCACCCAATCGGCCCGAAACTGTGATGCGCACGCCCTCGACCTCGCGTACGGCAATCACCTTCTCAATGGTCTGCTTAAGCACACGACGAAAGGGCATGCGCTTCTCAAGCCCTTCAGCTACCATGAACGCGACCACGCGCGCGTCTGTCTCTGGCTGGCGCACCTCTACGATCTCAAGCTTAATGGTGCGCTGATCCTTCACGCCTGCACCGCGTACAGCGTCTGCAAGCTCTTTGCGCAGTTTTGTGGCGTTCTCACCTGAGCGACCAATGACGAGCCCTGGACGTGCTGTCGTCACAAAGACACGCAGCTCGTTCGCGGAGCGCTCTATTTCGATATTTGACGTGTAGGTACCGCGCAGACGCTTCGTGAGGAAACGGCGAATAGTCTCGTCAGTTTTGATGTTTTCACGGTAACTCTGCTTGTCAGCAGCAAACCAACGACTCTTCCAGTCTCGGATGATGCCGAGGCGGTGTGCGTAAGGATGTACGGTGTGCGTCATAGTATAAAATTAGCCAAGCGTCACGTGAATACGGCTTTTGCGACGGCGAATCAGCGAGGCGCGGCCAAATGCGCGCGGCATGTAGCGCTTCAGCATGCCTGCGTTTTCAACGATAATGCCTTTTACCGTTAGCTCTTCTGCCTTCGCTCCTCCCTGAACGGCACTTGCCACAGCACTCTCAATAAGCTTCTTGACTGGTGCTGCTGCACGCTTTGGAAGAAATTCGAGCGCAGCAAGAGCAGCGGGTACTTTTTTGCCCTTTACAAGGTTCGTCACGAGGCGCACTTTGCGCTCAGACTGGTTATGGCTCTTGAGGGTTGCGTTTGCCATGGTTATTTCTTGGCAGGCTTAGCTGCAGGAGCTGCTTTTGCTGACTTTGCGGCAGCAATCTCGGATTCTTGGCGCTTTTGCTCAATTTCCTTCTGCATTTTACCGCCGTGACGCACAAACTTCTTCGTAGGAGAGAACTCGCCGAGACGGTGTCCGACCATGTCTTCTGAGACGAGGACGGCTACATGCTGCTTTCCATTGTGTACGCCAAAGGTATACCCAATCATTTCTGGACTAATCTGGCTTCCGCGCGCCCACGTGTTAATGACCCCGGAGGTTGGGGTAGGAAGCGCGGCGACCTTTTTGAGGAGTTTTACGTCCACGTACGGGCCCTTTTTGATGGAGCGTGCCATGAATAAAGCAATGAAAAGCCCGCGATGCGGGATAGATAGAAGATACACCGAGCGCCAACTTTTCGCAAGCGTGGCTCCGCGCACTCCGCTACGTAGGACCTGCTGAGACAAAAAATAGAGAACATACGTTTCAAGAAGTGCCTGCCCCCACAAGACGACTTTTACTTGAGGAGTGCAGGGAGGCAAAACGGCAGTCGTCAAAAGCACCGCTAGTTGCTAAACTGTGGCCATGGAAAAAAACACTCTTGTCGGCCTTGGCGCAATTATCATCGTTCTCGGTGCCCTCGTCTGGTATGCGGCCCTACACCCAACAACCGCAAAAGCTCCTACAGACTCCGGCACTGCTTCCTCCACACTCATGAGTGTGACGCCCTACTCAGAGCACGGAGAGTACTACGACATTGCAATGAACTTCCCGACGACAACACCGCTCACGGGAGAAGCAAATACGGCAGCCGTGGCGGCCATGCAAGGTTGGGTACAGAATACCGTTTCGTCTTTTAAGCAGCCCGCTGGTACCGACCTCAATCTCACCACTCTCACTGCCGACGAGGCGGAGAAAATGGGCCTCTCTGCTGAGCACAAGTACACTCTGCAGACGTCGTATTTGATTGGCTCCTCAGAGCACACCATTTCCTATATCTTTACGGTCTACGTAGACACGGGTGGTGCCCACGGCAACATCTTCTTCAAGACGTTTGTCTTCGACAAGAACACCGGCAATCTTCTCTCGCTTAGCGACCTCTTCCAAAACAACGTGGACTACCTGAACGCACTCTCGAGCATGGCGCGCACACGGCTTGCCGCCTCGCTCGGCACTAGTGGCGATACGAAGGTGATACAGGCTGGCACAACGCCAGATGATGCAAACTTCCAGAACTTCTTCTTTGACGGCACTGACTTTGTCGTCGTCTTCCCTCCCTACCAGGTCGCTGCTTACGCTGCCGGCCCGCAAACGCTCCGTATTGCTTCCGCTGACCTCAAAAACATCCTGAAGAGCACGTATCCATAACCCCTCAGATATTTTCGCGCATAGCCTCATTAGCGTGAGTGTGATAGGACTGTGAAAGGAACAGGGATTGCTCCCTGAGTAATACGCAAGGAGTTACGCTAGTGTTAGACATACCAAGGGTGTTTCTCGCTATAGATGCTCTTTCAACCAAAAGCGCAGCCGTTCTGGCTAGCTCCGTGGGAGAAAGGACTCGAGGTTTCAAAATTCATGATTTGCTCGATCGCGATCATCGAAGCATTGCCGCTTTACGCGCTCACAGCGCACGCGTTTGGGTCGACTACAAACTTCACGACATTCCAGACACCGTGGGAAGGCGCGTCGGTGAGCTGCTGGAAGCCGGGGCTGCAATTGTTTCCTGTCACGCAAGTGGCGGCATACAGATGCTGCGGAAAGCCCTTGCCACTGGTGGTGAGATTTTCGCAATCACCATCCTTTCTTCGCTTTCCGACGAGGACATTCTCCGCATCTACCACTGCTCGCGCAAACAAGCAGTCACCGACCTTGCCCTTCTTGCTGCCGAAGCCGGCGTCCGGGGCATCGTGTGCTCGGCAAGCGACGTAGGTATGCTTCGAGCGCTGAGCGATCTCAACCACGTCAAACTCATCACCCCCGGCATAAGGTTTCCCGACCAAAACAGCGACGACCACAACCAAACAGTCACTCCTGAAGACGCGGTGCGCGACGGAGCAGACTACATTGTCGTCGGGCGTGCAATCACTAGGGCTGCAGACCCTGCAGCAGCACTCGATGCCATTGAGAAGAGCATGCGTAAGGGATTTGCTGCCAGAATATCCTAGGGAAAGAGGCGTGAGCCAAAAATACCTGCAGAACAATTGTTCTGCAGGTATTACTTTTTGAGGTTGTGTGTACGGTACACGGAGTTCGGCAAAAATGCCGGATTCCTTCTTTCGCGACACCCGTGCTACGCGCTCGTGTCGACTGCATCTACCCCGCAGTGCGAACACGTGCCGTCCGCATTGCGCGTAAACATCCAGTGTGCGCACACGCGTCCTTGTGCACGCAACTTCTCCTGCGATGCTGCAAGAGCTACGAGACGTTCCTCGTCGTCGTCAGTAGATTCAAACACGTATCCCGGCATTGTACGTCTCCTTTTGCCCACTCGCGTTATAGCATGTTTTGAAAAGCCACGACCCACACCTCTCGTAGACGAGTAATTGCACTCTCTACACCGAGCGCGTAGAGTACGAACAGACCTGAAACCTTCAAGGGAGTCCACCGTATGACTAGCGTAGATGAAATCGGCAACCTGCACACGGCCCTCGAGACTCTTCCCGAGCACGTGCAACGCACTATCAAGAATTACGACCTTCAGCGGTCCGCGCGCATGCGCGCTTTCGCTGGTCAAAGATGGCTCGACAGCAAAGCACCCAACGACTGGCGCCTGCAAATGATCTCAATTTCAGATGGGTGCGTGTCTTCGCACGTACTCATGCAGGAGGAGATGTCGAATCCGCTTGTGCTCGCGTTCCGACGCGAACCGAGTTTACGCGGAAACGACGGGCGTGTTACTTGGGCAGCTGTCGCGCAAAAGTTTCGTTTTACGGGTGAAACGGGCACCGTTGAGGCTCGTAGGTGTGGATTCCTGCAAATGCAGCACGTGCTCGGTGGCAAAACCATTCTCGACAGCAAAACTGACTGCTGTCTGCTTAACGCCGCATGGGAGCATGTCCTGCAGACGTTCGCACGGCGCAAATACGCTCTCCCGTACCAGAGTTAATATGCAATTTCCGGGGCCTCCACAGCTGTGGAGGCCCCTCGCTTGAGAAAGTAAGATTTTTCACGAAGCACAACAGCCGCCGCTCACAGGAGCGGCGGCTGTATGCACTTTGCACGCAATTACCCCTTCTTTCGTTTCCCAACCTTGCGTCGCGCAACAATAAAGACGTTTGAATACTTCTTTGGAGTGCGTGTCTTCTGGCCCTTGCCTGTTGGCTTGCCCCAGGCACTCTTGGCGCGCTTCAAACCGCGGCCCTGCTTGCCTTCGCCGCCGCCATGCGGGTGGTCAACAGGGTTCATTGCAGTACCACGCACCGTCGGGCGAATGCCCATCCAGCGACTGCGTCCTGCCTTACCAATGACCACGAGGCTGTGCTCTTCGTTACCCACCGAGCCGATAGTGGCCCAGCAAAGGTCTGACACACGGCGAATCTCTGTCGAAGGAAGCTTGATCTGTGCGTAGCCCGCGTCGTGAGCGACCACTTCTGCGTAGCTTCCTGCAGAGCGCACCAGAACCGCACCCGCTTTCGGCGAAAGCTCGATGTTGTAGATAAACGTGCCTACGGGAATGTTGCCGATGACCGTGCGGTTACCCTGCGTGTGCGGTGCCTTTTCGGAAACGATAAACGTATCACCTACTTGCATACCCTTGGGCACAATAGAGTAGCGGCGCTCGCCGTCGGCGTAGAGCGCAAGGGCGATAAAAGCGGTGCGAAACGGATCGTATTCAATCGTTTCGATTTTTGCGGGAATATCCTTTTTGTTGTACGAGAAATCAATATCACGGAAGCGACGCTTATGACCGCCGCCCTGATGGCGCGTCGTGATGCGGCCAAAGCCGTTCCTGCCGCCCTTGCGACCTTGCGCTTTCATGAGCGGTTTGTGCGGAGCGTCACCGCTCAAGAGCTCACGGTAGGGCAACGTGGTCATTGTGCGACGGCTTTTTGATGTTGGTCGGTAGGTTTTCATACAGAAATGGTTACAGCACTAGGCAAACTGAATGGTGTCGCCTGCAGACAAATACACATAGGCCTTATGGCGTGCAGCGCGTGTACCCACACCGCGCTGAGTGCGCATAGCCTTCTTCTTTGCAGGGAGGTGCACGACACGCACCTTGCGTGGGGCCACCTTGTACAGCTCGAGAACGGCGCCAGCAATCTGGCTCTTCGTGGCGCGTGCGGGAACTTCAAACACATACACGCCCTTGTCATTGCCGAGAAGTGCCTTCTCAGAAAACCATGGGGCTCTCAACACGTCATGTGCCGTACCTCCGGAGAGCTTTGCAGCACGCGTTTTGCGCACAGCGCCCGGCGCTTTCTTCTTTGCTTCTGTTTTGCTGTTGCCGAAAAGTGCCATGGTTATTTTGTTTTAACGCGTTGCGCGAGCGCGGCGAACGCCGCTTGCGGACGCTCAATGACCAAATACTTGTGCGTCATAATATCGACCGGGTTAAGATTGCGCACTTCTTCAGTCAGTACGGAGCCAAAATTACGGAAGCTCTTGATCGTGTTTGCGTCGTAGGTGACCATTGCAAAGAGCGCCGCATTCTTCTTCTTGCTCGTGAGCGCCGAGGCTTCTGCACCCTTTGCAAGTGCGCTCAGCAAGCCCTTTGCCTCTGCTGTCTTTGGCGCAGCAAAGGTGAGTTCATCTACAAAAATCACTTCGCCATCAAGAACCTTGCGAGAAAGTACGGAAGCAAGAGCTGCGTTGCGCATTTTTTTGTTGATCTTCTCGCTGTAGTCGCGCTCACTTCGCGGACCAAACGTCACGCCGCCATGACGCCAAATAGGCGAACGGGAAGATCCGTGACGAGCTTGGCCGGTGCCCTTTTGCTTCCACGGCTTCTTGCCGCCACCAGAGACCTCAGAGCGATCCTTGGTGTTTGCGCGATTCTGGCGGGCATTTGCCTGCATACCGGTCGTTACTTGGTGCACAAGGTCAGCGCGCCACGGAGCAGCGAAGAGGCTTGCGGGGAGAGCTACGGTCGAGACCTGCTCGCCTTTCATCGAGTACACCGGGAGCTCGATAGGAGCTACCTTGCGCACCTTCTTTTCTTTTACCGTTGTTTTTGCAGTTGCCATAGTACTAAAAATTATGCGCCAACAACTTCAAGCAGTGTGCCGCGAGCGCCCGGTACTGCGCCCGAGACGATAATCGTCCCCTCTTTGGGGTCGATGGCGAGTACAGTGAGGTTGGTGACCGTAACGCGGTCGTGACCCATGCGGCCCGCCATGCGAATACCCTTTGCCACACGACCTCCTGCACGACCTCCCGAGCCACCAATAGAGCCCGCCTCGCGCTCCGAGTGCTTCTGGCCGTGACTGCGGGGCCCGCCATGGAAACCATGACGCTTCACTACACCAGCAAAACCCTTGCCCTTGGTGAGGCCGGAAATTTGCACCTTGTCGCCCACGGCAAAGGTGCTTGCGTCGAGCTCGACACCAACTTCGGCAGTGTCCGTTGTGCGGAACTCGCGAATTGCCGTAAAGGCCCTCCCTTTAGTGTGCCCGAGCACAGCCTTGCTCACGTTCTTTTCCTTGCGAGAGCCAGTGCCCACCTGAAGCGCGGCGTAGCCGTCTTTGCCCTCCTTCGTCTTCACCTGGGTGACGGTCATCGGCGCTGCTGAGAGAATAGTGCCAGCACGCGCAATACCATCCTCGCTGTACAAGCGAGTCATGCCTTCTTTCTTGGCGAGGATGAATTTCATAAAAATAAAGCGCGCCTGCTACAGCGCGTCGGCTCTCAAAGGAGAGCTTCCGGCCATAGGTCCAGCCAAGGGGCCGTACATAGCGTCAGAAACGACTCTACAGGAAGTAGTCCAAAGACGCAAGAACCCCATTTGTCTGCCTAGAACAACGCCCTATGTTTTATAAAAAAGTAGTGAGACCGCAAGCGTAAGCGCTTGCGGTCTTTTTAGGGCGGCTTCTGCGGTCTCCGGCGAGACTTTGGCGGTCGAAACGTACTGCCCCATACATGATCTCGAACATATGTGTAGCCGAGCGCAATGAATACACAGAGGAGATAGCAGCTGCCGCCAAGAGTTCCCGAAACGCGTTTAAGAAAGGGCATCTTGTCTGACCTATTTTTTATCACCAAGCACCTCCTTTTCTTTCTTTTTTCAGCCTCTGCTCCCACACGGGGTGAAAGATAGGTTCGACGTCACTTTTCTTTACATAGTCTTGCGCAATGTTGAAGAAAATAAGTGGCAAACTCCCAACGAGTAGCAATAACATGCCACCAATCACAAGACAGAGCTGCACGAGAGAAAGGATACCCACGATGTTGTCCTGGACGTTTCTCATCACTTTCACTCCCTTCCGCGTATAGTATGGCACAAAACACACCAGCCGCCCGTGAGGGCGGCTGGTGTGTTTTGTGCGCGAGAGTCGCGTCTTAGACCATCTTGACGTCAATCGTCACTCCTGAAGGGAGATTAAGGTTCGTGAGG
>CAYQCB010000021.1:13598-16090 GCA_964415875.1 uncultured Candidatus Saccharibacteria bacterium
TTAGACCATCTTGACGTCAATCGTCACTCCTGAAGGGAGATTAAGGTTCGTGAGGGCCTCAATCACCTTAGGTGACGGGTTCATAATGTCGATGAGACGCTTATGAATGCGCATTTCGAACTGCTCACGCGCGTCCTTGTGGACAAAGGTCGAGCGGTTCACCGTCCAACGCTTGATCTCTGTTGGGAGCGGAACAGGTCCCACGATCACTGCGTCGAAACGCGCTGCCGTGTCCATAATCTGCTTAACCGAGAGGTCAAGAATTTTGTGCTCATAGGCACGGACACGGATGCGGAGCTTGTGCTCCTCAGGAGCAGTTTGCGCCACCTTCTTCGAAGCGCGCTTGGCTTTCGGCTTCTCTGTAGTCGTTGGTGCCATATGAGTAAGGAATTACGAGTGGTTAGGCGGTGATTTTAGTCACAACGCCGGCGCCCACCGTCTTGCCACCCTCGCGGATTGCAAAGCGGCGCTGATCCTCAAGAGCAATCGGTACTACAAGCTTTACCTTGAAGGTAACCGTGTCGCCCGGCATGACCATTTCCTTTCCTTCTGGCAGCGTCACTTCGCCTGTTACGTCGGTGGTGCCGATGTAGAACTGCGGCTTGTAACCTGTAAAGAATGGCGTGTGGCGTCCGCCCTCGTCCTTGCTCAAGATGTAGACTTCGGCTTCAAAGTCCGTGTGAGGCGTCATCGAGCCGCTCTTAGCGAGTACCTGGCCGCGGTGCACGTCCTCTTTCTTCGTACCACGAAGAAGAATACCTGCGTTGTCGCCTGCCTGACCCTGCTGAAGTTGCTTGTTGAACATTTCAATGCCAGTGACGGTTGTCTTTACTGTTGGCTTCATGCCGACGATTTCAACTTCTTCACCAACCTTTACGACACCGCGCTCAATGCGGCCCGTAACAACCGTACCGCGTCCTTCAATCGAGAAGATGTCCTCGATAGGCATGAGAAACGGCTTGTCGACTTCGCGCTCAGGGAGGTCAAAGTACGAGTCCATGGTGTCCACGAGCTCCTTTACCTTCTGGGCATACTCATCGCTCGCGTCTTTCGCCTCAAGCGCCTTGAGGCCGGAACCGCGGATAATAGGCGTTGCCGCACCGTCGTAGCCCTGCTTTGCAAGAAGCTCTCTGATTTCTTCCTCAATGAGTTCGATGAGATCCTGCTCCTCAACCATGTCTACCTTGTTCAAGAACACAATAAGTTTCTTGAGGCCGACCTGCTTCGCAAGAAGAATGTGCTCGCGCGTCTGCGGCATCACGCCGTCGGTCGCAGCAACCACGAGTACGGCGCCGTCCATCTGCGCAGCACCGGTAATCATGTTCTTAATGTAGTCCGCGTGTCCCGGCGCATCGATGTGTGCGTAGTGACGTGTTGGAGTCTCGTACTCAGAGTGGTGGAGCGCGATAGTAATACCGCGAGCCTTTTCCTCGGGTGCGGAGTCGATCTTGTCCACCTCTTCGAGGCGGGAACCGTAGCCCTCACCCTTCAACATGTCGAGGACATGGAGGATGCCGGCGGTGAGCGTCGTTTTCCCGTGGTCCACGTGACCAATGGTGCCGACGTTCATGTGTGGCTTGGAGCGATTGAATTCTGCCATAGTATCGTTGCTAAATTAATAATTCACGATTAACTCCGACCTGAGCCGGAAAAACTCCGTGGCCGTCAACTATACCCAAAGCAGACAAGCCAAAGAGCGACGCCAAGATGCGTTATAGGCACTATACGAGAGGCCCGCAACAAATGCAAGACATGAAACTAGGGTGCTGCGGATCAAAAAACACGGGCGGGACCTCTTTGGCCTCCCGCCCGTGTTTCTCGCTACCCCACCCTACTGTACGGGAGGTTGAGGATACTGATACACCGGACCTGGCTGTGGCGTCGGTGATGCCAACATATTTACATTTCCACTGTTTACGCTTACGAGCGGGTATTGACCGCCATTCATGCCCCACTGGCCCGTCGAAGAATAGTACAGCTGTGCACGGAGGTGATAGGTACCTGCAGGTATGTTCCTTGGGATTATGCCCTGTATGACCATGTCACCACTCGCTGAGGTGGTTCTATTGCACTGTGCTTGTCCGCTAGGGAAGGCGTAGTAGCTCTGGTCGTTTGCCGTGAAGCCGGCACAGACCCACGAGCCAACGTTAGTGTTTGAATACCTCACATGAAACAAGACATTGTCTCCGGCAGTGTACGTCTGGCCGCCAAGACCGGGAATACTGAGTCCTGGTGTAGCGCTTCCGTTTGCAAGCACTGGCAGCGCATTGTCTACAGCGGTGATAACGGCTGGGAATATGCCCCAAGAATGCAGGAGACTTATTACCGCGTCATGTTGTGGCTGCGTAACCGAAGCTGATACTGAAGAATTAAACTGTGATCCCGGAACACCGAGCGCTGCTTGCACATTTTCAATCGTGGACACACTTGCACCAAACGATTGCAGCAACCTAACCTCGGAGGAAATCTGCGCAGTAGTCGGCATTGTTCCG
>CAYQCB010000022.1:0-16008 GCA_964415875.1 uncultured Candidatus Saccharibacteria bacterium
CGTGTCCACAAGCGCCTCTAACAAATGCGGCGGCCGTAGAGACTTTTTTACTTCTTTTCAAACAAACGATCAAACAGCGATTTCATTTCACTCGCAATAAGGTTCCAATCGTATTTTTCTATTGCAAGTGCTTTCGCTGTGCGCAGCACTCTCGCCACCTGTTCAGGACGCGCAGTGATGTCTTGCACAGCAGCCGCAATTTGATCAGGCGAGTCTTTGTCAACTGCCCAACCGGTCGTTTCTTTTTCAGGGTTGCGCTTCTCGTCATATAGAAAGTCCGCAATGCCGCCTTCCTGCGTAGCAATAACCGGTAGCTCAGACGCCATTGCTTCAACAAAAGAATTGCCCATGCCTTCGGAGCGCGAGGGGCGGATGAAAATGTCACACGACTTAAGTGCTGCAGGCATTTCGGCGTGGCTAATGTGCCCCAAGAAATGCACGCGCGCAGAAACGCCCTCACTCTCTGCAAGCGCCATAAGCTGCTTCTCGTCAGGCCCAATACCGTACACGACAAAGTGCACATGTTGGGGCAACTCTTGAAGTGCTCGGATAACATCATCGACGGCGTTCTTGTGCACCAAGCGAGAGGTGGTAACCAGAAGCACATCAGTGGTGGAGAGACCAATCTTTTCGCGGTAGGCCAGGCGCGCTTCCGGCGTGACCGGCTGCGAGAAGTGTGCCGTGTTCACGGCGTTTGGAATGACTTCTGCAATGCCTGTAAAACCCATACGCCGACCCCATGCAAGCAGGAAGGTGGAAATGGGCTGGAGTGCATCGGCTTTCGTAAATCCGCGCGTAAACAAAGGCCACACTGGGCGGGCAAGCTTCTCAATATATTCCGGCGGATCGCCTTCTTGCAGGGTGAGCACGTACTTCACCTCAGGATGGAACGTCTTAAAAAGACCTGCCGGAATTCCGCACGAGTGCGCTGTCATTGCCCACACGCCATCAAAATGATACTTCTGGTGAAGGCGAAGCGCCGCAAAAAATGCACCGAACTGATACCAATACTTCGTGTATGTAAGCGGGAACTTTTTCAAATCTGCCATCGTTGGGTTTTTGCGAGTGATGCCAATGCGGTGCACAAACACGTTTCCCTCTTTTGACTCTTTTGGCAGCGTCGAATCGTAGCGGTTTGTCACCATGTGAAATTCGATGTCTTCTGGACTTATGCGGTCGGTGATTTCTTTGATGGCCACTTCGGCACCGCCGATGTGTTTGGGATAGTAAGAAAGAGAGAAAATAAGCACTTTTTTCATTGGCAAAAGCATAGCATGCACAAAAAAAAGGCGGAGCATTGCTGCTCCGCCAGACTGGTCGCCCCTCTATCCCCTACTTGGTGGACTTGTAGCCAGCCACAATCTTCCACCGCCCAAGAGACAAAGTCGGAAACGCTTGGTTCGCAATATGAAGCGACTCAAGCGTCTCCACCCAGTTCTTAAACGCCGGGTCTGCCGGCCATACATCGATGCCACCCGGAACCGATGAGTTGCCAATGGGTGTCCCGTGTTGCACAACATGCAGCACGCATGGCCGATACTCGCCATTCTCTATGAGCCCGTGCAAACGCACACTGTGCTGCACGCCCGGCAGTACTGTGTGAGTTTCTCCGGGAAATAGCGCTCGCACATGGCGAGTTTCTTCACCAGGGCACGAAAAGGCTATGGCCACCCAGCCCCTTTGTACAATGAACGTCTCGTGCGTGCCCGACCCATCAAGTTTGGAACGCTTGCCGCCGTGGCAATGTGCCGCTTGCCACACGCCGTCACCCTCGCTACCGCCAATAAAGTGGCCGTAACCGGTGCCATTGGAATACACGAGTGCAGTGACCAGGCCGCCGTGCGTGCGTCGTGTGCTGTATGTCGGACTATCCTGATTTAATCCGATCGGTGTCGTTACTTGCGTGTCCACGCCCGTCTCCTTTTTTACCTTTTTGTATTCTAGCACAAAAACAATTATTTACTAGTGTCCCTTCTTGTCTTGCATTTCTTGCAGGATTACGCAGTACGCAAAACGTAGTTGGTTTGCGAAAGCACTTCCCTCTCCGACCGTTTTCCGCGCCTCCATGCGTGACTGAAGCGAGAGCAGTTTCTTCCCCTGCGCTTCCGTCGACGCATACACCTGATCAGTACTCGATAAAATAAACCTCAAGAAAAGCCGCTCGTACCAAGAGAGTGATTGGTCGGCAAGCGTGATAAGAAGTGGTGTGAGCTTTTTACGGCGCAATGAAAGCGCAGGCAACGCTCCGTAGCTTGCCAGTAGTGACCAGGCAAAAGCATAGGCGTGTTCGCTTGCGAGCTCGAGCGCTTTCTTGCGTCCCAAAACCGGCAACAAAAATTTATCAAACCGGTTTCCAAACCCGACACGATACACGCTTGTGTTTGCAAGAGTGCTCACAGCGGCATGCGCGCCTCGGGTGTGCGCGGCCGTAATAATATCGAAATGAGTATCCGGCATCTGCGCCATGAGTGTCGAAAGTGCTTGTTCTGCGGGACCCGACACCGGGTGAAAGGTAGTGGTGAAAACAAGGACACGCTTCCCGAGTGGCGTCGCTGGCTTCGTCACTCTCACATATTCTGAGATGTAGGCCCTGAGTGATTCTTTGGGGGCCCAGCCGAGTGCTCGTGTCTTGGAAGTGTCGATGGCTGCCACCTGACGATTGCCTTTTCGCTCCGGCAAAAATGTGATATCGTCTCCAAAAAGTTCTGCCAGCTCTCGCACCGACAACTCGTCCTCACCGCCGATGCCATAGCCGTCTCCCGAACCCGTGTCCCCCACAAGAACCAGGCCGTTCACAATGTCTGAGACATGCGTGAAAATGCGCTTTTGCGTACCTGGTGCCACCACCGTGCGCGGCGCACCGAGAGCGTATTGCTCTTTAAAAATAGCCACCACGGTGCCAAACGCACCCGAGCGTTCGCCGGGCCCGTACACATTGTAGAAATAGGTTATGGCGTACTCTAGACCAAACCATTCGCCGTAATTACGCACCAAATCAGTCATGCTTGCCTTGCTCCACGCGTACGGGCTTTGATCTCTCCCCAGACCGCCGTCGCCAAACTTTGTCGAGCTACCAGCGTACAAAAGCTTTGCACCACGCCTACGCGCGAACTCAAGCACCGCAAACGTGCCAAATTGATTTAAATCCCAGACGGTTTCTATGTCCTCAAAACTTTTCTCCACGCGCGAATACTCCCCCAGGTGGTAGATGAGGTCGGGTGACTCACTCACAAGTTTTTCAATGTCTTTAGTGTGGCCCTCACGGTACTCGACGCCTGAGACGTGATTTTCATGACTACCGGTGAAGTAGTTGTCGAGCGAGATGACTTTGTGCCCCTCAGCAACGAGACGCTCACAAAGGTGCTGTCCGATGAAGCCGGCGCCGCCGGTTACGAGTATTAGTTTCTGAGCAGTCATTGGTATGAGAGTACTACGAAAGTAGGCCGCACACGAAACTCATAAAATGAGCAGTGCGCCACCAGCCACAACAGCAAGACCGAGAAATCCAAGCGTCCAGGGCGAGGCTAGAAAGCTTGCGTGAGACGCGGATGTGCTTTTTTGGGTTGGTGTACTTGTGGGAAGCCTCTGCAACGCTGCCCCCACTGCGGCAACCTCAGTTGCCTTAGTGGGAGCGCTTACTGTTTCAAGATCATGCGTTGGTGCGTTTACGTTTTTGGCGACCACAGGAGACGGAACAGCTCTCTGCTCTAAAGGAGAACTAGAGACGGGGCCAGAAAGTTGCCTACTCGTTGTTGCCGAAGTTGTCGCAACTAACTCTTCTGAGAGCATTGGTGCCACGGGAGCTGCAGGCGAATAGCGCACAGCTACGATCCTGTTGGGATACAGAAGCGACACTTCGTACGAGTGCGGCACATTGACGATTGTGTACGGGAAAAGCGTTTGCGTGTGCGGCAGGAGCGTGGTGCCCAGAGGAAGGCGGAAACTACCCGTGCCGGAAGTTAGTTCCCAGTTGGAAAGATCTAGGCGTTTGTCCGTGTCGTTCGCTAACACAATACCGTCTCCTGTGATGCCAGCAATTCGCACGTTTGCTTGTGTAACGGTCATGACCACTGCGTCTTCGCCGTAGGCCGAGCCGTCTGTCGCGCGTACCACGACCACGTAGGTTCCTGGATACTGATATGTCTTTGTAACCACAGCGCCGCGCGCGCTCGACCCGTCGCCAAAGCTCCACGCAATGTCTGCTGCTGCGTCTGTTTTCCCGCTCGTTGTTTTTGCGCTAGCAGAAAAGCGTATTGGTACGTTTACATAGGCTGCGTCGGAGTGTGACTGTATTGCCGTGACCAGTTCGCCCGTTGCTGGTGGTACATAGTCGCTCGCTGCGGCTGTAGTTGCACTGGTCGCCGTTGTTGTTGCTGACCCATCACTCTTTGATGCGGCGACTGCTGCGTCTGAAGCTGTTGCTGCGCGCGGTGTAGGCGCTGCCGTGACCCAGCCAGCACTGGTTCGCTGAGCCGTGTCCTTGGTGGTGTTGTCTCCTCCAAGAGCGCTCCAGGCATCCGAACCATCGACAGTGTCGACTACCGTACCGTCTGCATCCACAAGCGTGAGCACCGTGCCACTGTTTGGCAGTGACCCTGTATATATTTGATCGGCAGCAATTCCTGGAACAGCGTCGTCGCTCGTGCGTTCGAGCAAGAAAAAACCGTTTGCCGCAATCGTGCCCAAAAGCGAGAAACTCGGCGCACCACTTGCGCTTTTAATATGCCAACCCGTGAGATCTACGGCGGTGTTGCCCGTATTTGCAAGTTCAATCCACTCTGCGTTTGAACTCTCCACACTACCCATCCACGCCACCTCATTTACGCGCACCGCCGCATGAGCGAAGCTTGGAGCGAGAACGGCAAGTGCGAGCAAGCCTGCAGTACGCATAGAAAAATGAGGATTAAGTGTCTTCTCTTAAGACCTTCCGGAGCTGTGCTTCGGGAATTTCAAAGGGCGTCTTCTGTTCCTCTCGCTTCTCTTCAGGAGTAGGAACTGCTGCGGAAACGGCTGCTGGCCCCATAGGCAGCTGCTCCGTCGGGCGCACCTGGAGAGGCGCAGCAGGCGCGCCGTTCTCGTTCGGTACGTTGCTGCCCAACGCTTGTGGCACAGTCTTTGGACGTGCCTGGGGCGTCGGTAGTTCCGTCTCTCGTTTTTGATCTTGCGAGTGTGGTGTAGGCGCATTGTTTGGCAGCACAACAGAAAGAGTCCCCTTTAAAGAATCTTGTCTTTTACGCTGTAGAGCATCCCGTTCTGTGGCCGCTTTTTGCGTAAGCGTCCGCAAAATGTCTTTCAGCTCGCTCGCCGACTTTTGCGCAGGTGGGGGAGCTAAGCGCTCTTGCCGCGGCACGTGCTGCGGAGGTCGCGCTCGATCAAAGCTCCGTGGCGAGGCCTTCTGCTCTGTGCGATCACTTGCTGCCGGACGCACCGTAGCATCCTCACTTGGACGAAGCGGCTCTGGCACGCGAGAGGAGGGTCGTTGCAGGGTCTCAGCAGGACGCGAAACTGTCGCAGGCGCCGCCGGAGAAGGCTGCGTTGGGTTGACGTGCGTTGCGGGCGGTCGTATCTGAGAGGAAGAGGGTGAGTACGTTGTGCCAGCAGGCTTCTTGAACGGCTTGCGCATGCGGGCGTCCGCTGGAGCGTCAGAAGCAAGGCTATCCTGAAGCTCTTCCATTATGGCCTGCTCGACCCCTGCGCGCGGCACGGCGAACTGCTTTCGTGAGAGCGCCACCACTTCAGAACGGTACGACACAGGCGGTGGCTCGATGGGCGGAATGGTGACAGCAGAAAACGGCGCGCTTCCGACACCGTCGATCATGAGTGACAAATAAATCTGCCGCTTATCGAGACTCACGATGTCTTCTTTCAAGAAACGAGGCATAAAAATGGTCTCCAGCGTCTCTGCATCAAAAGGGCCCACACGAAACGCTACGGTGGTGCCGACGTTTCCAAACACCGCGTCGCGCACCTCTTCTTCCATTTGTTCGATGTACTGATGCGCAATAATGAGATTCAATTTGTATTTGCGCGCCTCAGACAAAATGTCGGCAAACGTTTCATTGGCGAAGTTCTGGAATTCGTCAACATAAAAATAAAACGGGGCCATCTTCGTCATGTCAGCGGCCGACAAATCCGCACGACTCATGGCCGAAAGGAAGATGCGCGTCGTGATCATGCTCCCCAGAAGCCGCATGTTTGTCTCCCCCACCAAACCCTTTGAAAGGTTGATGATAAGAATCTTTCGCTCATCCATCATCGTGCGAATATCAAACGACGATTTGGGTTGGCCAATGATGTTGCGAATAAGCGGATTGCCAGTGAATTGACCGATTTTGTTTTGAATCGCCGGTGTCGCCTCCTGCGTATAACGGTCACCATAGTTCGCAAACTCCTTCACCCAAAAGTCTTTCACCACTGGGTCTTTCACATTGTCGATGACTCTCGTGCGATACGTCTTGTCAGTGTACATGCGGTTCACACCAAGCAGTGTAGCGTCCGGGTATTCAAGAAGAGCGAGAAGCGTGTTGGTCAATATGTACTCCATACGAGCACTCCATGCGTCTTCCCAAATTTTCTTGAAAGTGGCCATGAGCCCCGACACGACCAAGTGACGCTTGTCGTAGCCCACGTCTTCCATCACGTTGAACGCAATGGGATTATCCATATCAAACGGTGCGAAGTAGACAACGTCTTTTAGACGTTCTTCTGGAATAAAATCGAGAAGATGATCCACGGTGCCTCCGTGCGGATCGATGAAGGCAAGTCCCTCGCCGTTACGCAAGTCCTGAATCGCCATGTTTTCAAGGAGCGTGGACTTTCCCATGCCCGTCTTCCCGATCACATACATGTGCCGGTCGCGATCTTTTGATTTAATACCGAACGGCACGCGCTTGCCGCGACTATCGGTCGCCGCGAAATATGTGACGCGCTCGGGGTTACTCATGATACGTAAAGTATAGCAAAACAAGCCCGCATACACGGACTTGTTTTTCCGAACAACTATCTATTACTCACATTAAATGGGTGAGAGTTTTTGCGGCGATTGATGCGCGTCAGCCGCTTCCACCTCCTCTGCTTCACCTTCCACGACGCGCACCATGCTGGCGTTTTTTGCAGAGCGCACCTCACTCAGGCGAATTGCGAATCCGATACCCATCACAAGCGTGGCAAAAACCACCGTAAGGAGCGTTCGAAAAACTGAAGGGAGTCCGGAAAATGGAGTGATGAACAACAGAACTCCGAGCAAGATGAGCAGGCTGGCGCGTGACATATCTCGATTGTATCAGGGTGCTACTACAACTACAAATTCACCGCGCACATGGTCGGGTTTTGCCTTGAAGTACAAGGCGGCCTCTGCTGCCGTCCCCACGAACACTTCTTCGTGTATTTTGGTGAGTTCTCGACACACAGCCACTCGACGCTCGGGAGCGAGAAGTTCTGCCAGAGACGCGAGTGCCTTTTCTATACGGTGCGGCGATTCGTAAAACACTACCGTCCGCTCTTCCGCTGCAATTGCTTTGAGAGCCGTCTGTCGCCCTTTTTTGTGCGGCAAGAAGCCGAGAAAAACAACGGAAACAGCCGGCAGCCCCGCAACAGAGAGAGCTGCTGCAAGCGCTGAGGGCCCGGGTACCACCTCCACACGCACTGAACTGCCAAGTCGCTCTCGGGCAAGGGCCACAAGCTCTACACCAGGATCAGACACGCCCGGCGTGCCCGCGTCGGTCACCAATGCTACGTGTTTGTCGTCACCAAGAAGGGCGAGCACGCGCTCAGCAGCAAGACGGCCGCTCTGCGCGTGATACACGACGAGCGGCTTTTGAATGTCATAGCGCGCGAGGAGCTTGCTCGTCACCCGCGTGTCTTCGCACGCTATGGCGTCCGCGCTCTTCAGTGTATCGATCGCACGCAGAGTAATGTCGCCCAAATTCCCTATCGGTGTGCCCACAATTGAGAGAAGTGCCATAACAGTGGCGATGGTACCACGCTTTGACAAAGCTCAGTATTTTGGTAACTATACTGGTGGAGCTAGGTATGTTTTCAATGGTAAAGGAGAGACTTCGTGAAGACTTTCTCGAGCGCTACCACCCTCACCACCAGTTCGATTACCCCTCTGTATCGTCACGAGTTATCAGTAGGACGATTCCGCGCTGAGGTCATTGCCTACGGGAGACCCCATAACTGGTCGCTCTCCCTACTGAATCACCCCAACTCTGAGGAGGCGGAGGAATTGAGATGTCGTCTAACCACCATCTTTTCAGAGCTGAGGCTGCCGACAGTGTTCGCGCCCACACCAGACTTTACGAGAAAACAGGTGAACCGCATTGCCTTTGGCGGCTGCGAATGGATAGGCAATACCGCCTTTCACCGCAACTCGTGCGCTGGAGGTGACGCGTTCGGGATCGAACCTGGAGAAGCGATCATCATTACACCAGCAAACTGCGCTACGGTTGTCGGCATAAGCCCGAACGGCATGTGCTGGATTGCGCACGCCGGCACCAAATGTCTATTTAACGCAGAGGGGTTGTGCGAGGCAATTGAAACAAAATCACCAATCGAAGACGTGCCACACGAAAGCGTCATGGATGTGGTCCTAGGTGAACTGGACTGCTTCGCCCGTATCGGCATTTTCGGCGCAATGCCTCGAAGGCTATACCCGTTTCGTTTGACGGACAAAAAGTACGGAGAACGTAACGAGGCCCTTATTTCTTACCTGCAGAGCCACGAATGGGGCACTGCCCTGCCGTACGACTCGGAACTGCGCTCACACTGCTTCGACGCCGCGGAACTCATTCGTCGCCAATGCGGTGCCAGAGGGATAACCATCGCGGACAAGGACATTGTCAATGCTAATCCCGAGACTATGTTCCTCAACCCGCAGTTACCACAACGAAACCTGATCATTGTGCGAGCCCTACCGGGCACGCACGGAGTCTGACCCTCTGGCCGGCGTTCACGCGCCGGCCAGTTTATTTGCATTTATAGGAAATGTGTCGTAAAATATAGCCAGATTCTTGTGGGAGGAACCTACCATGTACGCTACTGAAGCCGTACGGCTCAAAATGTCTACCTACTTCACTTCGCAGGCCATTCGAGATTTCGCCAACATGATCGGCGATCCGAACAAGATCCACCAAGGTCCCTACGTGCATGGGGCACGGGAGCGCAAGCAGATCGTTGTCGGCCTGCAGCTCCTGGGAGTTTTTTCTCGAATGGCCGCTGAAGCCTACCCGGGGGCCTGCGCCGCCGCCATACAAGCAGAGTTTCGCCGGCCGGTGTATGCCGACGAGGAAGCAACTTTTACGTGTGATATTACAGAAGCTACGGATCAGGAGATATATTTCTCAGCACAGATTCAGGTGGGAAATCGCCTGTGCGCAACGGGGACATTCAACATCATCATTCCCAAGGCGGCCTCCTCGTGAGGCCGTTTTCTTATGCTGCGATACGATCGGCAATTTTATAAATGTCCCCAGCACCCATGGTCATGACGACGTCAGTGGGGCCCGGTTCGGTTTTTAGAGTGCGCTCAATTTCATCAAAGCTTTCTGCGCGGGCATGCACACCATTTTTTGTAATTGCTTCCGCAAGTGACTCACTTGAGACGGTGCCATCGTCCACTTCGCGCGCGGCATAAATAGGCGCAATGAGTACCTCGTCAGCGTCAGTAAAGGCGCGTGCAAAATCATTGAACAGATCACGCGTTCTCGAGTAGAGGTGCGGGTGAAAAGCCACAAACACCTTGCCGCCTGTTTTAGTGCGTAGCGCCTTGAGTGTTTCCTTTATCGCTGTCGGGTGGTGTGCGTAGTCGTCGTAAACTTCCGCGCCACGAACGGTCTTCCCTTTTAATTCAAACCGGCGCCACGTGCCGTGAAAGGTCGCGAGTGCATTTTTTATGACCTCTTCGGAAATGTTAGGCGCCACAAAGCGCGCGGCCGCAGCGGCCGCGCGGGCATTGTTTTGATTAAAATTGCCCGGAAGTAACAACTCAAACGCTCTCTCCTGCTTGTAATCAATCACTTTTGCTTGCGCACTTGTGAGAAGTGGTGCGATGTTTGGGTTCGACACATCGGTCACAATGGCGCCGTGCGCCGGTACGCGAGCAATGGCTTTCCGAAAGGTCGCTTGAAGCGCTTCGAGTGTCGGATAAAAATCAGTATGGTCCCATTCGAGGTTCGTAATCACCAATACCTCGGGCGAGAGTTCGAGTAGGTGTGCGCGGAATTCATCCGCCTCCACCACAAACAGCTCGGGGCCACCAGCAACAAAGTTGCTCCCAAAATCACGCACAATGCTGCCAATGATTGCAGTGGGGTTTGTCTGCGCATCCACTAGAATCTTGGTGAGCATGCCCGTCGTCGTAGTCTTGCCGTGCGTGCCGGCTACTGCAATGGTACGCTTCTCACTCGTCGGAGACTTCGCGGCGTCGCCCACTGACACTTTTCCGAGCATTTGAAAATAAGAAAATTGCGGAATACCGCGCCTCGCTGCCTCGGCGCGCTCGGGGTTGTCCGGCATTACGGCGTCTGAATACACCACTGCCTCCGCATCTTCCGGCACGTTTCCAGCGGCCTGCGAGATTTGCACATGAATGCCTTTTTGCTCCAGCAGCTCCGTCACGGGGCTCTCGCTCCGGTCGGATCCCGTCACCGTTACTCCTTCGTGCGCAAGCATCTGCGCAAGAGCGCTCATGCCAACACCGCCGATGCCGATAAAGTGGACTTTTTTCATACGCCAGCGACGAGCGCATTAAATTGATCCCCTCGGTCGTACTCGTTTTTAAACATGCCAAAGGACGCAAAGGCTGGTGACAAGAGCACTGCGTCTCCTGGCTCTGCTGCCTCTTGAGCTGTGGCAAATGCCGCTTGCAAGCTATCAAACAGCTGAAAATCTTCACCTTCTAGAGCAGGAAGAATCGTGTCCGTGCCGCTCCCTGCAAGCAACAGCACCTTCTTTACACTTGGGAGTAGCGCTACAAGCGCATCCATCGAAAGCTCTTTGTTGGAGCCGCCGGCAATAAGAATGGTGCGTGCAGGGTCAAGCGCAGCGAGCGCGGCCACAGTTGCGTCGGGCGTAGTGGCGTTAGTGTCGTTGTAGTACTGCACGCCATTCTTTTCTGCCACAAGCTCGAGGCGACCCGGCACGCCACGGAACTCTTCTAGAGCACGACGACTGTCTGTGTCTTTCACGCCAAAAGCGCGAGCAGCAAGAAGCGCGAGCGCCCCATTGTAGCGGTTGTGCACGCCAGGAATCTGCAAGCTCCAATCAGTTGGCAGCTTTGACTCGTCACCAAGCACGATGACACTCACGATGTGCTCGTCAAATGCCTGGATAATCTGCGGCGCGCACTGTTTCCCGAGCACGAGCGTGTCGTCGGGACCCTGATACAGAAAAATATTTGCCTTGTCGAGAAGGTACTGGTCGGGGTCGTCTTTATAGTAGTTTTGATGATCTGCAAAAAACGTCGTAAAGACAGCGATATGCGGCGAAAGATTCGCTTCAGCAAGTCCTTGGCACTGCCACGAATCAAGCTCGAGCACGGCAACGTGTTCTCTTGTGACCTCTTTCAAGAGTGAGAGCGTCGAAACTCCGCGTACGTTGCCGCCGAGCAGCACTTTTTTCCCTGCAGCCTCGAGAATAGCATGCACCATGTGTGTGGTTGTGGACTTACCGCGTGTACCCGTTATCCCAATAGTTGGAATATCGGAGAGCTCTATGAAAAGATCAGCACTCATGCGCACCGGAATCCCGTTCTGCTTCGCTTCAGCAATGTAGGGCGAGTTGAGCGGCACGCCCGCCGCTTTTAAAACAAGGTCCCGGCCACGAAAGTCCTCGAGCCGGTGCTCGCCGAGCACAAAGGTAATGTTTGGAAATGAAGCGAGTTTCGCCACGGATTCGGCGAGTTGTTCTTGCGTCTTTAGGTCGGTGACAATGAGCTCCGCCCCGCACTCGGCGAGATACGCGGCGTCACCCACACCTCGCCCCAGGAGGCCAAGTCCCATGACCGTTATTCTTTTGTCCTTGAAGTACGCAGAAATATCCGCGTCGTCTGTGTTTGAGCGCTCAGCAACAAATGCGTTCACTGTCTCATCTCTGACTGGGTCCATGACCCTATCGTACCGCCTGAGCCGCGTTACGGCTACTGGGGCAAACACCCCACGCGTGCCGTGGTGTCGAAGTGTGTAAGTGGCAGATCAGTGTGGGAAACCTTCACAATTTCATACGGCGACGTGAGCGACTGCGCCAAGAGACACGTCGAGTCGGGGTTCGTGAGCGTTATGTACACCGCACGCTTGTCACTATCAGTGATTTTTGTGACTGAAACCTTGTACCCCGCCGTTGGTTTTTGACCGGCAAAGATTGCCAGCACGTCGTACTTGGTAAAATCAACGTCTGGCTGCGGACCGGCGTCAGGAATCATTTGCCAAAGTTTACTCAAATCGGCCTGCGTCGTGATGACATAGTTAGCGCGTAGCTCAACTGATGCCGCAGTGCCCGAGGCGAGCGATTCAAAGGACTGAGTCACTGTGCTCGTCGCTTGAGTCACTCCTTGTTCGTTACTGGTTGGCACGTGCAAATACCCGTACGCAGCCAGCGCAAGCGCGGCGATTGCAACGAGCGCGGGGACGGCATAACTTTTCATACTCCCCAGTATACTCGAAGACCGTTCTTACTTTTTTGAATGTGGGAATAACGCGCACAACACAACGAAGCCGCGCTCTGGTGAGCGCGGCAATGCTTTAATGGTGTTCCATGTGCTTGAGCACTTCAAGGTACATGTTCTCCACAATTTTCTGCTGTACTTTGCCGGTTTTAACATAATGGTCGAGACCGGGTGCCGAATTTATTTCAAGCACCCAAAACGTTCCCGGCAATTCAGAAATAGCACCCTCTACCATGAGGTCCACGCCGCACAAACGCAGACCCATGTCCTTAGTGAGTTTTATAGCAAGTGCACGAAACTTTGGGTGGATGGCATCGGTCACATCCACCGCATCGCCTCCCGTAGAAAGATTCGCATTGTCGAGAAGGTATAGGCGTTGCCCTTGCGTCGGAACCGACTCAAGGGTGAGGCGCTCTCGCGCAAGCTTCGCCTTGATGCGGGGATCTTCGGTGCGAAGTTGCGTGTCTCGGCTGCTGGAAGAAAAAGCATCCTGTTTCTTTTTAAGGAGTTTCTGTATGTTTGATGTTCCGTCACCAACGACACTAAGCGGAATCCGCTCATAGGCTGAAATGACTTTGTCATCGAGCACCACCACACGGTAATCTCTTCCGTGTACGGGCGTTTGCACGAGCGCAACACGGTCAATCTTGAAAATACGTCGCATCGCGCTGTAGAAGTCACGACGTGTGTGCACCAGTGCGACGCCGCTACCCTGGCTTCCGCTATTCGGTTTTACAATTACCGGGAAGCCAATTTTTTGTGCATAGTGGTACGCAGCATCAATTCCGCGAAGTGACCCGATTGCTGCAGCCCATCGAGGTGCGAAGAACGTCTGTCCCGGGACAGTCGGGTATCCCATACGCTTCATAAAGAAGTTCGCGTAGTCTTTATCCTTGGATATTTCCGAAGCACCCAACGTATTAAGGTCGAGACTTGAGTAACGGAAATAACGCTTTTGCCCACTTGAGTACACGATTTGGCCCGCAATATTCCACTCACGCTCCATCACCACCTTCGCCCCAATTCGTGGCGCAATGGTACGAAAGATTCTGCCCACTAACGGATCCGAATATGCTGACTTTTTCATTTGTTTTATTCCTTGCAGATGCTACTTTGCGAGGAAGCACAACTGAAAATCAAAGTGGATTTAATTTTCATAAACTCCGGACTTTTGTTTTCGAGTGCACGCTCTAGGGCTCGAACCTTACAGGTTCAGTACACGTAGCGGATTTTCTGTCTGTTGCACGACATAAAATGCTCGCAACGTTTTCTCGCCCTATACGCACGCGCCCCACGCGTGCTTGCGTGTACTCCGCTTCGCTCTGTGCACGCTCTAGGGCTCGAACCTAGGACCGCTCGAGTATCAGTCGAGTGCTCTACCAACTGAGCTAAGCGTGCATATTTTCTCCTCGGGGCAATGGCTCCAGGGCTTTGCTGATACTACCAAAACTGGCTCATTCCTGCTAGAGTCGCTCCAGGAGGAGACCGATTGTGAAAAAAATAGTACTTGCCCTAGGCGTCGCCGGAAGTGGCCTTTCCGTACTGGCATTCGCGACCATCTTCGTGGCAGCTACGTTCATATTTGCAGCTGCCGAGTTTATATTTGGCTGTTTTTCGAGCATTCCAGGGCTCTGGGCCCTTATCAGCCTCGCTGATGAGACAACTCGCCCGACAGAGCGGCTGGGCGCTGTGCAGGCCCGCGAGAAGTTCCGCCGTTACCTGTGGTGACAGCCCCCTATGCTAAGCGCGACGTCCCCACAAGGGACGTCGCTTTTGCTTTTATACTCAAAGCCCGCCGGCAGGTACCGGCGGGCTTTGAGTTGAGTGTGTGAGAAAAAGAAAAGAGGTAATGCGCTCTGTTGTTCCGCCTATTCCGCTCCCGCTTGAAGGCTCACGTGTGGCCTTCAAGCGACCACCGGGTTACGTTATCCGGCTTCCGAGTACCATTTAGAGACGAGTACTATCTCTCCGTTTTCCGAAGAAAACGATCGACATGCTACGCCTTTCGGGCAATAGCGATTCCATTTCGGATATGTTCCACGAGCAGCTTCCGCTACCCGTGCCTTGTTACGACTTACTCCCTGTCACTGAATTTACCGTAGTACTGCACGAGGCAGTCCTTCGGGTACCCCCAGCTCCCTTGAGTTGACGGGCGGATTGCAATAGGCCAAGACGCCTTTGCGGTCCCACGTAGCATACGAATTTCTCGTACTACGCGAGCCCAGCAGTCTTTTGATTCATGCGCCGTTTAAGTGTTCGAATGTGCTCAATACCCTCCGGCGTCAGGTGTTTCCGCTCGCGTACGAGCGAAGCTATCTGGCAGAAGATTTTGAAACTTTCTGACTTAGACGCACTTTGCAACGGATATTTTTTGAAAAAGGGAATGACCGTTTCCTGAATATCACGCTGAGCACTTACAGTATAGCGATAACACTGACAATGATTGGCGCGTTGTTCTTTTTGAAAGTACACCGCTCCGCACCCTATCGTATTTTTCACTTTTTCAAGCAATACACGATCGCGCTCCTGCATTTTCAAATGAAAGTGCAATTGCACAGCGTATCCTGCTTTGTAGGCGGAAGATTTCCATATATTTACATAGAAACACCCCTCGCCATCCGTAAGTCCCACAACGTATTCGTTGCTGACTACTGGTAGGCTCCTTCCCATACTTCAAGTATAAGTTGACGCATGGTACTACGAACCTGCTGACTCCTCACGGCTGTTGATATCTTGATATCCGTGAGGTCTCCCTGGGTCATTATTCACTCCATTCCTTGCATCCACTCTCACGCGATTCAGAATTAAACATCTGTGCACTTCCCCATCACTCACCAGGACAGGTCGTGCATACGCTCTAGATCTCTCTAGGAGGGCTGCTTTTTGCTACTAGTGCTCTCCGCCAGCAACTTCACAGTTACCGACTGCTCGTTCGCTACGCGCACTTTTGGTGCGGGTCCGATTTAAACGGACTGGACTGAATAACTACCAGGCACTTTTCTGAATGAGTACAAGACTCGAGAACGTATTCACCCCGGTTTGGCTGACCCGGGATTACTAGCGATTCCGGCTTCAAGAGGTCGGTTGCAGACCTCTATCCGTACTGGGGTCGGTTTTATAAGGATTGGCTCCACCTTGCGGTATTGCGACCCGTTGTACCGACCATTGTATTATGCGTGCAGCCCAAGATATCAAGGGACATGCTGATCTGGCGTCATCCCCACCTTCCTCTCCCGTGAGGGAGCAGTCTCGCCTGACATATATAACAGGCAACGGGGGTTGCGTTCGTTACCCCACTGAAGGGAACAGTTCAAACCACGAACTGACGACGACCATGCATCACCTGT
>CAYQCB010000023.1:0-1522 GCA_964415875.1 uncultured Candidatus Saccharibacteria bacterium
GTAACGGCTGCCGTACACGTTGCCACGACTCCCGAGGGACTCACTGCCGTACCGGTAAAGGTGGTGTTGCTTGTGATAGCTTTTGAGCTCACTGAACCGGCGTTGGCCGGAGTGACTGAGCCGACACCCTGATTAATAGTAAAGGTATCTGCATTGTCGGTGGTCCAAGTTAGTGTTGTGTGATCTCCGGAGTTCACTACCGTCGGGCTTGCACTGAGCGTACAAGAAGGCGCTCCGGGTGGTTTCGGTGTGACCGTGACCGTCGCAGCACACGTTACGGTGCCGCCAGCCCCAGTAGCGGTGCCGGTATAGGTCGTCGTAACAGACGGCGAAACACTTTTTGAACCAGCAGACACCGGCGTTACGCTGCCAACGCTGTGATCAATCGTGAACGACGTTGCATTTGAAGTTGTCCAAGTGAGCGTAGAGGCATCTCCTGCATTAATGCTCGTCGGGCTTGCTGAGAGTGCACAAGTAGGCGTGGGTGTAACGGGGACACCAGGACAAGAGAAGTTCGCGCCACTCACCGGCGCACTCACGACACCAGCTGCGTTCACGCCGTGTACCCAAAAGGCGTAGGTGTGTCCGGGCTTGCCCGTGAAAGATTTTGATGTCGACGTGTAGTTGTCGAGACAAATGTCGTTACCGCTTTGTGAGTTACAAGAGACATTGTCCTGCCATCCGTCTACGGTGTCGTTAACACGAACATTGTAGGCAGTGTCAGTACTGCTTCCCGTCCAAGAAATTTTTGCTGTAGTGCCAACACAAGACCCCACAAGACCCGTTGGAGGGGCTGGCGGCACGACCGTTACGGTCACGTGGCACACGGCGCTGCCACCCGCTCCCGACGCCGTCATGCTGTAGGTCGTCGTGGTGTTGGGCTTAATGACAACGTTACCAATAGCTACCGGTGAGACTGAACCCACACCGTTATCAATAGTTACGCTCGAAGCGTTTGTGCTCTGCCAAGCGAGGTAGAGCGGCGTGCCCTGAGGAACCGAGTAGGCACTTGCCGCAAAGGCACACGTAGGAGAAGAAATAGGAGCAGGGGGCGGGTTGTTGTCGTTGCCGCCGGGGTTGTCGTTACCGACGTCGCCCGAACCGCCACCACCGTCGCCTTCGTTACCGACGTCTCCTGAGCCACCACCTCCGTCGCCTTGGTTTCCATTTCCTATGTCACCAGAACCGCCGCCGCCGTCACCTTGGTTTCCGCCGCCGTTATCGTTGCCGCCGTCATTACCCCCACCTGAGCCACCACCTCCGTCGCCCTCGCCACCGTCAGCGTGTGCCGCATTTATATGGAAGCTTAGGCCGCCCGGACCATAGGACACCATGTTGTAGTGCATACCAAAAACTGCCGCCGAAGCGAGCACTACGAGAAAAGGCACTAAAATTGCAATATATTTTTGACGTATCATGGTTGTTAAGTAAGTGAATCCTATTTCCGAGGCACCTGCAAGTCAAAGCAGATATTCCGGAAAAGGGATCCATGAGGAGCGCAAGCGCTCCTCATGGGAATCCA
>CAYQCB010000023.1:1622-15655 GCA_964415875.1 uncultured Candidatus Saccharibacteria bacterium
TACTCGACCTGCAAGTCGCCGGTGTAGCGTGCCCGCGTGCGTACATCCTTGCGGAAGCGTCCGCCGAGCGTCCGCGAGACATCGTCGGGCCGATAGGTGGAGATGTTCGTCCCCCCATTACTATCTCGACCTTCCGCCGCGTGAATGAGCCCTGTCGCTTCGGAGCGAAGATTGCTCGAAAGTGAGCTCATGGCCCATGCGTTTCCGCGCATTGACCACCCCGTCGGGCAAGAGCCGCTCCGTGCAACAAATGGCGT
This sequence comes from uncultured Candidatus Saccharibacteria bacterium, assembly GCA_964415875.1. Lineage (GTDB taxonomy): Bacteria > Patescibacteriota > Minisyncoccia > Phycocordibacterales > Phycocordibacteraceae > C7867-001. The sequence goes on from CAYQCB010000023.1 coordinate 1,880, forward strand.
CGGAAGAATCGCCGACCAGTTGTTGCAGATGTCGGGCAGGATCGTCGCGTATGTGCGACCCTGCCACTCCACCTGCCATTTCTCGGCGGGCGCCGTGTACTCCATGTTGCCGCTTACGGGCGGCTTCACGAAATCCACGAGTACGTTGCGGTCGACGTGACCGCCTTTCGACAACATCGCCGACAGACGGTCGCCGTTGACCAACCGCATACGCTGGCCCGAGCCTGCCGTCGCCTTCATGAGAAGGTCAACGACCGGTTGTGGGAAACCGAGCTTGCGAAACGCGCTTTCGCGCGTCCGCATGGCCTCGGCTCGCGTTGCGGCGTACGGCGCAGCACCGAAATGCTGCCACCGAAACACGTTCGACGTCGACGCTGGCTGGTAAGCCGAGGTCGACGCTGCCGAAGCGAGTGGCGAGACCGGCGGCAAAACGAACCCCTGATTGGGGCTCGCCGTGCAACCGGCGAGAGCGAGAACCGCGAACATCGCAGCAACAAAGATGCGACGCATGTTGCGCCTCCTTTTGCTTAGCCGCATAGCGGCACGTTGTGCCCGAGCGGTATTGCCCGAACTGATTTCCCGAACTGATTTAAAGAACCCTCTCTTCTTGCAGAGAGCCAACCACCAGGAGCTTAGGCTCCGAGCGCGTGGCTTTCAACAAAATCTGCTGTGACAACGAACCGATCACTCTTCGACGCAAACGAGTTGCAGGTCGAAATCGTAAGAACCTGACCGGACACTGAAAGCGGAATAGCTGCGTCATTAATGTTCTCCTTGTTCATGGTGCGCACTTTATAGGTGTAGGCCTTGTCCGCTGAGTACACCGTTATAGTGTCTCCAGCGACAAGCTTCTGGATGCCGTCAAAGGTCTTGTAAGCAGGGTTGTTCACAATCGGCAGGTAGCTTGAGTGGCCAAAGAGAACGACGTTCCCGGTCACTCCCAGCTGTGCCGACGTTGGGTAACGTACTGCTCCCTTGAGAAGAAGCGAGTCGAGCACATCTGCATTGGTCGTCTCCGGGTTTGCAATCGTTGCAGAGAGGTTAATCTTTGCAATGGCAATTTTCACCGGAAGTTCTGGTACAGTTGCTTCTACTGGAGTAGACGTGTTCACCACCACAGCGCTTACCGCAGCCTCTGCAACGGGTGCCGGCTTTGGCCCATCGGGCAACAAATCCGCACTAGCAAGCGTGTAGAGCGAAAACATAAATACGACAAACGTAAGGAAGGCAAACTTCCTCTTGTGGGCCTTAATTTGTGCGCCAGCTCGAACGAGGGCAGCTGCGGTAGATACAAAGATGGTCATATTTCTCTTACTAATGAATACACTAGTCTTGGCAATCTGTCAAGAGCTCCCGATACTCGCACGTTTTAGGAGTACTTGACATATAATTTTGCCTGTGTTATGTATATTGCATGCTTATGAATGGAACTGAAACAACAACACCCACACGAGAGGCCGCACTCGGCGGACTTGCGATCGTGGGCTTTATCGCCCTCGTGCTTCTTGGTATGTGGCTTGCTGTGTATTCAGCGCGCTTTGTACCGCCAACCATTAACCGTATCGGTGCTGCAGCAGTATATATAGGCTCACTCTTTACTCCTGACGCTCCAGCAAACTTGACCGTCGTACCAACAGCTTCAACAACGATTCCGTTTGGTAACGCAACCTCTACCGCAACGACCACCCCAGTCGCAACCACCACAAAGCCAGTGACACAAGCTACGACGCCCGTGGTGCCCACGGCCGGGGCACAGACCAGCACCACGACCGAGCTCGGCACGGCTCGACCAGTGCTCTATGGCTACAGTGACCTCACGGTGACCATCACTGCCGTCGGATACATGACGACAAGCTCGACTGACTCGTTTGTCGCTGCTACAACCGTACCGCACGGCGCGATTCCCGCAGTGCGCTTTTCAGTGAAAAATAGCGGAACTAACGTAGCTGGGGCATGGAGCTTCATGGCTTCCATTCCCACGTCAAATAATTCGACCTACCAGTCAGCTCTCCAGCAAACACTCAATCCGGGCGACTACATTGACTTCACGCTCGGCTTCAGCCAGCCAATTCCCGGCTCAAACCAAAGCGTGACGATTAACGTCAATGCCGACCGTTCAGTGAGCGAATCAAACACGAACAATAACTCGGCGGTTGGTACCCTCACCATTCTTGGGTCCTAACGACAAAAGAAAACACCCGGAGCCGCACTGCGGCTCCGGGTGTTTTCTTGTTGTCTACACGTCAATCGTTGCCAGCTTTGCGTTTGATTGAATGAACGCCTTACGGCTTGCCACGTCAGTACCCATAAGAATGTCGAAAATACGATCCGCTCCTGCCGCGTCTTCTATTGTCACTCGCTTGAGCACACGCCGCTTCGGGTCCATGGTCGTCTCCCACAACTCGCTCGGATTCATTTCCCCAAGACCCTTGTAGCGCTGCACGTTTACTTTTGCGCTCTTTTTTGTACTCACCACCTCTTCCTCTACGTCCGCTTCCTCGGCCTCTTCTCCGGCTGACAATTCAGACACCTCGCTCGGCGCCACGCCAAACTCTTTCAACACGGCTTCTTTCTCGGCGTCAGTGTATGCGTACGCAATGGCCTTCCCTTTTGAAATCTTGTAGAGCGGCGGCTGGGCAATGTAGACGAACCCGCCGTCAATAATGGGCTTGAAGTGTCGGTACAAGAGCGTGAGCAGCAGCGTACGAATGTGCGCACCGTCGACGTCGGCATCGGTGGCAATAATGATTTTGTGGTAGCGCAGCTTTGAGAGATCGAACACGTCGCCAATGGCGGTGCCAAGCGCAATCACGAGAGCGCGAATTTCAACTGAGGCGAGCATGCGGTCAATGCGCGCCCGCTCGACGTTCAAGATTTTACCGCGCAGCGGCAAAATAGCCTGCGTACGACGATCGCGGCCCTGCTTACTTGAGCCTCCGGCGGAGTCTCCCTCTACTATGAAGAGCTCTCCTTCTTCAGCGCTCTTTGTCTGGCAGTCGGCAAGTTTGCCTGGCAACGTCATGCCTTCAAGCGCACCCTTGCGCAGCACCGAGTCCTTTGCCGCCTTAGCTGCCTTGCGCGCCTTGAGCGCGAGCAGCACCTTGTTTACGATGGCTCGCGCGTCGTCCGGGTTCTCTTCCATAAAGGCGCCGAGCGCTTCCCCAAAGACGGTGCCCACTGCTCCCTGAGCTTCCATCGAGCCGAGCTTTGCCTTCGTTTGTCCCTCAAATTGGATCTCCGGAAGCTTGACCGAGACCACGGCCGTAATGCCCTCGAGCACGTCGTCACCAGTAAAGTTCTCGTCCTTTTCCTTCAAAATATTTGCCGAGCGGCCATAGGTATTAAGCGTGCGCGTAAGCGCCGTCTTGAAACCCGTGATGTGGGTGCCGCCTTCGCTGTTATACGTGTTGTTTGCAAACGCCGTGATGCGCGGACTAATGTCGTCAACATACTGAAACGCCACTTCGACCGCCACACCATCGAGTTCGCGGTCAACGTAGAAAATATTCTTGTGCACCGGTACTTGGCGACGATTGTAAAAGGCGACGAGGGATTTCAATCCGCCCTCAAAGTAGAACGCCATTGACGGGCACTCCAGCCCTTTTTCGCGCAAATAAAAGACTTCGTCTGCCGCAAATGCAGCGTCAGTGGACTCGCGTGCGTCAATCGTGGTAATGCGCGTACCCTTCACCAAATAGGCTTGCTGGCGCAAGTGCGCGACGATTTTCTCCCAACTAAACTCAATGCCCTCTTTAAAAATAGTCTCGTCCGGCCGGAACATCACTACGGAGCCCGTGTGCTTGGAAGTGCCAATTTTCTTCACCTTCGCAAGCGGCTTGCCAATTTTGTATTCCTGCATGTGCCGGTCGCCGTCTTTGTGCACTATCACCTTCGTGTGTGTTGAAAGTGCGTTTACCACTGAAGCGCCCACACCGTGGAGGCCTCCCGACACCTTGTAGCCCGAGTCTTCTCCGCCGAACTTTCCGCCAGCATGGAGCGTCGTCATGATGGTCTCAAGCGCCGAAACCTTTGTCTTGGGGTGAATGCCTACCGGAATACCGCGGCCGTTGTCGACTACGCGCACGTAGCCGCCCGGGAGAAGGGCAACTTCAATATCGTCAGCGTAGCCGCCCATGGCCTCGTCGCGAGAGTTATCAAAAATCTCCCAGACCAAGTGGTGAAGCCCGTCGGGCCCGGTGGTGCCGATGTACATGCCGGGGCGCTTTCTGACCGGCTCAAGACCCTCGAGAACCGTGATTGAAGAGGCGTCGTATTCGTGCGCTTTTGCGTTCTTTTTTGGAGATAGAGCCATAAAAATAGCCGACTGCTCGGTGTGTTCAGTATAGCACAAAAGGCCCCGTCTAGGCGGAGAAATCAGCGAACCGAGTACCCAGCACCCGAAAAATGATCGGTCAATTCGGCCATGACGCTATTCACCTCTTCGTCCGTAAGGGTGCGTTCAAATGACTGAAAAACGAGCCTCGCGGCGAGCGAGGTACGCCCGTCCTTTTGGAAACGATCGACAAGGTCTGCGCGCACCAAGAGCGGCCCGCAGATTTTCTGTATAATCATTAAAAACTCTGTAACGTTGACGATTGTAGGTGTCCACGCTGCAATGTCGCGCAGCACAAACGGATACGCCGAGAACGGCTGATAGGCACCGAGTTCGTACCGTTTCGGCACATAGTCGCGCCCGTACTCTTCAAGCTTTGCGAGCGAGAGATTGTCGACCGTGCCTGCTGCCTCGCCCCACGCTTCCACACGCTCACTCATACGTAGCTCCATGTGCTCATCCTCCCTTGGAAACACCGTACCTACTTCAAACAGCTTCGGCTTCGCTCCTGGCGAGAGCACCAGAGGCGCATACTGCTTTGCTTTTACAAGAGCCTCGTTGAGTGTTTCTTCGAGCGACGTGCGCAGTGCTGGGCGCGCCTTGTCGAGCGGGTTAGCAAGCACCACATCGCCCTTCTTTACAAATGACTGCGTGGAGACTTCCACAAAACCTTGCTCAACCAACTGGTCCTTCATGCGCTCGATACCGTGGAAGCGGTCCTGGTCGGGAGCTGTGTCCAGAGGTGTGAGCTCTTTGGGAGTGAGGCCGTCGTACCCGATAGTGCGTCCCACTTCTTCTGCAATGTCCTCGGGAATAGTTAGGTCGGTACGCTCAAAGGGCGGCACCACCGTAAACACTTCGAGCGTATTCGTCGCCGGCAAATCGAGGTGCCTAAGCGCAGAGGAAATTTCTTCTACCGAAACGTCTGCCCCCAGCACAGCAGTAATGTTCGCGCGCGTAACGGTGATTGGCGCAATGATTGCGGGAGCGGGGTATCCGTCAACGACACCAACCACCTTCCCACCAGCTATCTGCACAATGAGCGCCAGCACGTCGCGCATGCCGTAGGCAGCAAGCTCGCTTGACGGACGATTCTGAAAGCGCAACGATGCGTCCGTAAAGAGTTTTAGTTTCTGTGCCGCGCGACGCGTCACTGCACCGTCAAAATTTGCCGACTCGATGACGAGATTCACGGTGTCGGCAGTGACTTCTGCCAACTTGCCGCCCTTAATCCCCGCAAGCGCAAGTGGCTCCCCTGAGTGCGCGTCGGCAATGACCGACACACTTGCATCGAGTGTGTACGTCTCGTTTGAGAGCGTGACGATAGATTCGTCATTTTTTGCACTACGTACCGCCACATTGATTCCCCCGTCGTGAGTGAGCTTGTCGGCATCAAAAGCGTGCAGTGGCTGACCAATGTCGAGCATGACGTAATTCGTTGCGTCGACAACGTTGTTTATCGAGCGCTGCCCCACCGACTCAAGCGCTCTCTTAAGCCATTCCGGAGAAGGTCCCACCTGCACACCCTCCACAAGCGCCGCCATGTATCGGCCGCACTTCTCCGGACTTTCTATGGAAACGACGAGCGCATCTGTTTTTGGAAACGGCGGAATGTCAGCTCGCAGCGGATCCTTTTCTAGCGGTGCTCCGAGCGCAGCGGCGAGTTCCGACGCTACACCGCGGTGACTGAGCGCGTACCCAGCACGGTCTGGCAGTACCTTCAAATCGAGCACGTCGCCCTCCATAGCATCGACTTCAAAGGAATGAAAGGTAAACAAATCAGCCAGCGCACTTCCTTCCGGAAGCGGTTCAGTAAAATACTTCTGTAACCACGCGCGGGAGACCTTCATACCGTTAGAGTTACGAGGTGCCTCCGTTCGCGCAAGATGTTGTGCGCACCTGTCTTAGTAGCATGAGCAATACTGGTATTCATACTTCTCTTGAATCAAAGGCGTAATTAAACCGAATGTCGCCCGAGTGAAAGAGCCGCACGTCGGGAATGCCATACTTCACCATCAGCAACCGCTCAAGCCCGCCGCCAAAGGCGAAGCCGGCAACCTTTTCGGGGTCTAGTCCCGCATTTTTTATCACGGTTGGGTGGAGCATGCCTGCTCCTGTTGTCTCAAGCCACCGTCCTTCCTTGCCTGGAGACTCGAACCACACGTCAATTTCCACGGATGGTTCCGTGAAGCCAAAAAAGCTCGGGCGGAAACGAACTCGTGTTTGCTCTCCAAAATACTCTCGATAGAATCGCTCAAAGGTGCCCTTCAGGTGCGCAAGTGTTACTTCGCCCACGGGACCCACAGCAAAGCCATCTATCTGATAAAACTGCGCCTCGTGGGTAGCGTCTGTGGCTTCGTTTCGAAACACCTTGCCGGGATTGATCATCCTTCTTCGTTCTCCTCCTTCACGGGCAAGTTTCTCGAGCTCACGCATGGTCACCGAAGTGCAGTGCGTGCGGAGCACCTTCCCGGACGCGTCCTTAATCCAAAACGTGTCTTGCATGTCTCTGGCCGGGTGGTCTTCGGGGACGTTCAGCGAAGTAAAATTATGCCAATCGTCCTCAAGCTCGGGGCCATAGGCAACGCCAAAACCCATACGGCCAAACATTGCCGCAATGTCTCGCACTGCTACCGTAATGGGGTGTAGCCGCCCAGGTTCCTGCATAAAAGAAAATATACCAGAATATGGTACAATGTGACTAATTCCATGAGCGGCGACCCTCTCAGTTTTATCTTTTACCCCATCCTTTTCTTGGCTCTCTTTTTTGAGTCTTTTTTACTGCTCACCTTTCTATCGAGGCCAGCAAAGCAATTACGCAACAGAGAGCGTAGCACTGCATTCCCCCGCGTTGCCCTCATTGTACCCTGCTATAACGAGGAAGAGACCGTGGCGCTTACAGCCGCTTCGATACTTGCCCTCGACTATCCGGCAAGCGCCCTTCAGCTTATTTTGGTAAACGACGGGTCTAAAGACGGCACGCTAGAAGCCATGCAGGCTTTCCGCGACCACCCGCAAGTGCTCATTATCGATAAAGAGAATGGCGGCAAACACACGGCACTAAACGCCGGCATTGCCGCAGCTAAAGATGCTGAGTTCGTCGGCTGTGTCGACGCCGACTCCTTTCTTGAAAGCGACGCACTCTCGCGCACGCTTGCCTGCTTCACCGACGAAAAAGTTGCCGCCGCATTTTCTTCAATTGCCATCGGCTCACCGCGCAATTTACTGGAACACATGCAGGGCGCTGAGTACATGATGGGCTCCTACTTCCGGCACGCTCTTTCTTCTATCAATGCCTTTTTTGTGACACCGGGTCCGTTCTCGATTTACCGACGTGAAGTACTCGAAATCATTGGCGGCTTCCGCTTTGGCCAGCAAACAGAAGATATGGAAATTGCCATGCGCATTCTTCGCCACGGGTACACCATCGGCAATGCGCCCAGAGCCCTGGTCACCACACGCGCGCAAGATACGTTTGGAAAACTTATGCGCCAACGCATGCGCTGGGCGAGCGGCTACTTCCGCAACATCTGTTTCGACTACCGTGACCTCGTGAGCCGCCAGTACGGCTTCCTGGGCCTGTTTGTGCTCCCCATGGGCTTTCTCACCCCTTTCTTGATCATCACCACGGCAGCTCTTTCTCTCTATCTCATAACCTCTGCGCTTTTACGTTTCGTCATCACCCAGCAAACCGTACCCTTTACGTGGTCGGTGTCGCATTTTTCACATGTCTACCTCGATTGGTTTTATATTCCACTAAGCAGCCTGACCATCCTTACGTTCACCGTGCTTTCGCTCAGTGCCCTCACTGCAGTTCTCGGCAAACACATTTCGGGCACCCGTGAAGGCGTTTTTCGAGGAGTACTCATGTACGTACTTTTTTACGGATTTCTTGCACCCATTTGGTTTGCTCGTTCAATCATTGACGTCTCGACCGGCACACGTCGTGGGTGGCGCGACTAACCAGCTTCCCCATGTCTGACATCGCCCGAAACATCCTCATAGCGCTTGGTATAACCGTGCTGACTATCGGCACCATCGTCGGCAGCATCGGCTACCTGAATCGCACCCGCATTGCAGAGCTCAATAGCCTACAGGAACAACTCTCTATCGACTCGCTCTCTCTTGAAACCCAGTTCTCCCTTCTTGAGTCGGCACCCTGCGCTGAAACCGTCAGCAGCACTAACCAAACAAGCACCGACCTCACCTCGAAACTCGATGAACTCGGCAGAAAACTTTCCTATGCGCAAGAGCAGCTCGGGACCAACAACGCGCAAGTGATCACGCTTGAGCGCCAGTACTCACTGCTCGAAATACGCGACTATCTGATTACACAAAAAATCGAAGCAGCCTGCAAAACGCCAACGGTGACCGTGCTGTACTTTTACTCAAACAGTACCGACTGCACCGATTGCGACCGTGCCGGATACGCCCTCTCCTACCTGCACGATACGTACCCAAACATGCGCGTGTATTCTTTTGACTACCATCTCAACTTGGGCGCGCTCTCGACACTCAAAACACAAATGAAACTTTCGGGCGACCTTCCCGCCTTTGTCATAAATGGTACGGCGCACTACGGCTTCACTTCGCTCGACGACCTCATGGCACTCTTTCCGAAAGGCGCACTCTCAACCTCTACCGAAGCAACGAGCACCAAGCGTTAATAAAAAAAGACGTGCTGGCTAGTAGAATATGAAACGAGACAATTAGACGGTGTGCAGCGCTCTACTCATACGGCCTGATCCTTTATTGAGGTTTCTAAACGAAGGCGTGAGAGAATGGCAATTTGGGCACAATAGACGAAGATTCTCACAAGTATTGTTTAGTGCATTCCCATCAATATGATCGACTTCGAGCGGTACCGTCCCCGTTACAGGATGTACTTTGGTCCAACCACAAAGCGTGCAGGAAGAGCCACTTCCTTTAAGTAAATACTTTTTAATATGACGTGATACATTTACTGTTTGCACGTCTCTGCCGTGCAATCACGCGGCCACAAACGCTACATACCTATCCTCCGCCTGACACCGATTTGAACAGAATTTATTTGTTGGCTTATGTGCCAACGGCTTCTTACAGAACCGGCAAATGTTCATCTAAAAAGGATAGCACTTAGTGTGCCGAGCAGCGGTCATTTTTTGCACAACTGTTTGCGACTGAATTTTCTTAGAGCCGGGGGTGAGGATTGAACTCACGACCTACTCATTACAAGTGAGTTGCTCTACCACTGAGCTACCCCGGCGCTTACAAACACTTTTTACTCTACATCGTGCACACTCGGCACTTCTGGCCGCGTAGCGCTCAGTGTACCCTTGAAGTCAGAAAGGGTCTTCACGAACTCGCGCGACGCTTCTTTCGGCTCGAGGTGTCCAGCGCGCTCAGCGCGCAGATGGCGTACAACGCGCGTCAGAAATCGCTCGACCGCGCGGACGCTCTGCAAAGAGCCGTGTGCCAAGTCGTGACCCGCCTGGTGCGCCAAACGCACAGACTCCTCTTTCAAAAACGCCGCCAAGTCTACGTGCTCGACTATGAACTGCATCCGCGAAATAAAGCCGTCGAACGCGCCGCGCTGTCCTGAGAACACGCGCACGCCCCGCCACGATTCAACGACTAGAAGAGCGCTAAACGACGCAAGGAGAAGAAACGACCCAATGAGAAGGTAGAGCGACGTCACAGCAGCTTAGTCGCGCGCGGAGAGTCGCACGAATCGACTCACCTCTGTGCGCTCGCCGAACTTTTGCGTTGCTTCGTTTAATAGGTCGCGCACCGTCTTTGCTTCGTCTTTTATGTATGCTTGCTCAAGAAGCACCTGGTCACGGAAATAACTCGCTAGTTTTCCAGCAAGGATTTTCTCCTGCATTGCCTCCGGCTTGTCCGCAACCTCTTTTTCAAACACAGCTGTTGCCGCTTCCCGCTTGTCTGCGGGCACGTCTTCCGTTTTAAGATAGAGCGGATTAGTGGCGGCTACTTGCATGGCTAGCTCGCGCGCGAGCGCCTCAAACTCAGGATTCTTTGCAACGAAATCCGTCTCGCAAGACAAAATGACCATGGCGCCAATAGCGCTGTCGTGGACGTAGCTACCTATAGCACTTGCGGCAAGGTCTCGATCTGCCTTTTTCTCAGCCGAAGCCGCAGAGCGCTTTGAAAGAATGACCTTAGCTTGCTCAAGGTCTCCCTTGGCCTCCTCGAGAGCTTTCTTGCACTGCATGATGGAAACGCCCGTCAAATCACGCAGCTGTTTAATGGTTTCAGTTGTAAGTTCCATACGGTGTTGGTGGTAAATAGTGTAGCACGCAAGAAAACGCACAGAGCCCCACCTCTCGCTATGCAGCGCGACCTTTCTTGAAAGCGGCAACGAGCTCTGAGAGAATGTACTTCACCGATTCACGAGATGAGTCGTTTGCCACGATTGGAAACGCTGCTTCTTTCAAATTGCAGTCTGAGCTCATGATTCCGATGATGGGAATACCTGCGTCGAGCGCTTCCTTTACGGCATGTTTCTCACGCTTGGTGTCGACAACAAGAAGTGCGTCGGGACGCTTTGCGAGCTCCGTGATGCCGTTCAAGCGCTCCACAAGACGTTCTCGTTCGCGCTCGAGGTATACGAGCTCCAGCTTTGTGTGCTGCTTGGCAAGTGCGCCAGAGGCGCCTTTTTCAGTGAGTTCAGCAAGGCGATCAATCCTCTTTTTTATTTCACTCCAGTTAGAGATGGTGCCCCCAAGCCAGCGAGACGCCACAAAGGGTGCGCCGATGTCTTCAGCAGCTTTTTTGACCAACGAAGCGATTTCCACCTTCCCGCCCACAAACAGAACGGTCTTCCCTTCCTTTGCAAACGCCTCGAGCGCGCGCTTCGCTGCTTCGATTTGTGTAGTTGTCTTTGCTAGGTCAAATATTTCCTGACGACCCTTTGTCCCCACCAAGTAGGGCTTCATGCTTGGGTGCCGGCGGCTCTTTACCTGTGCAAAATGTGCACCCGTATCAAACAGGCGCTGCACGTCCTCTCTAGTCGTTTCGGTGCTCATGTGTGGAGACACACTACCGCAAATTAGAACGGGAAGCAAGGCCTGTATCAGTCTTCCCCCGCAAGACCTGCTTCCTCGCTACTCAGTTCAAACGCCTGAAGAGCGTCAATTATAGGACCTATGTTACCAGCAAGAATGCTCGGCAAGTTGTGCCACGACTCCTTAAGTCGGTGGTCGGTGACGCGATCCTGAAGGTAATTGTAGGTGCGGATCTTTTCCGAGCGGTCTGCCGTGCCGATCTGCGCCTTGCGCACTGCCGCGTGCTTGCGCGCCTCCTCTTCTTCATGGAGCTGGTCCAGCTTGGCGGAAAGGATCTGCAGCGCTTTCTCGCGGTTAGCAAGCTGACTCCGCTCGGAAGAGGAGCGCACGTCTATGCCCGTCGGTCGGTGAATGAGGCGCACGGCCGTCTCAACCTTGTTCACGTTTTGGCCACCGGCGCCGCCACTTCTCGAAAACTCCATATCAAGATCTGCCGGGTTAATGGTCACCGTCGTCTTGGCGCGAATCGGCAGCGCGGCAACTGAAGCAGTAGAGGTGTGAATGCGTCCTGATTTTTCAGTGGTCGGCACTCGCTGCACGCGGTGCACGCCTGTTTCGTACTTAAAAGCGTCGTAGGCGTCCGCTCCAGAGATTTCAAGCGTCAAATCATCCACATTGCGCGCTCTCCAGCCGCGACTCTCTGCAAACTTTTCATACATATTTTTCAAGTCCTGTGCAAAAAGGTTTGCCTCATCTCCCCCGGCTCCCGCACGCAACTCCACAACCACCGAGACCGGGCGCACGACCTCCTCCTTTTCTTTGGCGAGAATCTGTTCAATTTCCGCCAAGATTGCCACCTGTCGCTCGCGCACGCGCTCCTCGTCCCCTTTCATGAGCTCCACCAACTCTTGGTCTGCGCCAGCCGCCTCACGACCTGAACGCAGCTCTTCTTCCAAACGCTCGTACTCCTCCGCCAGATAGGCAGTGGCAAAGTTTTTCTTGAAATCGCTTGTGTATTCCATAGGTTTGCTCTCACGCTCACTCTAGCACCACTTCGGCTGTATACGAGAAAGCACAGGCGTGCCAAGGGCACGCCTGTGCTTTTATCTCGCTACTGCTTCTTGGTAGCGCGCTGCTTGAAACGCTCCACGCGGCCGGTCTTGTCGAGCATGCGGCCTTCGCCCGTGTAAAACGGGTGCGACTGGCTCGAAATCTCAACAAGCATTTTAGGGTATTCCTTGCCTTCGTAGGTGCCCACTTCGGTAGTGTGTATGGTTGAACCAATGACGAACTGAGCGCCACTCGCCAAATCCTCAAAAAGGACCTGTCGGTAGTCTTTCGGATGTATTTCCTTCTTCATTGAGGAGATACTACCACACCCCTAAAATTCCTCAAACCCCCCACTTCCTGTATTCACCACCACGGAGTCAGCTTGCGCAGAGGCTGCACGGTCTTCACAGGTGATCTTGTACACAGTCTGTCCAGTGATGGTGTCGGGGTGCGAGCCCGTCACCTTGTGTGAACTGTCGGCAACGATGTGTGAACTGTCGGCAGGGCCAACTTTCCAAGCAGTGCCGTTTCTGGTGATATCGCAGGTGTCCACATCTTTGGCAGACCAAGAGACGGTGGTCTTGCCCGTTGAGTCTGTGCGTGTTGGGGTGGCACTGATGGAGACGGTGGGGACAACAACCGTGACCGTTGCAGTCGCGGGAGCTGAAGTCTTAGAGGCGTTCGAGCAGGTCACTGAGTACGTAGAGGTGGTGGCTGGGGTGACTTGTCGAGTGCCTGAAGCAGCACGCGGAGTGCTCGGAGAATCGGCAAAGACACAGGAGGTTGCTCCTCCTCCGGAGGACCACGTCAGTGTCGAGGAGTCCCCCACCGAGATGGTGCTAGGAGCGGCAGTGAGCGCGGCGGTTGGAGTGAGGGAGCAGGTGACGTGGGCTCCGTTAGTAGGAGCAGCGACGGGGTTATAGCCTGAAGTAGGATTGCCGGCATATACCGCCGCAGTGATGGGAGTATTGAGAGGTACACCGGCAGTAACCGTGTAGCCAGAGACCGCCTTCTGACAACCGACGTAGTTCCCCGCCATGAGTGTGGTAGTCCAAGACGCGTCAGGGCAGCTTGAGCCGGCGGAGAGAATAAGGCTTGCTGCGTAGACCGTAGCACCTGGAGAGTTGGACCAGGAAAGAGTGAGGGGTGTTCCTGCAGAAGCGTCACACGTTGCAGAGAATGTAGAAGGAGGTGCAGGAGGGGTGCTTGATATGCACGTAAACTGAGGGCCGCCTGTAGGATCACTCACGTCTCCAGCGGCGTTAACCGCATGCACCCACCACGTGTAGGTGTGCCCCAGTTGGCCTGTGAAGGTTTTTGAGGTTGCCACCATGTTGTCGATACAGACGTCGTTCGTGCTCTGTGCCGAGCAGGGACCAACATCGCTCC
>CAYQCB010000024.1:0-14949 GCA_964415875.1 uncultured Candidatus Saccharibacteria bacterium
CATCGGGACCTTGCGTAAGCTGACCGACATAGTCCTCGCCCGTTTGACCAAGCAGAGACGCAGTAATGTAAAGCGACTGTACCACAGGGGCCGACACCTGCGGCGGAGAAGAACCAATAAGTGCCGCAGCCAACACGAAGTCAGCAGCATTTGCACTGGTCGTAATTTGGTTCGCTGTTGAGCCCACAGCGTCCCACGCACAAGAGGGGCCCGTCGGGCCAGACCAACAACCACCGTAGTAGCCGCTACCCGTGCGATCATTGGCAGAAATTGAGTTCGCCGTGGCAATAAGCGCGGCAATCGCTTGATTTCTTGATGTGCTAGGCAAAATAGGCACCACGAGTTGCGCCCAGTCCCGCGCAAAGTGCCCGTTTGCCCATGCGTCACGATCGTTCAAGAAAATATTGTCCTTCCCTACAAGCACCGATGAAAGAATGGCCTGCGCTGAGGAAACGGCATCTTGTTTGTAAGACGTATTTCCAGTCGCTGCATACAGGCCCGCAGCCAGCACACCCATGCCCATATTTCCGCCAAGGAAGGTGACGCTACCAGCAAGATGTATGTCGTTTGGTCGGTCGGAAGCAACAGGACTGTTTGCTTTTTTTTGCGAGATAGATGCGTTTGGCGTCTGTAGTCCATAATCAGCCCAATACAGACCATCACTTCGCAATAAATGCTGCTGCATCCAGTCAAAAGACTCTCTTGCGTACGTCAGATATGTAGGGTCTTTTGTAATCGTATAGATTTGCATTGCATCTTCGGTAATGGCTGTGTCGTAAGTGCTTTTGATGTGATAATCATTGGCCGTCTTCATAGTGCGCACGTCGCTATACCAAAGACCGTCAAACGCCCCCGACGGTGTGTGGTCACTCCAGCGAGTGAATCCGCACGTGACCGCGCTCTTTGCATACTGAAGAGCAAGCGGGTCTTTGGTCACCGTGTACATTTGCAAAAGCATATTCGCATTCCACCCCGTATCGTCCGATCCCCAATTCTGCGCCGAGTGGTCACCGCACGTAGAAAAATCTGTTGCACTGAAATTAGACTTTATATAGTTCCATTCGGCCAGTAGCGCCTTACCACTTTGGCCAGACGGATGTGCTTGCCAGTCACCATACAGAACGTTTACCATCGTTGCCGCTTGCCACAACCCGCCACGACTGTCCGGCAATGTGCCGCCGACAATACCATCCCACGTGGGTGCAATATGACCGTTTGGTATGTCCCCTATCCAGAAGTTTTTAATCAAATCAGCAACAGCTTTTGTAGATATGTTCGCGGAGAGAACTGGCGATAAAGAAGTGGCTTGTGGCACCACAGCTGATTCCGTTACATTTTTCTGTGGTGTCATTGTTGTGACCACACCTGGCGCAGTAGTCGGTGCTGGTGTCTGAGGCGAAGCTGGCACTGCCGGAGTGACCACTGACTGCGTAGGTTGCGTAGTGGACTGAACCGGCGATGTGTTCGGAGCAACACTTCCCTGTTCTGCTCCACACTTCATTGCGCTTCTCGTCTGCGGCCCAACCGCTCCATAGCCCGTGGCGTAGGGGGAACCGGAAGAAACAACGTCATGTTCACGTTGCCACTGTTGTACCAGTTGAGTGGTTTGGGGTCCGTAGTAGCCAGTCACCTGTCCGCCGAGGAATGTTTGAAGTTTTGAGACTTCTCCGCCAGAGGTTGAGTCACGTAGTCCAGGCGTAAGATTGTTCGAGAGGTTCACACAAGAAGTGCTGGGGTGAGCTACAGACACGGGAGCACTTCCAAGAGCTGTCGAGACATTTGCAATGACAGACTGGTCTGCACCAAATGATTGCAACAGTCCAATGATGGCGGAGATTTGTGCGCCCGTGAGCCCAACTGCGAGTGTGGGTGTGGCAAAAGAAAGCGTGAGGAGAGCGAGAAGTACCAATAAAGTGGCCTTCCTTGCGAGACGTGGCATGCAAGAAGCGTAACACGAGAAAAGCAGACTCGGTTTTGGGACTGTCAACATTGCGCTCTATAGTGGAGAAGGTATGATATGAGCAGCCGTCACCCTTGCCTATGAACGCACCAAAGCGGGAGTCTATAGTCGTGTCCGTCGGAGGGTCTTTGATCGTCCCTGACAACATTGACACTGACTTTCTACAGCGATTCAAGACACTGATTCTCGACAAGGTCAAGAGTGGCTTCTCTTTTACGATAATCGCTGGCGGCGGAAAAACAGCACGTCGCTATCAAGACGCCGCAAGCGCCGTCACCCCTCTCTCAAGACAAGACCTCGACTGGATTGGCATCCACTCCACCAGACTAAATGCGCAGCTTCTGCGCAATATTTTTGTTGGGTACGCACATTCGCAAGTCATAAAAAACCCGACCATCGATATTGACGTCGATGAACCCATTGTCATTGCGGCTGGCTGGCAGCCCGGGTGCTCCACTGACTACGACGCTGTGCTTATTGCTAAAAATCTTGGTGCGCAAAAGCTCGTGAACCTCTCAAACATTGATTACGTCTATACTGCCGACCCAAAGAAAGACCCCACTGCGACAAAGATTGAAAGAACTGATTGGGCGACCTTTCGCAAACTTATTCCCACTGAGTGGGATCCGGGAATGTCTTCGCCTTTTGATCCTGTAGCCGCAAAGGAAGCGGAATCACTCGGCCTTGAGGTGGCAATCATGAACGGCGCAGCACTTGAGAACTTTTCAGACTATCTCGAGGGGAAACCCTTTGTTGGAAGCGTAATTTCATAAGGTAGCGTTTAAAAAAAGGCCCTCACAAGAGGGCCTTTTTTATTTTGGAGAGTACTACTTAGCGCCAAACCACCGCGCAAGCGGGATGAGGAGCGGTGCTGAGCGCGTAATGGAGGAGAACGTGCCGGCGAGCACACCCACAAGCATGACGAGTGCGAAGTCGCGCGTTGCCGGTGCGCCAAAGTACAGAAGCGCAACGAGAGCGAGAGCCACCGTGAGCCCAGTGTTGATCGAGCGCGTCATGGTCTCGTCAATGGACTTCCCTATCGTTACTTCAAACGCCTCCTTATTGTTTTCTTTTATGTTCTTTGCGAGGTGTTCGCGGATACGGTCAAAAATAACAATGACGTCATTAACGCAATACCCGAGGAGTGCGAGAAGTGCTACTACAAAGAGTGAGTCAACTTCGGCGCCCGTGAAGTGCGCAAATGCGGCAAAAAATCCTGCCGGTACAATAAGGTCGATGGCAAGCATGGCAACCACCGTGAGGCCATAGCCCCAGCTCGGCACCGGCTTTGACACCTTGCGAAAGGCGAAGGCGATGTAGAGCACTATGGCGAGAACGACGGCAAGGAGAGCCCACAAAGCCTTGTTTGCGAACTGCGAGCCAAGCGCTGGGCTCACTGAAGTGTACGAAAGCTCTGTCGTTGAAGCATTTTGCGACATGGCGGCAAAAACAGCATCGTGCTCCGCAGGCGTAAGTGTGCGCGTGCGCAGTGCAACACTGTTGTCACCAAGAGCGCGCACTGACACAGCGCCAAGCGGCACCACGGAAACTTGTTTCTGAATCATATCGAGATCTGGTCGCCCTGACTGGTACGAGACTTGCATAAGCGAACCACCCGTAAAATCAAGACCGAGCGGCAGTCCCAAGAAAGCAATAGCACCGAGTGCGCCCGCAAGGATGAGGCCCGTGAGCCAGAAGAAAAACGCGCGATGGTTTACGATAAACATATATTAGGATTTATGGAAGCCAGAGCTCAACAGGAAACGCCATGCTTTTGCTCGGTGTTCAGGCACGAGGGCCAGCAGGTAAATGCGCGAGAGTGACACGGCAGAGACAAACGAGGCAAGCACGCCAAGCATGAAGACGAGCGCGAATCCACGCACGATAGACGTACCGAGCCAGAAGAGAATGACTCCGGAAATAAGCATGGTCAAGTGTCCGTCACGTATCGCGGTCCATGCCCGTGCAAACCCAATATGCACTGCCTCGCGAGGCTCCTTACCGTCACGCAATTCTTCCTTGGTGCGCTCGAAGATAAGCACGTTTGCATCGACAGCCATACCGACTGTAATGATGAGCCCGGCAATACCAGAGGCGGTGAGCGTAATGGGAATGAACTTGATAGCTGCCAACATAAAGACAACGTATTCACCGAGCGCAACTGCAGCCACCAAACCTGGCACGCGGTACCAGAGAATCATAAAGAGCGCGACAATGGAGAAACCAATGATGCCTGCGATAATGCCTGCGTCCATTGCAGCAGTGCCGAGCGTTGGTCCGACAGCGCTCGAGCTTTCGAGCTGAATCGGTACCGGAAGCGCGCCGAAGTTTAAGTTGCGCACCAAGTCACGCGCCTGCGTGGCCGTGAATTGTCCCGTAATGGTTGCCTGCCCTCCTGCAATCGCTTCTTGAATAACGGGCGTAGAAATGGGCTGTCCGTCGAGGAAAATAGCGAGCGTCTGACCCACGTTCTCGCTCGTGATTTTCTCAAACAACTTTGCGCCGTCGCTATTAAAATTAAGAAGCACCTCAGGCGAAGCCAAACCGGCCGTCGCGCCAGTGCCAAACTGCAGTGCAGCACTTGCCAAGAAGCGGCCAGTGAGACCTGTCGAGACGTAGCTCACTTCTGTAGTGGTGCCCACCGTAGTAGTAGTTGCGAGTTTAAACTCGAGTGTGGGCGTTTCTCCGAGAGCCGCCACGGCCGCCTTAATGTCAGTCACGCCGGGCAAATCAACAATGAGCCTGTCTTCAGTGGTGCCTGAAAGCGAGCTTGCTTCTTCTGTCTGCACCAGAGGCTCGGCAACGCCGAACTGGTTCACTCTGCGCTCAATGACGCCCTGAAGGGCGGCAAGTGCGTCCGTTCGCTCTGCTGAAGGCGTTTGAGAAAGGTCAGCTTTATACACGAGCTCGGTACCGCCAGCAAGATCGAGGCCGAGGCGAAACCGGTAGCTACTCTCCGGATTGACTTGTGTGGACCATACAAAATAAGCCAGCAAGAGGCCGGCAACAAGGGCAAGCGCCGCGAACACTCGATAACGAGTCATTGGTGACTAGAGTACACCCAGTAGTAACGGTACGTCAAAGCCTTGACTAAGCCCGCGAATCTGGCGTATCTATAGGACTTTATTTGCACTTGCCTCATCGCAGCAAAGAACCTTTAGTGAGCTTCTGTACGTTCTGCCAAAAGCACTGCGTTTTCGAAAAGACACGCCACCGCTAACGGCCCCATCCCGCCTGGGACTGGTGTAAAAACCGCAGCCTTTTCTGCGCAATCTGGACTAGCATCACCGACTACTTTGCCGGAAGATTCAGCAGTGCCAGCGTCAATGAGCACCACACCGTCTTTCAGAAAGTCTGATGTAATTAAATTTGGCACCCCCGCGCCCGAAACGACAATCTCTGCGCTTCGCAGCATTTCTGAAAGATTGTTCGTCTCGCGAGTAGCAACCTGCACCCGTGCCCCCTTCTGGCGGAACCACTCTGCCACTGGCTTCCCCACAAGAAACCCTTCGCCCACGACAACCACAGCGGCACCTTGCACTGTGACGAGCGCATGTGCAAGAATTTTCTCCACAGCAGAAACCACTGGCGGCAACAACGCGCCAACTTCTCCTTTGGAAAAAAGATCGCGGGCAGGCGCTGAAAGCACATCAGCATCTTTTCCAAGACTAATGGCGTTACAGATACGCTGCGTATCAAGCGTTGCGGGAAGCGGCAGCTGCACTAGCACTGCGTCAGCGTATGCGGCGCGCACTGCCACACACAACTCTTCGGTCGTCACTGTCTCTGGGAAGTGCTCTACCACGAGCGCACACCCCGCCTCAGAGGCGCGACGTTTTTTTATCGAAAGATACGACCTCGTTGCTGCGGTTTCGTTTGCGACAAAGGCTTGCACGACCGGAGGCGCAGCAAGTCGCACCGCTCGCTCGCGAGCGCGTTCTAAAACCTCTCTTGCAAGTTGTCGGCCGTCAACGATCATGGTACCAATTCGCGCACTCCCGTCCCAAAAGCGATCTCTGGTGTCCAGCCAAGCTCGCGTTTTATTTTTTCAATAGAAGCTACGCTGCGCACAATGTCACCTGAGCGCACGGGCTTGTGCACCACTGAGAGCGGTCTGCCAAATGCGTTTTCAAGCGCTTTAGCAACTGCCGTGAGCGCAATCTCCGTACCTGAAGCGACGTTGTAAACACCCGAGGCGTTTCCGTCAAGCGCCGCCACGACGGCGCGTGCCACGTCGCGCACGTGCACAAAATCACGCGTCTGTTCTCCATTGCCGTACACGGTAATCGGCTTGTCCGCTTTAATGGCAGCGACCCATCGCGCAAGTACTGAAGCATACGCATGCTCAGCGTTTTGTCCGGGACCATATACGTTAAAAAAACGCAGTCCACAGGAAGAGACGCCGTACGCTCGCGCATACACTGCTGCAATATGCTCGTCGATTTCTTTTGACGCTGCATACGGAGAAATTGGCGCAAGCGCGTCAGTCTCTTCTTTCGGCGTGTTATCGCTGTCGCCATACACTGCCGCACTCGATGCATACACGATGCGGGCAATGTTCGCGGAACGCACAGCTTCAAAAACCGCTTCCGTTCCGACGACGTTGTGCAGAAACGTCTCGTGCGGATTATGCACGCTCTCGGCAACTGATACTTGCGCCGCAAGATGCACAACACCCGTCACCCCCGAAAGCGCTTCTTCAACCGCCGAACGGTCACGCACATCTCCCTGTACAAAGGTAACGCCTTTGCGAGAGCGTGGGCGCTCGTGCGCAACGCGCCAATCATAAGCTACAACCGTCTTCCCTTGCGCAAGAAGACACTCGACGACCTGCGTCCCCACAAACCCCAGAGCACCCGTTACCAGTATCTTCTCCATGTTATTTCCCTGAAAAAGTCAGGAGCGCTCGCAGCGTCTTCAGCATTATGGCGATGTCGAGCCCAAACGAGCGGTGCTTCAAATAGTACAAGTCGTACGAGAGTTTTCTTCGCGTCTTCGCGACGTCTGGAGCGCCCTTGGGCGCATCAAAGTCGCGAATCTGCGCCCATCCGGAGAGCCCCGGCACAATACTGTGCCGAGCCTGATACAGCGGAATTTCCTTTTCGTACACAGTCACTATCGTAGGCAGCTCGGGACGCGGCCCAATGAACGAAAGGTCACCGCAGAGCACATTCCACAACTGTGGTAGCTCGTCGATGCGTGACTTGCGCAAGAAAGATCCCAGTGCCGTTATCTTGTTTTTTGCACGCAGCTCCGGCGATCCCTTGTCATCAAAAAGCATGGTGCGCAGTTTTAGCAAACGAAACGTACGGCCATCCTTTCCTACGCGCTCGCTCTTAATGAACGCGCCGCCGTTCAACTGCAACAGTATCGCCGCGCTTGCAATAAACAGGCTCGCCAGCACGAGTCCACACAGAGACGCAACAATGTCGAGTGCACGCTTAGCAATATCGTAGGGCGATGGTCGCCCGGGTAACAATGGAAGAAGCCACTCGTAACCAATATGCTCAAGCGCGACGCGGTCAAAAAGCTGCTCATAGAGTGTGTTGAACTCCAGGTACGAAACCGTACCAAGCGCCCCCTCAAAAATTGCTGGTGACGCTTTTACAACTACTTCGTCACGCGAGTCCAAAATCACTAACTGTGCGCCTCGGCTAACCGCCCCAAGCACGGCCTCACCCACCGTCTGTGCACTTGTCATCGCCGCAGTATCCACAAACTCCGCGATGCGCACGAGCTGACGGTCGTTACGAGTCATTTCCTGATACGCTTCGGTAACCGACGCGCCCTGCCCCACCAACACTGCCGGCACGCGCGACTCGAGACGAATCTCGCGGCTCATGCGGTAAAAACGCCACAGAGAAATCGTTACCACTGAAATGCACAAATACAGAATAAGAATCGTTTTGGGGGCAATAGAGAGTTGCAGTACGAAGAAGAGTAGTGCGGCAATCACAGTGTTTGCTATCTGTGCGCCCGCCACGCGCGCACCCATCACGCGCCGCACAGGCATGGTCTGCTTTTCGTACAAACCCGCAACGTAAAAAATAATGAGCGACAATATAAAAATAGGGACAAACGGCGCAAATATAAGCCCGAAATATGCTGGCGTCGGCACCGAAAATGATCGCACCGCAAGGGCGCTCCACAAAGAGGCCGAGAGAACTAAAAAGTCCCCGGCAACTAAAAGCGCCGTTTCGCGGCGAGAAAATACCATAAGTCTCACCATACTATAACGGTTCGCCTTGTTGTACAGTTACACCCATGCCAGTGTCCAAAAAGAAGATTCTCTTTATTATCACCAAAAGCAATTGGGGTGGCGCACAGCGGTACGTGTACGACCTAGCCACGGCAGCCGCTACTCTTGGACACGAGGTGTGCGTGGCGTACGGAGAGAGTGGCGCACTCACGCAAAAGCTCTCAGCCGCAGGCATTCCCACCAGAGAGGTGCCTGGGCTCGCGCGTGACCTGGGGCTCGCGCGCGACTTCCGCGCGCTTTCCAGCTTACGACACCTTTTCCGCGAGTGGCAGCCAGACGTTACCCACATCAACAGCTCGAAAGCGGGCGTTCTTGGAACTCTTGCTGCGCATCTCGAACGCGTCCCGCGCATAATGTTCACCGTACACGGATGGCCCTTTCTAGAAAAGCGCAACCTTCTTTGGCGCCTCACAGCGCTCCTTGGTTCTTGGAGTACAGCACTCTTCGCCCACGTTGTCATTGTGGTTTCAAAAAATGACCTGCGCATCGGAAAACGCATGCCTCTTTGCAAACACAAGATGCGTCTTGTATACAACGGCATTGTCCTCCCCCTTCTTGGAAGCGGAGACGTGATTCGCGACGCATTCCCGCCAGGAGTAAAAATAACCGGCACCATAGGCGAACTCACCAAAAACAAAAACCAACTATCGCTACTCGTTCGCGCAAAAAACGAACCCACACTCTACGTGGCCATAGTTGGCGAAGGCGAGGAGCGCAAAAACCTTGAGGCGTATATTCGCGCTGAAGGCCTTGGTGACCGTGTAAAACTTTTTGGATTTATGAGTGCCCCCGAAGTGCTCCGGGGATTCGACACCTTTGCACTACCTTCCACAAAAGAAGGCCTTCCCTATGTTCTTCTCGAAGCAAAAGCGGCCGGACTGCCCATTACCGCCACGCGCGTCGGAGGCGTCGGTGAGATACTCGACACAAGTGACATGAGCCTTTTCACGTTGGAGCGGATGCTGCGCGAAACGTTCGCACTCTATTAGTCTGCAAAATAAACCGTACTTTTGGCATGCCGCGCTGAGCCACCGTGTCGTGCAAGAGAAGTAACGATTCCGAGAAGCGCGAATTCGAGCACCAGGTGCGAACCGCCAGAGCTCATGAACGGAATAGTCGTGCCCGTGACAGGCAAGAGCCCGAGGTTGATACCTGAGTGAATAGCAACGTGGGACGCAAAAAGAATAAGCACACCGAGCGTAAAAAAGGCATCAAAGTTGGTGCTTGCGCTGCGCGCAATGTGCGTAAGTCGTAAAAATAAAAGCGAGTAGAGCAAGAGTAGTAATACGATCCCCACAAACCCCCACTCCTCGGCAAAAGCTGCAAAAATAAAGTCCGTCTGATATTCCGGAAGGAAACGCAGTTTTGATTGCGTTCCGTACCCGATCCCCTTTCCCAATAACTCTCCTGACCCGACAGCTATTTTCGCCTGATACGCATTGTATCCAGCACCTCGGATGTCTCCTGCCGGGTTAACAAACGATTCGATACGCAGACGTTGATACGGTTTGAGCCCGCCGAACCACACTGCAGTGGCAAGCACGAGCGCTATAAGCCCAAGCGCTACGATATGCTTCTTAGAAATGCCCGAGACAAACATGAGTCCAATCCAAAGGGTGCTGAAAATGATGGCATTACCCATGTCCGGTTCTACCACGATGAGCAAGATGAGCACTGCAGCATACGCGCCGGACACGAAGATGTGCCGTATATCCCCGATTTCCACATGCCGCCTAGACAAGTATTTTGCCAGCACTGCAATGAGTGCAAACTTCGCCAGATCGGCCGGTTGAAATGAAATAGGGCCGAGAGAGAACCAGGCACGGGCGCCCATGACCGGGTGTGCGAGCACGAGCAGTGCCGCGAGCAGTACTATGGCCGTAACGTAGAGCGTTAGAACTGCAGGCGTGCGACGAAGAAAACGCACGTCAATTACCGAAAGTGCGAGGTACACAACAGCACCTATGGCGAGCCAAAGCAGTTGTCGCGGCGCAAGCGAAACACCCTGCCCAAAGGTGCTCATGGTCAGTATGCCAAGAAGCGAGAGCGTAAGAGCGGGAAGAAAGAGTGTCCAATCACCCAAAAAACCGAGCCTGCTCCTCGAAGAAACGGTGCCCAGAGCAGTGTCTCTTGTCGCGTTCACGGAAGCGCAATAACCGGCAATACTTGCGTTGAGGCAGGCGTTGCTGTGAAGGGACTCGTCCACGTAAAGAGAGCTTGGGCGCTCGAAAGACTCCCTATGGCTGGTATTACCGTCTGGGACGCAGCTATGACGTTTCCAGAGGAATCACGCACCATGGCCACCACCAACACGTCAGAGAGCGGCGTGGTACTTGGGTTTGTCAGCGTTGAGGTAATGGTGGGAACTGCTAACGTCCCGCCGAGCGTGGTGTTGCTCACCTCGGGAATAATGCGTGCAGCAACTCCTGCATCGGTACGCTGCCATTGCGGCGCCGCTGCGTCTATTGCAAGAAAGACGCGCTCTGGAATTTGATTACCGGTCTTAATATCGGATACAAAGACTGGCACGCTCGTGGAAGGCGGCAAATCGACCGTTCCTGTGCCACTATAAATGATCGTCTGATCTGCAGCGTAGAGCGTGAGAGAATACGGCACGGCCTTTGCGTAGGCGTTTGCGTTTTGATTTTCAACAAGTGCAACTACATTGGTGCCTCCAAATCCATTTGAAAAAGCTTTAGTAAATAAAACAGTAGGCGGCTGCACTTGCGCATTGCAGAGTCGCGAGCACGATCCACCACAATCGATGCCGCTTTCGTCTTGGTTTTGCACGTTGTCAAAACACGTCGGCGCTTTGTAAATGGTGGCAATGAAAATAATTGCCGCCATTGCAGCAACAAAAAGCCCGAGAATAATGAGGATAAGTAGCCGCCGCCGCGCTGCCCAAGACATGTTCGTAGTATACAAGCATTTGCGCGAGCGAGCGAAAAAAATACCCGGCCGCTTTCGCGACCGGGTTGTGGAATCGGAGTGGTATGGATTTGAACCAACGACCTCCTGTCTCGTATGAATGACGTTGCCGAGCGCGTAGCGAGGGACTAAACCCATAAGCTGCCTGCGAGGACACTGCCAGTCTTTAGACACGGTGCTCTAACCAGGCTGAGCTACACTCCGACAAATAAAAATAAAAAACAAAGCACGCACACAGTGCGCTCAACAACCTACTGCCAAGCGTAGCGAGCGGCAAAGCGCGTCTTCGCGCATTTGTCCGAACGAAGCGCAGGCAGAAAGAAATTCGAGGTCTTTCAGAAGACTGAGAACTTTCTTACTCTCCCTGCCCGCAGTGCTGTCTATGTACAAACGCAAACGTGCCCACAGTGCTGGCGACAACCTACTCTCCCTGCCGGTTAAGGCAAGTACCATCGGCTCAAGAGGGCTTGACTGCCGAGTTCGGAATGAGATCGGGTATGACCCCTCCGATGAATCACCAGCACTGCAGGCGCGTTTCGCTTGCAAGTACATACAAATAGAAAGGTATCTAAAAAACGCAAATGAACGATTGTGTTATCCAGAGTTCCGCACAAGAGACTGGGCATATTAGTACTCCTCGGCTCAACACCTTACAGTGCTTCCACCTAGAGCCTATCAACCTCGTCATCTCCGAGGGGCCTCATAACGATTCCTAATCTTGGAGCACGTTTCCCGCTTATATGCTTTCAGCGGTTATCGCAACCCGACATAGCTACCCAGCGGTGCCGTTGGCACGACAGCTGGTAGACCAGAGGTCAGTTCATCCCGGTCCTCTCGTCGTTGTTTCCCCTGTTTCCAGGAGCACAGACTATATCTTCATCCTTCCTCGCCTCTGCGAAGTTAGGACGATGGCATCTTACCCATAGGAGCTGTCGTTCTCTACGGAACGATTCCTCAACCTATGAGTCCAGGTATCTTTCAACCTAAGTCGTTACGGGGTCAAACCAAGTTCCTGATACAAACTGTATCGGTGATACTTGATCGACTTCCCACGGTATTACCATAGTAGCATTCTGGTCCTCAAGCGAGTGCAATATCCACTGGACCGTCGGATACTGCTCTCTAAAACCAAAAGCACCGTAGGCTTCACCGTTATAAGCCATATTGTCATCAGAGATCTCTCTCTAAAGTAGCAATTTCTTACTAGGGACAACCCTCCTCAAGAATCAACGCCTGTAGTAGATAGGAGACCAACCTGTCTCACGCATCTAGTTAACTCTGATTACTCAGAGGATCGGACTATATCTTCACCGGGTCTCGGTGATCAACGTGTAGTCTCTCGGGGTGAGTGTTTCCACCCTTCCCTCGGTATTGTCCTTCCATACACAATGGAGTCGGATTTCACCGATATTAGTTGATTGGTCTGCATGTATTCCTACACACAGCCGCCGTGAATATGTCTTTCGCACACTGCGTCTCCACGCAGCTAACAGTAATCTTAGTTTCGATTTCCTCGTGGGTTCAAACCGTTCAATTACCAACAACGTGTTAGTTGCTGAACGGTTTGAACCCAGCTCGCGTACCTTTTTAATTGGCGAACAGCCAAACGCTTGGGACCTGCTTCAGCCCCGCGCTAAGGTGAGCCGACATCGCTGTCGAATATTACTCTCCCATTACTGGAAGGATCGGACTATATCTTCATCCTTTCGATCACACAAAAGGAGATGGCGTGTTAGCCGCACAATGGTGCGACTCTGTTCAGTTAAGAACAAGTCTCTACGGGGTCATAACCCAATCTTGTAGGCCATGGACGGAATGATGTATGGAGAAATCAGCTCGAAAAGAGTTGGTACTGAAGATTTCTTGATTCGAATTCTTAAGTATTCTTTATCCTTATTGAGCGAACTCTCTATACTGAGCGTCACAAGCAGCGCTCGTAAGCGCTCTTGATCGCGCCGAGTGAATTGTTGTGTATTCAAATACACATCACTTGCTCGACACCTGCTCCCATCGTCCATAAACCATACAGCCAGCATTATTGGATCTAAGACGAGAGTCTCTGGAACACTCTTTCTACCTTCTCCATAGAAGGCAAAGTGGAGTTTTGTTATCTCAGGGTGCTGCCTGGTAGTAAAGCGGTACGCTCTGCGCGTGCCGTTACTTACCCGAGCTTTGGGGCCACTTTTACAGAGTGCCTCGAGCATTTCGTACTTCCAGTCAACGTATCCTTTCTGCGAGAGGGCATGGTTGACTTCAAGTAGTGCATTTTTCTTTCCTGAAACTATTCTCAGATACCCATCGCCAAGAATGGTTCCAATAATTATTGATCGCTGTAATTCGGTTAGACTTCCCACGGTATTGTCCATTTTACAATGGATTTCACCGTTATAAGCCATGTTTTTGAATCAGTAGTTGCCCGCGAGTGGTAACTACTAACCAGACTCATGCGATTACTCGCATGGCACCCCGATTCGTTAAGGTGCCGAACTCCGCCGTCGCTATGGACGCTTGGGCGGAACTAGCCTGTTATCCCCAGGGTAACTTATATCCGTTAATCTCTGGCCGCATCTAAGGCGTACCATCGGTTCACTATGCTCTGCTTTCGCATCTGCTTGGGAAGTACCCCTCGCAGTTAAGCTCTCTTATGCCATTACACTATCGTCACGGTTTCCATTCGCGACTAGAGAACCTTAATAGACTCCTCCGTTACTCTTTAGGAGGATAGCGCCCCACCAAAACTACCCGCCACGCACGGTCCCGACGTGGTGTCGCCACGTCGGTTAGGCACTGCAAAATTCAAGAGTGGTATTTCACTGACGAGTCCATGAGAACCAAAATCCTCACTTCAACCTCTCCCACCTATGCTACGCATGAATCCCGCAGGGCCAATACGAAGCTGTAGTAAAGCTCCTGGGGTCTTTTCGTCTAACTACAGGTATCCGGCATCTTCACCGGAACTGCATTTTCACCGAGCGAGTCCTCGAGACAGTTCCCCACTCATTACACCATTCGTGCACGTCGGAATTTACCCGACAAGGAATTGCGCTCTTCGTTTCCTTAAAGCACGCGAAGGACCATATCTTCTCCCGCGCTTACGCGCGGGCCTTGACGTATGGCCTCTCAGAGTCAAGTTGGACGGCCTCTGCATTACTGCAGAGGTAGGTAACTTGGTGTTCTTTTCTGCTTACCCTATAACCGTCCTAGTCCTTCCGCGCTCGAGTCTTGCAACTCGAGCGCGGAACCTTAGGACGATTATAGTTATCGCCGACATTCACCGGGGCTTACACAGTCCAGCTACACACCGAAGTATGTAACCAACCGTGGTTGACCTTCCGGCATTGGTCAGGTGTCACCCCCTATACATCCTCTTACGAGTTCGCAGGGAGCTGTGTTTTTGGTAAACAGTTGGCAGGGAGACTTTCACTGCGGCCCGTATTGCTACGGGCAGGCCTTATCGCTAACTTACGGCCGCTTTTTTGCCGAGTTCCTTGAGGACATCTTACTCGTTCGCCTTGGTCTTCTCGACCTGACCACCTGTGTCGGTTTGCGGTACGGTCGTCTATGTGGTTAAGCGTAGAAGGTTTTCTTGAAACCGCGCTTTGTGCTCTCTCTCCCTCCGAAGAAGGAAATTGTGTCAGTGCTCGGGATAATGCATGCCGGATTTACCTAACACGCGCCCTCGCAAAGCCAACCTCAATCCAATAAGAGGCAGCACATACAGCAGTCCGTCACTCCATCGCCCACATAAACGGTCACGGAATATTAACCGTGTGTCCATCGGGTGCGGCTCTCGCCATCCCCT
>CAYQCB010000025.1:0-11473 GCA_964415875.1 uncultured Candidatus Saccharibacteria bacterium
ACTGGTGGGCGTATTGGCACCGCACTGGCTCAGGCGCATTTGCGAAGCATCATGTTGTATCTCGATGCAAAGGTGGTTGGTCAGCCAGAGCTATACATCGGCTCCTCCGCGGAAGTATTTGCCGAAGATGGTTCAATAAAATCCGAAGACACAAAAACGCTTCTGCATTCGGCGCTCGAAGTACTGAAAGGAAAAATATAAGGGTTTACGAGACTCATACCTTGAGAAGGTGCTAGCACAGGCGACTCGCGAGCGAGTCGCCTGTGCTAGTCTCTACCCATGGAAGACGGACAAAAACAACAAGATATCCTCTGGTTGTTTGACCTCGCTCTCGTCATTAAAGCGATTGACGGCGCCATTGAAGTGTTTGCGGGTGTGTTCGTGCTGTTTATAAAACCAAAACTGGTGCTTTGGTTTGTGGCGTTTGCGACCGGCGGAGAGCTTGCGCAAGACCCGGGCGACATCGTCGCGACCTTTCTCCGAAACGCGGGCACTACGTTCGCCGTGCACACGCACTACCTGCTCTCGGCGTACCTGGTGTTGCATGGCGCCATAAAAGTGCTGCTGGTCATGGGTATTTTTGCCGGGAAACGCAGTGCATACCCATTATTTATGGGCGCTCTCGTCGTCTTTGGCTGCTACGAAGCGTATCGCGGGCTTGTGCGTCACGAGACGTTGCTCCTTGTGATGGCGGCGTTCGACATCGTGCTTCTTGCGCTTACGGCATACGAATACCGCCGCCGCTACCCAGACGCTTTCAAGCAAGCTGCTTAACAACGCGCGTTTTATTGCGGAAGATTCTTTCTTTCGAGTTTGGAGAGGTTGTGTCGTGCGGCAAAAAAGAGTGCGAGCAAGACTGCGCCGGCAATGCCCCAGCGCGCCCAGGCGAACCACTCGTGCGTGAGGCTACCGAACCAAAACGCGGCAGAGAACAGTATCGTAGTCCAAACGAGCGTGGCGCTTGCTGAAGCGAGCAGGAAGGTAGCAAGTGAGTTGCGGAAGTAGCCGCTCGCTGCATATGTGGGGATGCGCAAGCCGGGGATGAATCGTATCGAGAACACGGTTAGGAAAAACCGCGTCTCGAGCCAGGTGCGCAAAGGAATGACGAGCTCATGATCTACGTATTTGCCGAAGCGAGGGTGGGTGCGCGCAAGCGACCCGAGCCCGAAAAGGACAGTATCACCGAGGACAATGCCAATGTAGAGGGAAACGAGCGCAAGAGGTATTGGGACGAAGCCAGAAGCCGCAAAGACGCCCACCAGCACGGTTGTGGGGTCTTCAAGAACTGCAGTGGCTGCAATAATGGCAAGCGAGGTAAGCAGCAAGCTGCCCGAAGCATCCAGTAACACAAAGGAAATAAGGTGTGAAATGTGCATGTGGGGGTATTTTCCCAGTGTAGCAAATTGTCTGGTGAAAGCGCTCGGGCGCGTCGCGCGTAGTACTATATGCGGATGGCGAGTGAATCGACCGATGAGGAAATTGTGCATCGGACGCTTTCTGACAAGGAAGCGTTCGCCTTGCTCATAGCCCGCTATGAAGCAAAGCTCTCGCGCTACCTAGAGCGGCTCGGCGTCTCATTGCGCGAAGATCGTGAAGACTTGCTACAAAACGTCTTTATCAAAGCCTACCGGAACTTGAATAGCTTTGACCCAGCGCTCTCGTTCTCGTCGTGGATATACCGGATTGCTCACAATGAGACGATGAGTTTTTACCGCGCCCGCCACGCCCGCCCCCAGGTGATTCTAGGAGAGGATAGCGAACTGCTTCTTGCTGAGCTGCAAGATGACGAGGCAGACGCTGCGAAGCTTTCCGAGCTGCGCATTTCACGCGAAGGGCTTTCAAAAGCGTTTGAGCAGCTCGAACCCAAGCATCGTGAGGTACTCGCGCTACGATTCTTTGAGGATCGCTCTTACACAGAAATGTCCGACATTCTTGAAATGCCCATCGGTACGGTCTCGACGCTCATACACCGGGCGAAGCGTGCTTTGCGAGACGCTTTGCCGGACACTTTTTTGCCTTAATTCACCCACATGCCAACCCCTCTGCCAGAGAAATCCCTCACGTCACGCATCCTTGAGAAAATCGGAGAGGATGGGGTGCGGGTGCGTCCGCGCTGGGAGTTCCTATTTAAGAACTATTTTTTCTGGTTCTTGGGAACAGTCGCCGTACTATTGGGTGCATTTGCATTCTCCGCGGCAATCTTTGAAGTGGAAAATGCCGGCTGGCAGTATTTCCCGGCAACGCACGGAGATTTCATGACCTTCTTCTTCGCCGCCGCTCCGTTTCTTTGGGCGGGAGCGCTTCTACTTTTTGTGATACTCGGCTATATAAACATTCGCCGCACAAGTCGAGGGTACCGGTATCCGCTTGCCGTTATTGCACTCGGTGCAATTATGACTTCCGTGACGCTCGGCAGCGCGCTCTACGTCGCTGGGTACGGGGGAGACATAGAAGAAGTCATCGGAGATCACCCGCCGTTCTACCGCCCGGTGCTTCTGGCAGAACGCTCATGGTGGAGTGACCCCGCACGAGGACTGCTCGGAGGCGTCGTCGTCTCAGTTGCGTCCGACACAACCTCCTTTACGCTTAAAGATTTCTCTGGACGGGTCTGGACGATTGACAGCACCGATGTGCGCGGCGCTGATTTGGCGGCGCTTTTGCGTGGTGGTTCGGTGCGCATAGCTGGCGTTCCGGTGCTTCAGGGGAGTACGAGCCCTTTTCACGCCTGCTTTGTCTTCCCGTGGCGTACATTTGGGGGAGTGTCGAGCGTTCCGGGAATGCCGTTCTCCTTTATTGCTTCAACAAGTGAAAAAATTCTGAACGTGGCGCGTAGTGAAGAGTGTAGGAGCATTGGCTCCTACAAACAATTGCACGCACTTGATCGGGCGGGCCTCTAGTCCGGACAGTGAACTGCTTGCGAGCGCGGTTCCTGGCATCCCGAAAAATTTGTGTGCAGTACACGCACCCCGCGCAAGCGGGGTGCGTTGTTTGTGAGCAAAAAGTACCGGGTGGTACACTCAATCTCTATGGAAAAAGCAACATTTGCAGGCGGCTGTTTCTGGGGAGTCGAGTCGGCATTTCTCACTGTTCCAGGGGTCATTGACGTGGTCTCGGGGTACACGGGTGGACAGAGAGAGCACCCCACCTATGAACAGGTCTGTACGGACACTACAGGGCACGCAGAGGCCGTTCAGGTGACCTTTGATCCTGCTCAAGTTTCATACGAGGCGCTGGTGCAAAGTTCTTTGCGCTCCACAACCCCACAGAATTGAATCGACAAGGGCCCGATGTGGGTGAGCAATACCGTTCAGCGATTTTCTACCACTCGTCGCAGCAAAAGGAAGTGGCTGAGCGTGTTATGAAAGACCTCGCTCCGCAGTATCTCCCGAAGACCATCGCAACCGCCGTCGAACCTGCTGGAGATTTCTGGAAGGCAGAAGAATATCACCAGCGCTATGCCGAAAAACACCCCGGTCAAGCAGTGTGCCACCTATAGTTTTTGGTAGCGTTGCGGGCGCTCAGGGCTCCTTCGCTTCAAACTCAAGACACACTGAATTGACGCAGTAGCGTTTGCCACCCTTGTCAGCTGGACCGTCGTCGAAAAGGTGGCCCAAGTGGCCGCCGCAGTGCTTACAAAAAACTTCCGTGCGAACCATGCCATGCGAGGCGTCGCTGCGTGTCCCCACGTTTTCAGCGACAGCAGCGTCGGTAAAGGAGGGCCAGCCGGAGCCAGAGTCGAATTTGGTGTCAGAGCTAAAAAGGATCGTGCCGCATTGTTTGCAGCGGTAGACGCCTTCGTCGTGGTTGTTGACGTAGGCGCCTGCAAAGGGCGCTTCGGTGCCACCTTCCTTTAGTACCCGAGCTTCTTCGGGAGTAAGAGGTTTCATGAATCAATAGTAGCATTTGCAACTGTGCAGAGAGACGCGTATGGTATGGGGCATGAAGCGCTTTGCAGTGGCCGCCATACTCTTCCTGGCCTTTTGTGGACTTGCTGACTCAGCGTATATCACACAGCAGGAGATCGCCGGCGCGCCGTTACTCTGTAATGTAGAGAATTTGTCGGGCTGCAACATTGTTGCGCAAAGCCCCTACGCGTATATTTTTGGAGTATCGCTCTCGGAATACGGCATGCTGTTCTACGGCGTTATTTTCTTTGTTGCCGCAGTTGAATTGGTGCTGTCTCGAGCCATGTTGCGTCGTTCCTTGCAGGTTTTGGCGCTGTTGGGAGTAGTACTTTCGCTTTATTTCACGTTTGTGCAAGTGTTTGTAATACAAGCGCTTTGCATGTATTGCCTTGCCTCAGCCACTATTGCGGTGCTGTTGCTCATTTTCTCGGCCTATATTGAACCCTTGCGATCGTTTCGACTGCAGGCAGAGAGTCTTGGCGAAGTCGCACCAGCACCGCGGCCGCCGTTCACCATGCCGCCCGCCTCATAATGGTT
This sequence comes from uncultured Candidatus Saccharibacteria bacterium, assembly GCA_964415875.1. Classification (GTDB taxonomy): domain Bacteria; phylum Patescibacteriota; class Minisyncoccia; order Phycocordibacterales; family Phycocordibacteraceae; genus C7867-001. The sequence continues at coordinate 4,443 of CAYQCB010000025.1, forward strand.
ATTGTTCGCACAGCGCTTCTCACGATCCTCTTTGTAATCGCTGGTGCTTCTGTTGCACATGCGGCGACGCAAGGGTCGTCTTGGCCAGCGACTCCTGAGACAACGGCAACAAAAAATGTGTATGCATTTGGTGCGACGCTCGTGCGCACAGCACCAACGCTGGGAGACTACACGGCTGCCGCGGGGTCGATTGTGCTTGCGGGCCCTATCAAGAATGATGCACTTCTCGTTGCGCCGTCTGTGGCGAGCCGTGCGGCCATTGCCGGCGATTTGCGCATTGTCGGTGGCACAGTCAATGTGTCGGAAGCTGTCGGGGGTGACCTCGCCGTTCTCGGCATCCGAGTGCACGACAGCGCGCCCGTTGGCGGCGACGCGCTCTTGGCCGGAGGCGAAGTGGTCCTGGGCGCAGGCGCACACGGCCCAGTGACTATTTACGGCAATACCGTAACACTTGCGGGCACCTTTGACAGTAACGTGCATGTGGTGTCGAGCGGGAGTATTACGCTTGCGTCAAGCACCGTAGTGCATGGCACGTTTACGTACAGCGCGCCAGAAAAAGCGAACATTCCCGACACAGTAGTTGTCTCCGGCGGCGTCACTCGGGAAGGGTCTTCGCTTCTCCCAGACACAGGTGCCTCGCGCCTTATCGGCTTTGCGAGCGTGGTGATTTTCATACTCGCCCGCATTTTGGGCGCACTCATTCTTGCAGGCCTGCTCGCAGGACTCTTTCCGCGACTTGCTGAAGCGCTCTCACACAAAGCGCACGCCGCAAAACCGAGAACCATACTGCTCACCACGCTACTCGGTTTTGCGGCGCTCTCTGCTACACCGATACTTCTTTTGCTACTTGCGCTCACTTTTGTGGGTATCGGTCTCTCGCTCCTCATGCTCATCGTGTACGCGCTGCTTGCGCTGCTTTCCTTTGTGTACGCCGGTATCCTTGTGGGAGCTGCCATTGCGAGACGGTTTAGTCACCGAGAAACAGTCCTTTGGCGTGACGGCGTGGTGGGTATTCTGTTGCTCTCACTTGTGCCGTTTGTGCCGATAGTTGGGTGGTTTGTCGTAGCGCTTCTTACGCTCTATGCGGCGGGAGCCCTCCTCCTCCTTTTCTTCCGTTTTGCTTTCCCGCAAGAGGAACTGCGCGAACTGGTATAATTAGCCCCATGCATATACCTACCGTCGAGAGTAAGGCTCCTGAGTTTGCGTTGCGTGACCAAGACGGAAAAGAACACTCCCTTTCGCAGTATTTGGGTAAGTGGGTGCTGCTTTATTTTTATCCAAAAGACGATACGCCCGGGTGCACGATCGAGGCGTGCACGATCCGCGACCAGTTTGCAGATTTCACAAAGATCGGTGCGGTGGTGCTTGGTGTCTCGACTGACTCGGTGGCAAGTCATAAGAAATTTGTAACGGCGTACAAGCTGCCTTTCACGCTTCTTGCTGACGAAGAAAAGGAAGTGGTGAGCACGTACGGCGTCTTTGGTGAGAAGAAGTTCATGGGGAAGACGTACCTGGGCACGCTTCGCACGTCGTTTCTCATCCGTCCTGACGGAACTATTGCAAAAGTGTACACCAGCGTGAAGCCGCCGGTGCACGCGGCGCAGGTGATCGAAGACCTTTCGACGCTCGGCGCATGACGCCCCTTAAACAGAAAGAGCGAACGGAGCGTGCGAAGAACATGGTTGCGTACTTGAAGCGTGCGTACCCTGATCCTAAAAGCGAATTGACTCACAAGACGCCGTTTCAATTTGTCGCCGCAGTCATGCTCTCGGCGCAGTGCACCGACAAGGCAGTAAATGCGTGCACGGCGACACTTTTCAAGACCTACAAAACACCGAAGGACTTTGCCGAGGCGAGTGCGGCCGAGTTCACGAAAGCCATTTCTTCGATTCCTTTTTTCAGAAATAAGGCAAAGGCAATTATGGCTTCGGCAAAGAAAATTGTCGCTGAGTACAAAGGGAAGGTTCCACAGACCGAAGCGGCGCTCGTGGCGCTGCCCGGTATTGGGTACAAGACGGCGCACGTGGTGCTTGGCGAGCTGTATGACAAGTGGGAGGGCATTCCCACCGACACGCACGTAAAGCGTTTTGCAAAGCGATTCGACTTGACCGACAACGACGACCTTACAAAGATTTCGAAAGATCTCGAGGAGTTGGTACCAAAGAAAGACTGGAAATTTGTTAATAATGGCTTGGTGCTTTATGGGCGCTACGTGTGCTCAGCGCGCCCACACGACTGCGCAGTGCACCCGCTCACAAAAGTTTGGCCACCAGCAGCGCTCCGCTGGCCAAAAGCAAAATAAGGTAGGATTGGGCTATGACTGAGCGCCCCGTAGCCGCATTTGATATCGATGGAACGGTATTCCGCTCCTCGCTCCTCATAGAGCTTGTGGAGCGTCTTATCGAGAGAGAGCTGTTTCCAAAGTCAGCCCGTACGACGTACGAAGCAGAGCAGCTTGAGTGGCTCGATCGAAAGGGGGACTACGAGGCGTACATCCAGAAGGTTGTTGCGGTGTTTGGTGAGCATTTAAAAGGGTTGCCCTATGAAGAGGTGGCAAACCTCGCGGGGGAAGTCATCGAGGAAAAGCGTAATCGCGTGTATCGGTACACGCGAGACCTCGTCAAGCGCCTTAAAGGGAAGGGGTACTACATACTCGGCATTTCGCTCTCCCCGAAATTTATTGTCGATGGTTTTGGGTACGAGCATGGTTTCGACAAAGTCTACGGAACTTTTTATTCATCCGGCCCGTCTGGTAATTTCACGGGTGCAATCGAAGACGAAGAACTCATTTTCAACAAAGCGGCAGTCTTGCAGCGGGCAGTGCGCAAGGAGGGGTTTACGCTCGCAGACTCTTTCGGAGTGGGCGACACGGAGAGCGACATTCCGATGCTAGAAGCGGTGGCGACACCCATCGCCTTTAACCCTAATCAAAAATTGTACGCTCACGCGAAACGCCGCGGGTGGAAAATTGTTGTTGAGCGAAAAGATGTGGTGTATGAGCTTTAGAGCGACGGCAAGATGGTACGGCATTCGAAAAGTACGGAATAATTTTTTGCTAAAAATTATCCTCACCCCGTCGGGTACTTCGCTGCGTCGCCTGCTCGGCCCGTCGGCCTGCGTAGAGCCTTTTCTCACGTCGCACCACCCTGCCATGTCTGTGTAGGACTTTCGAGTATGTCTAATCCTAGTGCAATTTCATTTCGCCGCCGTGTCTGGGCGCACTATAAAAAGCACGGACGGCACACGTTGCCGTGGCGCAAGTCGCACAATCTGTACCGCATCTTGGTGTCGGAGGTTATGTTGCAGCAGACGCAAGTAGATCGGGTTATTCCGTTTTACCGCGCATTTCTAAAACAATTTCCGACGGCGTTGGCACTTGCAAAAGCGCCGCTTAGCGAGGTGCTCGTGGCGTGGCAGGGGCTCGGCTACAATCGCCGTGCGAAGATGCTGCACGAGGCGGCTAAAGAAATGACGCAGCACGGCGTGCCCAAAGACGTCGCAGGGCTCGAGAAGCTCCCAGGAGTGGGACCGTACACGGCCCGCGCCGTAGCAGCTTTTGCGTGGAACGAGGACGGCATTGTGATAGAAACGAACATTCGCACCGCCGTTATAGCGCACTTTTTTCCGAGGCGGCAAAAAGTGACGGATGCAGAAATCTCCGAAGTGCTCGAGCGTGCATTGCCGAGAGGCAAGTCGGGGGAGTGGTACGGCGCGCTCATGGATTATGGTGCGAGTTTGAAGCGCTCAGGGATTGCTTTGAATGCGAAAACGAAGACGTATGCAAAGCAGTCTCAATTTAAGGGGTCTCTGCGTGAGGTACGCGGGGCTATTTTGCGAGAGCTCGCCAAGGGGCCAAAAAAAGAGTCGGCACTTTTGGAAATCATTGGTGCTGAGCGCTTGGAACAAGTGACGCGTGCGCTCAGGGCTCTTTTGATGGAGAAATTTATAAAGCTGCGCCGCGGAGCCTACGCGCTCGCGGAGTAATTGACTCTTTTTGTGTAGCAGCGTAGCGTCAGTTAGGAAGTCAAAGGCGCCACAGGCGCATGGGGGATTGAATGAAACTACGTAACTGGCTGAACAGGACGTGCGTCATGCTCTGCATGATTGTCCTGCTACTGACAGCTGGAGTCTTCTCAAGTTGGAGACTTCCATCGTTCGTGGAGCAGGCAAACGCAGATTCTTGCTACCGGTCGAACAGTGCGGCACATCAGGATATAAACCAGGTGTTCAAGTGCCGTCTTGATCTACTGGTTGCGGCAAACGTGTTTGCTGTGGCGCCCCTAGACCGCGAGAGTGTGAAGCGTGTGCTTATCGATGCAATGCTTGGTGACGATGCCTTTCTCCGGCGCATAGGGGTTGCTACGGTAAGCGGCAGTGTGTACGAGGACTCGCGGTATGGCCGGTGGGTGCAGCACGCCATCTGCCAATTCGCGCGAACGCATCGCGTGGAGTTGTCGAGCGCTCCTTGTCTGGAAATTCCTACGGCGCAAAGATTGACGGACTCGGAGCTACGCGCTCTGGATGGGCTTCATGCGCAAGTGCCTCTCGTACAGGCGGTGGTAACAGCTTTGCCACGCGTGCGGAAAATTCGGCAGGTGCGAGTGCTCCAGAACCTCCCACCATATTGTCAGTGGTCGTACTGGATGAATCGGCCAGAGAAATTTCCCGAATGCGTACAAAAGTAAGGAAAAACTTATGCGGCGGCCGTTTTTCGGTCGCCGTTTTTTCTGGTCTGGAGACACGGCACGGGAAAGTTCTGTGGTGCGACAGGCCGTATAAATTCACAACAGACTATTGACAAATTGTAAATCATATATTAGTGTAGATCCAGAACTGTGATCCAAATTCCTCCTCGGAGGATTCTCAAGGAGATCGTCATGTTAAAGAAAATGCGATTGTTGCTGCTGGTTGCACCTCTGGCGCTGAGCGCCTGTGGTGCAGTCACGCCTTCAACCACTCTGGCGCTCACCCTGCTTCCGGACGGAAGCTCCGTTGGGGGCGTGGAGTGGCGCAACAGTGGAATGACGATGTCGTCGACGACGACTGTGGCATTTCGCTGTTCTGGGGACAAGATCAAGTGCGCAATCTTGTCGGCGGGCACGCTCGCTGGCGCTGGGCACGAGGCAGTGCTTGGTGCGCTGGTGCAAGGTTCGGTGGGGGCTATTGTGGGAGCAAGTCTGCTTCCCAAGCCCACCAGTGGCGCGTTTATCAGCGCGCCGCAGACGTTCGTTCAGACCAATGTCGGTCGGACGAACTGACTACCGACTCCACGACCCGATGAGGATGGTCCTCGTTGGTTAGCAAGGAAGGATAGACGGATGAATATCAAATATTTCGCGATGTTCGCGCTGGCGTTCGTGCTCGGTCTGGGCAATTCCGCCCAGGCCCAGCAGAAGACTTTGACGGTGTCGGGTTCGACGCCGGCAGGCGCGCTCGCTATGATGACGGGTATGAGTCGTGTGGCAGCAAGTGCGGGCGCGCAGGGGTTCAATGCCCTCGCGAACGCACAGGTGCAGACCTTCAAGTCGTCCGCGTTCAACCTGAAGTCGGCGTTTGCTGGCGCGCAGGCAGATCTGGGTATGGTGACGACCAATGTCACCACCCGACTCGGCGCCGCCAGCTCGGGCGCCAATGGTCTCGGCGTGAACAGCTGGAGTTCGGGCGTCAGTCTGAAATCGGGTGGCAACACCCAGAAGGACCTGAGCGCCGGCGCTTCAGCCACCAACGGTGGTGCCTGGGCCACGGTGACGACACCGAACTGGCAGGCGGTCACGGTCGGTGTTGGAGAGAACGTGCAGGTGCAGACAAACTTGAACGTGTCGCCCGTCGACTTCGGTGGCGGCAAGGGCTGATCGAATAACAACGTGCCTTGGAGGTCGTCGCAAGACGACCTCTTTTTATTACAGTGAGTTCATTTTTTATATACTCCCGAATCAGGAAGTTATACGTCAACGTAATTTAAATTAAACGCGGCAGGGGTGTCCCTGCCGCGTTAGCAAATTTTCTTCATGGGCCACAATGCGTGCGTAAGGAACCCAATGGCGCCGCCGACGAGAAAGACGGCGAACGCTTTCCACTCTGTGGAGCAGTCAGCAGCAAACAATCCCCACGATATGGAAATACACGGCACGGCACTGAAGACGCAAAACGGGTCTCGCGGACGATACCTCATGTTTCTCTCCCTTTCTTACTAGTTTGAACATACGCGAGCACGCAAAAACACACAAGCCGCGGCAGGACTGTCCTGGCGCGGCTTGTGTGTTTTGTTTCGCCTAACTACATCCCAATCAGTACCGGAATTACCATTGGCGCTTTGTTGGTGCGCGCAAAGAGGAAGCCAGCGACCGCGTCTGTGAGATTATTTTTCACGTAATCGAGATCAATAGGGTTCATGTTATGCGTGGAGTCCTCAATGTTTTTCTTGATGAGAAGCCGTGCCTCGTTCAGCAAGTTTTGCGACTCGCGCAGATAGATGAAGCCGCGACTGATGATGTCTGGGGACTTGCGGAGCTTGCCAGTCTTCATGTTTACGCTCGCAATGATGACGAACATGCCGTCCTTGGAGAGCGACTGGCGATCGCGAATCACCACTTCCTGAATGTCGCCAATCGAGAAGCCGTCCACCACCATTTGTGAGTTTGGCACCTTGAGTTTGTGTACGTTCATAGTGTCGCCGTTCTCAATGTCGATGACGAGGCCGTTGTCTGGAATGACAATGTTTTCTCGTGGGAAGCCCGCCTGCATGGCGGCGCGCGCGTGGCAGCGCAGCATGGAGTGGTAGCCGTAGTACGGCATGAAGAACGTTGGGTGAATTTGCTTGTTGATCCAAATGAGCTCGCCAGCGTTTCCGTGGCCGGTCGAGTGCACGTCGCTTGAGCGGTAGTGAATGAGGGTCACGTCGTGGCGGTAGAGGTTGTCTTTGAGCTTCTGCACCGAGTTCTCGTTACCAGGAATCACTGAGGAAGAAAGCACGATGGTGTCACGGTCGTTGAGCGTAATGTGCTTGTGCTGGTTGGTGGCGATGCGCATGA
>CAYQCB010000026.1:0-5893 GCA_964415875.1 uncultured Candidatus Saccharibacteria bacterium
CGGCCGAGAAACTGAGTCCTACATAGGCGCTGTAGTGAACCGCATTACGCTTCCAGGAGCCGTCTTTCTCGGTCTTCTTGCCGTGGCGCCGAGCATCATTCAGGGCCTCACGGGCATCACCACACTCGTTCTGGGCGGCACGGCGCTCCTCATTGCCGTGCAAGTGGCACTCGACTTGGCGCAAAAGATCGATGCGCAAGTTTCACTGCGAGAATATTAAAAAAATGCACTAATGGCACACGCACGCGGAAAGATAATTCTCGTCGTGGGGTCAAGTGGAAGCGGTAAAGGCGTACTCTTGCGGTACGCTATTTCTGTATATCCACAACTACAGTTTCTTGTTTCCGAAACAACGCGCGCTATGCGCCCAGGTGAAATTGACGGCCGCGAATACACGTTTGTGACTCGAGAGGTGTTCGAACGACAGCGAGACGCCGGGAGCTTCCTTGAGTGGGCCGAGTATGGAGGCAATTATTACGGAACACCCAAGGAGCAACTTGAAAAAGTCATGAGCGAGGGAGGTGTTGCGCTCCATGAATTGGAAATACAAGGAGTCGAACAGTTAGTGCAGCTCATCCCTGCAGAGGAGCGCCTTATTGTCTTTATTGATGCGGGTGGTTGGGACGCCCTTAAGGCGCGAATCATAAAGCGCGCACCGATCTCTTCCGAGGAACTTGAAAAGCGCCGGGAACGCCTTGCTCTTGAAGACGCTTTCAAGGTCCGTGCTGACGTAGTCATTGAAAATTACGATGGCTGCCTGGAGCAGGCGAAGCAGTCATTTGCAAAGTGTGTCTACGCTGTTCTAAAGTCGGTGGGAGAGGTATCATAAAAAAATGAATATGGTCCGTACGATACTTTTCATTGGTCGCCCCGGCTCCGGAAAGGAGACACAGGCACGGCAGCTTGCTGAGGTGACGGGCTACCACCTCTTTTCGACGGGGGAGCGGTTTCGAGAACTCAGAGAGCACCGCGACGCGCTGGGTGAACGGGTAAAAGAGGTCTATGACACGGGGAAACTCATGCCGAGCTGGTTCGCAGAGTATCTTTTTGAAGACGCGCTGCTGCGTTCATCGCGTGACACCGGCCTTATTTTTGAAGGTACTGGTCGTTGGAGAGAGGAAGCTGAGTTGTTTGATGAAGTGGCAACATGGCTTGGTCGACCGTACCGCGTGGTGCACCTCGAAGTGAGTGAAGAAGAGGTGACGCGTCGGCAGGCCTCTCGCGCGCTTTCTACTAACCGCCCCGACAGCAATTCAGAAGAAAAAATCCAGGTACGTCTTAAAGAGTTTGCAGATCACACGCTCGCAGCTGTAGATTTTTTCCGGAGCAAGGGCGTAGTCATCGACGTTGACGGGGAGCGTGCGCCGGACCTTATAGCTCAAGAAATCCGCTCGGCGCTCGCACTATAGGCTCATGACGGTTACCACCGAGGAAGAGCGTCAAAAATTGATTGCGGGCGGTGCTCACCTTGCTCGCGTGCTGCGAGAGGTCTCTGCGAAAGTTGCTCCCGGCGTCACGGCTGAGGAGCTCGATGACTTTGCAGAAGCGCTTGTGCGGGAAATGGGCGACACACCCGCGTTTCTTGGGTACACCCCTGAAGGCGCGCCGCGCCCGTACCCAGCGACCTTGTGCGTCTCTATAAACGATGAAATTGTGCATGGTATTCCAAACGAGACCCGCAAGGTGCTTAAGGAGGGTGACATCGTTACCCTCGACTCAGGGCTTATTCACGAGGGAGTGATTCTTGACTCGGCGGTGACCGTTTCAGTGGGAGAACCGTCGCGGCAGACGCTCGATTTTTTCCGCGCGACCGAGGAAGCGCTCGTTGCTGGCATCGCCGCTGCGCTCCCAGGGAATCATGTGGGGGACATCTCGCACGCCATTCAGAAGGTTGTGGAACGCGCAGGGTACTCGATTGTAAAGGCGCTGGGTGGACACGGTGTGGGCGACTCAGTACACGAGGAACCGTTCATACCGAACTACGGCAGAGCAGGTACGGGCCCCATTCTCGAAGAAGGTATGGTTATTGCCATTGAACCCATTACGGCAGAAGGGCGCGGCACGGTCGCACCCGTCATTGACGGGTACACGTTTCGCACCAAAGACGGCTCGCGCGCCTGCCATTTTGAACACACGGTCATTGTGCAAAAAGGCGGCGCGCTTGTTGTGACTCGCGAGTAACTCTCGCACCCCTATGCGCCGCTAGGTATATTTTATTGGTTTTACAGTCCGCTTGCTACTATCTACCAATGAAAAGGCGGCTAACCATTGCAGCAACAAGCGACGTGCACATTAATAAAACTGGTCTCGGCAAAGACTTTTTTGATCAAGTAAACAACACAGCTGACCTGCTCTTGATCGCAGGCGACTTGCACGACGGTAGCGTTCAACATACGGAACATTTTTTAGAACTGATTGCGGACGTTGCAATACCCATTGCACTCATCTTCGGCAATCATGATGGCAACGAGAACGCGCTTGATGAAATAAAACGGGTGCTATTGCAGCACAAGGCCCTAGCAATACTGGAAGGTACATACATTGAGTACCGCGTCGGTGACATGCGAGTGGGTATTGCAGGAACAAAAGGTTTTGGCGGCGGCTTTGCACCCAACGAATTACGCGGCACTATCGGTGAGCAGCTGATGAAAGACTTCAAAAAAGAAGGCGACCGCGAGGTGGTTCTACTCCAAAACGGGCTCAATAAAATGATGGAACAGGCACCTGATATAAAAATTGCCATGACGCACTACGCACCCTACAAGGAAGCTGTCGCGGGTGAACATCCTGAAATCTACATCATGCTCGGCAACTCAAGACTCGGCGATAGCATAACAGCAGCCAAAGTCGATCTTGCTGTGTCTGGCCACGCACACCTCTGCACTGCAGGCATGAAGACTACACCAGAAGGCATTCATACGGTAAATGTGGGGTATCGAGTCAACGGTGAAAAGATGTGTTTTTTTGATTTCCTTGTGGACGGCACCGTAACAATGCGAAGATAAGGTTCACAGAATGCGTGAATAAGGTTTCAGTATGCCGCTGTACAAGTCGCGGCAGTGCGGTATACTCGACACATAGCGCCAGTGGCGATTTTATTTTTTAAATTATGGCATCAAAGAACCCGAGCGACGAAAAGACGTACGTAATGATTAAGCCAGACGGTGTAAAGAAAGGACTTGTCGGCGAAGTCATCAAACGATTTGAGCAGCGCGATTTGAAAATTGTGGCCCTCGAAATGTTCCAGCCAACGCTCGACCAGATTGACAATCACTACCCGAAAGACCTTGCGTGGATCAAGCGGCTCGGTGAGAAGACCCTCTCCACCTACGAAAAGTACCAATTTGACGCCATGGCTGATTTCGGCACGACAGCGCCCGAAGAAATCGGTCCCGAAATTCGCAAGTGGCTCATCGACTACATGGTCTCGGCACCGCTCGTAAAAATGGTGGTGCAGGGCACGCACGCCGTCGATATGGTTCGTAAAATTTGCGGCCCAACGATGCCGTACCAGGCAGACATGGGCACCATTCGTGGTGACTTTTCAAACGATTCTCCCGCTATGGCAAACGCCGAGAAACGCGCAGTGGCAAACATTGTGCACGCGTCAGAGACGCCTGAAGAAGCAGCGCATGAAATTGAGTACTGGTTTGGCACGAAAGAAATTCACCAGTACAAGCGCAATTGCGAGTAACGTTATACGAGAAGCACTCATACACAAAGGCCCCGGACTCCGGGGCCTTTGTGTATGACGCAAGGCGCTCTGATCACACTTGGAGGAAGTGGTGGCGCCCTTTCTTAAATGCAAGTGTGTGGTATATTCGGCACAGGAGGTGTGAGATGACAAAGTATTGCGAGTGCGGTCGGCGTATCGTGATTTTCATTGGCGGCACGTGGGTTGTACCCGGTCCTGATGGGCATGATTTGTGTCAGCAGTGCTGGCAATCCCAGCGCGACTCACTCCGGATTCGTCCTCGGTTCCAGTGCCGCTAAGCCCCGAAGGAGCCCCAACTCCCTAGGGGCTTCTTCACGTCTGCGCAATTTTGATACAAAAACGGGCGGGGAGTATACTGGACCTTGAGGCCGCTTGAAAAAACGCAACTTGCTCTTTGTTTGGGATCTCGTATACGGGCACCAGGGTGAGCGTTTGTTCGTTCCGATTGGCGCTCGCGAGAGAACCCACGTGGCAATAAAAAGTTGCCACATTGGGCGGTCTCACAAAGCACAAAAGCCATGCGTGAACGCGCATGGCTTTTGTGCTTTTGGCGCACGGGCGCTGCGTGCTACAGTTTAGTGAATGAAAATTTCATTTTTAGGGGGCGCGGGGGCGGTAACAGGGTCTAATTTTTTTGTACAAGGCAGCTCGGGGAGTCTTATTGTTGATTGTGGTATTGAACAGGGTGCCGACTACTCAGTTGCAGAGGTGTACAAGCCGTTTCCTGCAGAAGTAGTTGCGGCGCAAGCGCTAGTCATTACCCACGCACACCTCGACCACGTGGGACGTATTCCAAAGCTGGTTAAGGAGGGTTTTCGAGGAAAGATTTACCTCACAGAGCCAACGCGCGACCTCACGGCACTCATTCTCGAGGATTCGGCGCACATTTTGCAGCAGGATGCCGAGCATAAGGGTTTGCCGCCTCTCTACGAGGAAAAGGACGTGGAGGAAGCACTACGGCTCATGGAGCCCATTCCATACCACACAGAGACGGTTGTGGCGCCCGGGCTTTCCATTTACCTGCGCCAGACGGGGCACATTTTGGGTTCTGCAAGCGTACGGATCAAAGACGATGACGGCACCACCATGGCCTTCACGGGTGACATTGGAAACGCCCCGTCCCCACTCTTGCCTAACTGGGAACCGGTCACGGACGCCGATGCCTTGCTCATGGAGAGTGTCTATGGAGACAGGCTCCACCCACCGCACAAAGACCGCGTAGAGCGCCTTAAAAAGGCACTTGGCGAGGCGATAGCGCGCGGAGGGAACATCCTCATCCCAGCGTTTTCCATAGAGCGTACCCAGCTCATGCTCTACGAGCTCTCAAACTTTTTTGTGGCCGGAGAGCTGCCGCACCTTCCGGTGTATCTCGACTCGCCGCTCGCCATTCGCGTGACTGATGTGTATGAAAAGTGGGGAGCTACGTATTTTAGTCCCGAAGCAGAAGCCGAGATGAAGGTTGAGCGGAGCTTGTTCAATTTCCCCTTTCTGACCAAGACGCTCTCGCGTGAGGAGTCGCGCACCATTGAGAAAGATTCTCGTCAGAAGATAATCATTGCGGGAGCTGGCATGAGTCACGGCGGCCGCATTGGCATCTGGGAGGAAAAATATTTGCCCGACCCCAAGACCACACTCATTATCGTGGGCTACCAAGCTCCCGGCTCTCCTGGGCGTCGGATGGCAGAAGGGGAAGGAAAGGTAAAACTCAGAAAGCATGAAGTTTCGGTTCGTGCACACGTCGAAATTCTTGAGGGGTGGTCAGGCCACGCCGACCGCGACGGCCTACTCTCCTTTGCACAGGAGTCACTTCATGCGGGCAAACTGAAAACTATATTTGTGGCTCTTGGCGAACCGTCTGCAGAGCGATTCCTTGCGCAGCGCATACACGACTATCTTGATGCAAAGGCAATCGTTCCGGAGAAAAACGAAGTCTGGGAGGTGACGAAAGAGGGCGTAGCGCGGGTGCAGAAGTAGGTGAATTGCTCAATAAAAAAACCGCCCTGCAGGGCGGTTTTTTATTGGGCGGGTTGCTGCTTACGCTGCAATCTGCTTTGAAATGCGAGCGAAGACTTCTGGCTGCTCCGCAGCAAACTGCGAGAGAACCTTTCGGTCGAGCCCAAAGCCGTGCTTTTTCAACTTTGCAATAAACGTGCTGTAGGACTGGTGGCCGTTTTCACG
>CAYQCB010000026.1:5993-11038 GCA_964415875.1 uncultured Candidatus Saccharibacteria bacterium
TCGTACTCAAATCTACCATAATCCATGATCTTCGCAACGGGCGGCGTGGCCGACGGTGAGATCTCAATTAAATCAAATCCGGCGACTTTTGCTGCGGCCAAGGCCTCTGAAAGACTGATGACGCCAAGGTTTTCGCCCGCGGCGCCAATCACGCGCAACTGAGGCGAGCGAATTTCATTATTTATGCGGAGTTGGTCAGTAATCACGGGCTGTAGAAGTTGTAGTATAGCACAAAAATCACACTCTGCGCAAGACGCGGGCGGGAGAATACCGTAGATATCTACGGTATTCTCCCGCCCGCGCAAAAGTGGCGTTCTCAGAAAGACGGGACCTTGCATGAAAGCTTGGTGCGGAAAAGCGTCATCTGGCCCCAGAGCGCTATACTGTCACTACAAGCTTTTGAAACGCAGGCTACGCTCTTTTTTCGCACAACCTCTTGCGTGGTTCGTGTACAATGGCTACTTGTACCAGACGCAAACCTGGAAGAGTGACGAAGTACTGCTGACCCAAGTTCTAAACACCTGGCATTTCAAATGAACAAAAAAACTCTTTCACTATTCGCACTCGGCCTCCTCTGTGCGCTCACGCTGCCAAATGGTTTTGCTCATGCCTCGACGCTCTCCAATCCTCAAAATAATTTAGGCCTCGTCGGCTACTGGCCAATGGACTCACTAGACGGCACAAACGCAGCTGATAGATCGGGAAATGGGAATACAGGCACCACAGTCAACAGCCCCTCTTTGGTGAAAGGTAAAATAAGTCAGGCGCTTTCTTTCAATGGCACCAATCAATATGTAAGCGCCGCGAACTCTTCAAGCCTAAACCCTAACGCAGTGACTGTTTCGGGTTGGGCAAAAGCGAATTCATTTGGTGGCTATACAACATTTCTAAACAAACAATCAGGCGGGGTGTACCAATTAGAATTTACCAACAATTCCGCACAGGCATGGGTCGGCACCTCCGGTGGTCACGTCGCGTGTGTCAGTTCGATTAGCTCCGCTTCGGGGACATGGTACTTCTACACTTTAACCTACGACTCGGTCTCAGGCCTCAGTCTATACATAAATGGGGTGGTGGGTTGTTCAGGCGCCTCTGCGGGCGTGCTGGCGAACAATACGGGAACGCTGACAATAGGTGGCGACACAGCAAACGGTGGGCGCTGGTTTGATGGAAGTATCGACGACGTGCGCATCTACAACCGAGCGCTCTCAGCGAGCGAAGTTATGGCGCTCTACCAAAACACTCTGGGTGTCTCCAGAGTTTCCGCCAGCCCTACCAACCTCGTCCCCAACGGCCTCGTGGGGTACTGGACCTTCGACGGTGCAAACACAAATTCGACAGCAAACACCACCGCAGACGTGAGCGGAAACGGTAACACCGGTACGCTCGTAAACATGTCTACCACCACCTCTCCGGTTATGGGCCGTTTTGGCCAAGCGATGTCGTTTAACGGTACCAATCAGAATGTGAGCATCCCGTACTCGTCATTGCTAAAGCCCAGTGATATAACACTCTCCGCATGGTTCTATTTTCCCAGCGGGAATGCTACAGGCCCAACTCAGACAATCATGGGCTCTTGGTTTTCTGGTACATGGGGATGGGAGCTCAATTTGGGAGGCAGCTCCTCCGACCTGATGGGTGCTCTTAAAATTCACATCACGAGTGATGGGGACGGTGTCAGTACGAGCAATGGATCACATGTCTTTTCTACAGGTACGTGGCAGCTCATTACAGCCACCTATGACTCAGCGACGGGCGTGGAGAAAGTGTATGCAAACGGAACTCTTGCAGTTACGAGAACGATAACTGCAGCATCGCTTCTAAAAAATACCGCACCTCTCGAAATCGGTGCGACTTATGATAATGGAGCTGTAAAAAGGTTTTTTGCTGGTTCTATTGACGAGGTCCGCATGTATAACCGCGCACTCTCTGCAAGCGAAGTGAAAACGCTCTATAACGCCGGCGCGCCGGGCGGTGGGGCTGTGGTGGGGCAGGCACCAGTGAACCCTCTCTCAGGCGGCGGCCTTGTGGGCTACTGGCCCTTTGACGGGAACTCTTTGAACTGGGCAACTGGCCAAGCGCTCGACATGAGTGGCTCTGGCAACAATGGGACTCTTGTAAGCATGTCCACCACAACTTCTCCTGTTGCGGGCAAGATTGGCCAAGCGTTGTCGTTTAATGGTACAAACCAGTGGGTCAGCTTCCCCGACTCTCCATCCTTGCATTTTACCTACTTTACGGGAGCGGTATGGTTTAAAACGACAAATACAAACAAGGCACTGCCACTTTTGGTAAGTAGTACCGCAGGCTCTTTCAGAAGCCCTCTTATGATGGCGAATAGCACAGGTAGTGGGGGAGCTTGGCAAGACGGAACCATAGCCTTCTGGAATGGAGCCGTTTGGACGACCTATGCACTTGGTGCAGGTAAGGTGGGGGATGGGAAATGGCATTTAATGGTTGCTACTGCTGGCAACTCGGACATCAGGATTTATTGGGACGGCGTACAAGTAGCACAAAGTAGTAGCTATCCCAACAACTTTTCCGTCTACGCTCCTTATAGAATAGGTTCAGACGCACTGCACACAGCTTTAACTCCGTTCGTAGGGACTATTGACGACGTGCGCATATACAACCGAGTGCTCTCAGGGAGTGAAGTGAAGACTCTCTACAACCTCGGCCATTGACCTTTCCTACCTCTCAAGATGGCAGTTTCAAGACGCCATCTTGGAAATGCCATCTTGAGCGATGGTATTTTTACATTTCGATTGCTAGCTCGTCGACTCTCCACCACACCTCTTTTCTTTCCTCATCTGAATATGCGGGCTTACGAAACTCATATATTGCTACTGCATTGAAAGTTGCGAAGGTTTTGACAGTTTTATTTCGGCGCGGCCTTGGTAGTTCGTGATGGTGCCGGTTACGGTGACGGGTTTTCCGTTGTAACGAGAAAGATCGCCAAAGGTTGCGGCGTCGCCCGCGAAGATGACGGCCGAGAAGGGGCACGTTTTGTAGCTTTTGCAGAAATCGAGAAAGACAGTGCCGCTGCTCGAGGTGTAGGCGTCGACGAGGGTGCCCGTGACATGGGCGTACTCGCCCACGTGGTCCGGTGCCTCGGTATAAGTGTAGGTTTGTCCGGAAACAGAGGCGGCCGCTCCCGCGGCCGCCGTGGAAGCGTATTTTTCAATCAGCCGTGTCAGAATATTTTCATAGGTAGTGCGCAGCGTTGGGTCCGTGCCAATCTCAAGCACCTCGTCGTTTTCATTTGTGGCAGAGCTTGTCCAGTTGTAGCTGCCGAGCGCATACGCTTTGTCGGTGACGATGGCCTTAATGTGCATGATGCCGTTACCGTCTGCATGATGCTCGGTTTCGACCGGAATACCTGCAGCGCGCAGTTCAGCCATGATCGGTGCGTCGTACGAGTTTTCGCTCTCGCCTTTGTCGACTAGTCCCTTCACTGTGAGGCCGCGCTCTTTTGCTGCCACAAGAGCGTCGGCAATGTCGCGAAGCGTGAATTCATACATGGCGAAGTAGATGGTCGACTGGGCGTCATCTATGAGGGCAATGATTTCTTTATCGTTTTGCTTGGCGTCGAGACTGTAGAGCACACGAATGGTGCCGGCAGAGGGGCTTGTGACGGTTTGCGCGCCACTGCTCGGCGCCGCCACGCTCGTCTGCGACTTTCCACTTACATAACCCACAGCAAGGGTGGCGAGAGCGAGCACGAGCGCGGCGAGACTTCTGCGAGCTGAAGCGTTCATACTCTCAGTATACCCAGTCCCACCTCACTTTTCTTATGTGCTGGGTATACTGGAGGCATGGCACTTGTCTTTGACATTGAAACCATCGGTGAAGACTGGGAGTCGCTCGACGACACAACGCAGCACAATATCTCCTGGTACCTGGAGCAATCGTCTCGTGACGGCGATGACTTTGAGTTTGAAATGAAACAAATTAAAGAGGGTCTTGGGCTCTCGCCACTCACGGGAAGCATTGTTGCCATTGGTGCGTACGACACTGAGAGCAAAAAAGGTGCCGTGTATTTTTCGGCGCCGCAGTCTGAGCTCGAAGAGCTTGAGGATGAGGGGATGCTCTACAAACCACTTGAGGAAAAAGAAATGCTTGAGCAATTTTGGAAGGTGGCGGCAGCGTGCAACGAATTTGTGTCATTTAATGGGCGCAGCTTTGATGCGCCGTTTCTCGCCATCCGCTCTCTGGTGCACAGAGTGCGGCCAACGAAAGACCTGCTCAGTAACCGGTACCTCTCGATGCAGCGGAACTGCGTGCACGTAGACCTCATGGATCAGCTCACTTTCTACGGAGCTGCGCGGTTTAAAAAGTCACTGCATCTTTTCTGTCGGGCGCTCGGTATTGAAAGTCCTAAGGCGGGTGGGACGAAGGGCGACGACGTCGCCGGCCTTTACAAGGCGGGGAAGTATCTCGACATTGCACGCTATAACGCCGGCGACCTCTACGCCACGGCGGCACTCTACGAGCGCTGGAAAGAAACGTTGCGCTAAATATGGGTTTCGTAAACCCATATAGTTAGTTATCCCCACAACGGCAGATTTTGAAGCGTGGTATCACGAGTGAGTTAGCCATTCATTTACACAAGCATGCATATCATTGCTATTTCAGGTAGTTTGCGAGAAGGATCGGGGAATACGAATCTGGTGAAGGCGCTTCAGGCGCTTGCACCGGAAGGCATGACGGTGGAAGTGGTAGACATAAGCCAATTTCCGCTTTTCAATCAAGACGTAGAAAAGGCAGCATTTCCAGAAGTGGTGCAGGCGCTTAAAGACAAAATTGTTGCTGCCGACGGTGTGTTCATTGCTACGCCGGAGTACAACCGGTCAGTACCGGGCGTATTAAAAAACGCCATTGACTGGCTGAGTCGTCCTTGGGGCAAGAACTCGTTTGCGTTTAAGCCTGTGATGCTAGCTGGTGTGACTGGTGGGCGTATTGGCACCGCACTGGCTCAGGCGCATTTGCGAAGCATCATGCTGTATCTCGATGCAAAGGTGGTTGGTCAGCCAGAGCTATACATC
>CAYQCB010000027.1:0-10220 GCA_964415875.1 uncultured Candidatus Saccharibacteria bacterium
GTGTCACGGTCGTTGAGCGTAATGTGCTTGTGCTGGTTGGTGGCGATGCGCATGAGTGCCGCAAACTCCTCGCCCTGGGCGCCGGTGGAGAGAATCAGAATCTTTTCTGGCGCATAACTGCCAATGTCCTGAGCCGGTATGATGGTTGACTTGTCTATCTTCAAAAGGCCGGTAAGCTCTGCAATTTCAATGTTGTTTCGAATCGAGCGGCCCTCAGTGACGACCTTTTTACCCATTTTCTCCGCAATCTGAATGATACGAATGATGCGTTCGAACTGTGACGCAAAGGTGCCAATGATGAGTCGGCCTTTCACTGTTTTCACGATATTTTCGAGGGTGTCGTTCACGCGCTGCTCAGGGATAGAGAATCCGTCACGCTCAGCGTTTGTGGAGTCGGCAATAAAGAAGATGTTCTTGTCTTTGCCGAGTGTCCCCCAGGTCTCCTGCTCGCGCGGGCTTGGAGTGGTGCCGTCGTGCTCGAGCTTAAGGTCGCCCGTGATGACCACGTTGCCGTGCGGCGTTTCGACCGAAACGCCCATAGAGTCGGGAATAGAGTGGGTGACGGGGAAGAATTTCACGCGCGTACCGCCAATAGTGACGCTCTGTCCCACTTCTACTTCGATTATTTCTGGTTTTGGAACGTCCGGAAACTCTTCTTGGCGTCGCTGGATCATCACGGCCGTAAGGTGCTGCGTGTAGATTGGCGGCGTGCCAAAGCGCGGCAGGAGAAACGGAATGCCGCCGATGTGGTCGAGGTGTCCGTGGGTGATCACTACGCCTTTTACGCGCGCTTGGTTTTTTTCAAGGAAACGTGTGTTTGGCAGAATGTAATCGACGCCGGGAGCGCCATCCTCAGAAACGAATTGGAACCCCGCATCGAAGACGATGATGTCGCCCGTGGCCCCGTTTTCAAGGGCAAACATATTGCGACCGACTTCTTCGGCTCCACCGAGCGGGATGATGCGCACAACGTCTTTGCCAGCTGGCTCTGGATAGTAGTCGGCAACACTCTGTTTGCGCGCCGTGTGCGAAGGGGTGCGACGCAGGGTGCGTTGGATGCGCCTTGAGACGCTGCCGGGTCGAGCGGCGCCGTCTTTTCTTGCCCCATTGCGGCCACTGCTGCGCGGTCCTCGTGGACCATGAGCGAGTGGAGATTCTTTTTTTGGTGTGCCCGGGAGCGGTCCCGGAGCTGGTGCTGGTGCTTGATTCATACGCTCTATCTATTGTTAACGCTAAGTAATGCGGGCTCACACAGCACATTGGTAAAACGACTTTCTGAAACCCGTACGAAAAATTATTTGTGCGCAAAGAGAGGCCACACGGCGTCTGTGTTGCGATACCACTGCGTTACGTTCGCAAAACGATCCGAAGGAGTAGTGATTTGGGGAAGCGTGATTCCTTTCAGGTCGCTCGGTACCGTGTAGACGAAGTCTGGCGCGTAAATGAACGCAGCAGGGTACTCGCTCGCAATCGTATTCTCTATTTTTTGCAAGTCGGCTGCGCGTGCTTGCGGGTCGGCAGAGGTGCGCGCGTCTTCCAGAAGAGCGTCCACAGTCTTGTTTGCATAGAGCGCAATGTTGAGCCCTGGATCATTGCGTTCCTGAGAGTCCCAGAATGCGTAGAGGTCCTGGTCACGCCCTATCACCATGCCGTACAAGAGCGCTTCGTATTTGCGCGGGCGAATGACATTTTGAGAGAGGTCGCCCGGCTCGTAGAGCTCGATGCTGACCGGTATCCCCAGCTTTTCCCAGTCGGTCTTAACGGCGCTCGCAACATTTTTTAATTCGGGCACATTCGAAGTGCGGATAGTGATGCCATCGAGGGACGCCGTGCCATTTTTCCACACGCGAGCATTTCCATCGTATGTCCAGCCTCCTTGCGTGAGCACGGCGGCAGCGTCGGCAGTCGGATTGTCACTTGCGCTTACGCTCACCTGGTTGACGCTGCTTCCGGGCGGCACGGGCCCCATAATGGGCGTCGCATAGCCGTTTAAGACTGTGTCGATGATGTTGGATCGGTCGAGCGCGAGCGAGAGCGCTTTACGCACCTCTAAGCGGGCGTAGAGCGTGTTTGCGCTTGGGTTCCAGAAAACACCAAAGACGCGGGCATAGGGAGCAGTAATCGAGGAAGCGCTCGGCACGCCGTATGCACTTTCGACGGAGCCGTTAGCAACTGCGCGTGCGAGGTCTTCAGCGCGCTGGTAGAACGTGAACGTGATCGAGTCCAAGTACGGTCTGCCGAGCGCATACTTCTTGTTGGCTGAGAGCGTCACACTCGTGATGAGGCCATTGGAGTCGTGAGCGCTTCCGGTAAGCACAAATGGTCCCGCACCGACTGGGTTGGTGTCGAGATCAGAGAACGGGAATTGTTCATCGGAAATCGATTGCCAAAGATGTGCCGGCAAAATACCTAGTGTCGTAAGCTCTAGAAACGGCGCGTAGGGTTTTGGTAGAGTGAATTGCACTGTGCGTTCGTCTACCGCGGCCACCTGAATGCCTGACCAGTCGGCATATTGTGGACTTTTTATAGTCGGGTCTTGCGCTTTTTGTACCGTGAACACTACGTCATTTGCGGTTACTTTTGTTCCATCGGAGAACACGGCAGTATCGCGAAGCGTAAACGTGTACACTCTCCCGTCCGGCGACACAGTATAGGATTGTGCCAGCACTGGCGTGAGTGCACCAGTACCAGAAACGCCCATGAGTCCTGCGTACGTAAGCATGGCAAGATCACGATCGGAGTCGCTGATAGCGAGTAGTGGATTTACAAATCGCGGGCTACCCACCTCGCCCTCTTTGAGCGATCCTCCGTAGGAGGGTACGCGCACAAGCAGGTGCGACTCTAGCGTGTACACGCTCAGGAGCGAAGCACCGGCGAGGAGCACGCTGAGCCCAACGAAGATTGCTCGGTCACCCGGGGTAAGGCGCTCGATCCACGCAGCTACGCGTGTAAAAACCGGTACGGAATACGAGCGGGTGAAGTAGCCTTTGAGGCTCTTGGGCGAACGGGATGGTTCTCGCTCGCGGGCGATCATGCTGTCGACAGCAGGAGGTTCGCTAAGGCAGTAAGTACGAAGAGTATTGAGACGACTATAGTCGCAGTAAATAGAAATTTCTCAGCGCCCCTGCGCTTGTAGAACGTCGACGCAAAATTATCGCCTCCAAAAGCTCCGCCAAGTGCTGCGCCACGCTGTTGCATGACCACGCCAATCACCAGCAGGATCGAGAGGATGATTTCTGCGTACGGCAATGCCGGTACGAGTGCCTCCATCTGTGGCGAGAACGATACCACGAGGCAGAGTGTCTCCGCAAGGTCAAAGAATGTTGACAACGCCTCTCTCTATTTCCTATACTCCTATAACGAGGGCGTTTTTATTCACATAATCATATCGATACATGGCAAAACAAATGGCGCTTAAACCGCTTGGCGATCGAGTCGTCGTGAAGCCCGCGAAGCGAGAGGGAGAGAAGAAACTTGCATCCGGCATAATCCTGCCGGAAACAGGTGACAAAGAGCGGCCGATGCAGGGAACCGTCGTTGCTACAGGTCCTGGTCGATACGTTGATGGTGCCATTGTCCCTATAGCAGTATCCGTCGGTGACGAGGTGCTTTTCAGTAAGTATGGACCGGATGAAGTGAAGATTGAGGGCGAAGAGTACTTTGTGCTCTCAGAGTCGAACCTGCTCGCAATTATTAGCAAATAATTTCTTACCCTATGGCAAAACAAATACTCTTTGCAGAAGACGCGCGCAAAGCAATAGCAAGCGGCGTGGCGCAGGCAGCGCGCGCGGTGAAGGTCACGCTTGGACCAAAGGGTCGCAATGTGGTCCTGGAGAAGTCCTATGGCACTCCGCGCATCACCAACGACGGCGTCTCTATTGCAAAAGAAATTTCGCTCCCAGACCGATTTGAAAACATGGGCGCAGAAATAGTCAAAGAAGTGGCAAGTAAGACGAACGATACTGCAGGAGACGGTACGACCACTTCAGTGGTGTTGCTCGAGGCGCTGGTCGACGAGGGAATCCAGCACGTGCTTAAGGGCGCGGGCGCAATGGCCATACGCTCAGGGATGGAAATCGCAAAGGTTGCGGCGCTTGCAGAGCTTAAAAAGCTCGCGAAGCCGGTAAGCTCAAAGGCCGAGGTGCGCCAGGTGGCCAGCATTTCCGCAGAGTCCGAAGAGCTCGGCACCATTATTGCTGAAGCCGTGGAAAAGGTGGGCTCAAGTGGCGTAGTGACGGTCGAAGAGAGCCAGGGCACGGAACTTTCTTACGACGTAGTCGAAGGTCTCCAGATAGACAAAGGGTACGTGTCGCACTACATGGTGACGAATACGGAGCGTATGGAGGCAGAAATGAAGGATGCGGCTATTCTCATTACCGACAAGAAGATTGGCGGCGTGCAGGAGGTGTTGCCGGTTCTTGAGAAGGTTGCGCAGTCTGGCCGCAAGGAGTTGGTCATCATTGCCGACGACATAGAAGGGGAAGCGCTCACTACCTTTATTGTGAACAAGTTGCGCGGGACGTTCAGCGTGCTTGCCATCAAGGCCCCGGGCTACGGCGATCGCAAGAAGGAAATGCTCGCTGACATTGCCACGGTTGTGGGTGGCACCGTGATTTCTGACGAAATCGGTATGAAGTTTGAAGACGTGACGCTCTCTGCTCTTGGAAAGGCTGCCCGCGTCGTCTCCACGAAAGACACGACAACTATTGTGGGCGGTAAGGGAAAGAAGGCAGACATTGCTGCGCGTGCGTTGCAGCTTAAAGCGCAGGCTGAGCTCACTGACTCGAAGTTCGACAAGGAAAAACTTGAAGAACGCATCGCAAAGCTTTCGGGAGGAGTGGCAGTAATTTCAGTGGGCGCCGCTACGGAAACTGAAATGAAGTATTTGAAGGACAAGATTGACGACGCCGTAAAGGCAACGAAGGCTTCTATTGAAGAAGGCATTGTGCCAGGCGGGGGCACGGCGCTTGCTAAAATTGCGAAAAAGCTCGCTGCAGCCGCGCCAAAGCTTTCCGCAGATGAAAAAGCAGGGTACGACATTGTGACGCGCGCCCTTGAAAAGCCGTTGGCGCAAATTGCGCTCAATGCGGGTAAGGACGATGTTGCCGTCATTGTAGAGCAAGTACAAAACGGCAAAGCAAATGCTGGGTACGATGCGCTTCGAGACGTTATGGTAGAAGACATGCTCAAGGAAGGTATCGTGGATCCGGCAAAGATGCCGCGCATGGCGCTTGAAAATGCAGTGTCAGCAGCAGCGATTCTGCTTACCACAGAGGCAGCTATTGCAGACATTCCGGAACCAAAGAAGGAGGTGTCGGACGCTGGCATGGGAGGGGGTATGGGCTTTTAGGCATAAAAACCTCACGACTCGAGCAATAAAAAACGCCCAAGCGGGCGTTTTTTATTGCTCGAGCTGTTCGTTGTAACTCAATACTTTCCAGCCGCCGGTTTTTGAAAAGCGCTTCCATGGCGAGTACTCGGCAACGCTTATGCCGCCGTTGTCAGAGGTATTGAGAAAGGCGAGTGTAACTAGCGCCGGCTCGTGCAGGTTTCGTCCGTAGAGCATGTAAGCGAGAAGCATCTTCAGAAATGCGTGGTGCGTCACTACGCACGTGCGCGTCGCGCTGTGCCGCACCAAGTAGCGCAGACACTGCCGGGCCCGTATTTTTATGTCGGAAAAATTTTCTTCGTCCGCGTAGCGAAACGTGTCGCTGTGGTACGAGAGATCGATGCTGTCTGTTGCGCGAACGACGCTCGGGTCGTCGGTGGGCAAGCCTATTACAGCGGAAGGGTTTCTCCGTTCGCTCAAAAGCCGCGTGCTCCGTACGCTGGCGTGCATTTCTCTGGACAAAATGTGCGCCGTCTCTAGTGCTCGCGGGTAGGGGCTCGTGAGGATTGTGTGGATACCGAGCAGTTTTAAGCTTTTTGCTACTCTCAGCGCCTGGAAGCGTCCTTTTTCACTGAGTGCGCCGTCTTCGCCTTGCTTAATGTGAGCTGCGTTCAGTACCGTTTGGCCATGTCGCACGAGGTAAAACCGCCGTGTGCGCATGCCGTAGAGGAATGCGGCGATGAGCAAAAGTAAAAGCACTGCTGTTGTGCTGCGTTGTTGTAACGGAATGAGACTTAAAAGTGCGCCCAGTGTCGGCATGCGCTCTAGTATACTGTGCACATGAGTAGCAAATCACTTATTTGGGGTGGCATGGTGGTCGGGTCAACAGTGGGAAGCCTTTTGCCGTATTTTTGGAATGGCAGTTTTATATCGTACTCCGTGTGGGGAGCTATTGGTGGCTTCACTGGCATTTGGGCTGGGTTCAGGTTAGCAAAAATGACGGGCGCGCTTTGAGAAAGAGAGAGTTATCCCCAGTCCACGAGTGCACCATCTTGCAAAGGGCGTAGCATGACACATAGCTGTTCCAGCTACTAGATAATACTCTCGTTCATGAATATGATTAAATCTTTTTGGTCCCCTGTGGTCAAAAAATATGCGCGCATCGCTTGCGTGAGTCTCGTCGTGCTATTTTTTGCCTTTTCTGCAAGTTCGGTACAGGCTGCCGCACTCTCTTCAGGACAGATACAGGCAATCGTGGGACTTTTGCAAGCATTCGGTGCTGACCAGAGTGTCATAAACAATGTGACGACTGCTCTTGGCGGCACGCCGAGCAGTACTAGCCCCTCGTCATGTATAAACTTGTCATACAATTTGTTTGGCGGTAAGACGGACGCTGTCACTAACGGGGAAGTAAGTAAGCTTCAGGCGTTTCTCTCTATCTCACCTACTACTGGCTATTTCGGGCCCGTAACAGAAAACGCCGTGCAGAGCTGGCAAGCTGCTCATGGCGTGGTGTCGTCGGGCTCTCCTGACACCACCGGGTATGGCTACGTCGGTCCTCAGACTCGCGCTGCAATGGCTTGTTCGGCAAATCAGCAGCCCACGCCTCCTACGGAGCCGACACCTCCAACAGAGCCTGTTCCTCCCGTTAATCCTACGCCGGCGGCGGTTTCTGTGACTTTGACCGCGACACCGTCCTCAATCCAAGTGGGGGACAGTGCAACACTCACCTGGAGCACTGCAAACGCAGCGTCGTGTACCAGTAGTTCATTCTCAGCAAGTGGTGTGCAGGGATCGGTCACGGTTTCTCCAACCGAGTCGACCACGTACTCCGTGACTTGCACCGGGTCGACGGGAGCGAACGGCTCTACAGCAAGTTCTGCATCAGCCTCAGCCACTGTGACGGTCACACCAGTGACGCCGCCCGTGACGCCCGTGGTTATTCCGCCGGTCGTGACGCCACCGCAAACAATTCCAGGCAATGGTACGCCAACTGATGTGCGCAATATTATTCCCGCCTTCAATTCAGCGCTTGACGCAGTACATGCTCCAACGACGTTTGGCACTGGCAAGATTTGGAACGTCGGTCCTACGCGGCAATACAAGAAGCCGAGCGACGTCGTGGGTCTCGTTGGCAATGGAGATATTGTTGAAATAGACGCAGGAACCTATGTGTGTGACGAGAGTGTTCGCTGGCTCGCGAACAACCTGACGCTCGTTGGTATGGGCGGCAAAGCAGTCCTCGATACCACCTCGTGCTCGCTCTCCAAAGATAAGGGTATTTGGAATCCACAGGGAACCAACATGATTATCGACAACATTGAGTTTGTGGGAGCACACGGAGGTAGTGCAAATGATGCGGGTATTCGTTACGACGGAAACGGGTACGTCTACATCACTAATTCGTACTTCCACAACAATCAAAACGGCATCCTCTTCACGCCAAATGATGGGGCGACTACCAATCTTGTCATTGACCACTCGGAATTTGCGAATAATGGCAGAGGAGATGGACTCACCCATAACATGTACGTCTCCACAGGCAGTGCAACGTATCCAAACAGCTTCGTCTTGCGCTTCAGTTACTCGCACGACGCAAAAATTGGACACGAAGTGAAGTCTCGCGCGAACTCCACCTACATTCTCTACAACCGTCTCGCAGATGAGACGAATGGAAGCGCTAGTTATGAGATTGATGTGCCGCAGGGCGGACTTACCTATGTTATCGGTAACGTGATGCAAAAAGGTCCGCACGCAGACAACACGAACACGATGGCGTATTCCATGGAAGGCAACCCACACTCGATTCAAAAACTCTATGTGGCGAACAACACCTTTGTGAATCAGCGGTCAGGCACGGGCATTATTACGGGACCAAATACTCTGCAAGACGG
The DNA here is from genome assembly GCA_964415875.1 of uncultured Candidatus Saccharibacteria bacterium. GTDB lineage: Bacteria > Patescibacteriota > Minisyncoccia > Phycocordibacterales > Phycocordibacteraceae > C7867-001. The sequence continues at coordinate 8,224 of CAYQCB010000027.1, forward strand.
ACTCGTTGTAAATAACGTATTCGTCGGCATCGCTCAAAATAGCGCCGTCGTCGGCGCCCAGGCTTCTCGTGTCACGATGAAAAATAATGTAGTGACCGCAAATCCTCAGTTCTATGACCAGGCAAACCGCATCTACTTCCCAACAGCGTCTTCGCCAGTGGTAGGTGCAGGTGTTGCTCCAGGCTCAGTAGGTGGGTTCTCCCTTGTTCCGCAGTACGAGTTCGTTCTACCACACGGCGGCCAGGCGCGTGCTTCTTCGGGTACGCTTGATGTGGGTGCCTACGCCTACACTGGTACGCGAGTTATCACTCCGGCACCGACGCTTAGTTTCACTGCAACGCCCACAACGGTTGGATACCAGAAATCGGCAACGCTGACGTGGAGCGCACCGAACGCAACGTATTGTTCTGCAGCAGGTCAAGGGTGGACTAGTGCGCAGTCGCCATCAGGATCTTTTACGACACCGCTGCTCGTTGCTAACACCACCTACTCCATCAGTTGCACAGGCGACGGAGGTACGGTGAGTGGGAAGGTAGACATAACGGTAAACGACTCGGCACAAGCAGATGCGCTCGGTACCTACACGTGGCAAACCGTGCCTAATTCGACTCTGATGTCGCTTGCGCCAAGCCGAACAACGTATCCCGATATATTCGGAACGGGGGGCGCAAACAAAGACGGCACATCTAACGGTATCTATGTACCAGACAACAATACGTGGTATCTCCTGGGAGGATCGGGAGGCCGCTCGTACTATGGAAACGAAGCGTATTCCTTTAATGTGCTTACGGGGAAAATAGCTCGGGTAAACAATCCTACGCACATTAATCAAACAGTGGGGTACAACAATTCTGACGTGTACTCTCCACAGATATCTGTGCCGGGTTGCGGAGCAACTATGCAGCTTAAGAGCGGCGGCACAGCTATGGCACCGTTTCAGGCATGGGGTAACTTGGTTTACGATTCAAAGCTTAAAAAAGTCATTATAACCCCGGGTGGTTTCGTGTATGGGGATCAGGGGTGTACCGTCGGTACAACCTACGGTCAAATGACGACGGATACTTGGACATTCGATCCATTTGTTACTTCGACAAGCCCAGTTGAAACGCAACAGGTCTTCGCAAAAATCGCTCCTGACGATATCGCTAAATACAGCTCCGTCATGCAGCGTACGGTGTTCATGGATCCTGCTACTGATATCGTGTACCTGGGCGGAGGAAACAGAAACCAACAGGGTAATGGAGCTCGACTAGTGGACTACAGCAGTGGGAAAGTAGTAGACACTCTAGTCAACAACGTGTGGCCGTTCGGTGACCTCGCACAGAACACTGCGGTAGATACCACACACCACTATGCTTTTGGAATTGGGCAGTCTGCCAACCCCATGGTGTGGAATCTTAATGGATTGTCTATGGACGCTTATGGTACGAACGGTAAAAGCGGAACAAATGGCACACCGGGCGGACCTGGCCCACTCTTCGGCCCGCAAGACGGCTGGACGCTTACTGGTGAAACCTCGATAATGTCAGTCACCAATGTGGGACTTACGTACAATCCTAAGCTTGATATGTTTGTGGCGTGGGACGGAAGCGATAAGTTTTACTTCATCAAGCTCAACTACCAGAGTAAGACCATCAACATCTTCGCAAAACACATCTATGGAGGTCCTAAGGGAAGCGGTAATCTGACGGGGAAGTTCCTCTATATCCCGAGCATGGATAAGTACCTCGTATTCTCAAGCATGAATAACAACATTACATTCTTGATGCCACCAAGCACAAAGACGGCGCTCAATCAAACGGCCGCTCAAGCAAGTGCGTCTTCAAACCTTGCAGTTACGACTAGCGCACCCGCGGGCAGTACTATCGCAGCGGCCGCCGTGCCAAGTGCAAAAATGGCACCAGGTACCCTGTCTCGGTATCTTACTGCTGGAGTCGCGGGAGCAGACGTCTCTGCGCTTCAGAGCTACTTGCTCGCAACGGGTTACTTGGGATTGA
>CAYQCB010000028.1:0-10163 GCA_964415875.1 uncultured Candidatus Saccharibacteria bacterium
GCATTCGTAGCGGCGCTCGCATTCAAAGAAAAAGGCCAAAAGGCGCTCGCGCGCTTTGGCAGTAGGGAGGCTGCGGTCGCAATGAGGGCAAATCCGATTAAAAGAAGTGCCAGTTGCTCGAGGGCCCGGTATATGTCCACCTTTACATGCTTGGGCACGGAAGGAGGAGGTTGAGAATGTAAATCAATAGGTAACTAGGGGGGCTTTCAGCGGTTCAGATGGTACAAAAACGGCTTATTTACTTCACGAAGCCATTTCTTGAGGGGCTCTCACAACAGTCAACAGGACAAGTATACCCAAGATGGCTCTCTGGTCAACCGACTCAGACACCTGCCTATATGGAGGCGGGTGCGGTATATTTGCTTAGATGCCGTATCTCGATGGATTAAATGACGCACAAAGACAGGCGGTCCTCGAGACAGAGGGCCCTATTTCTGTGCTTGCGGGAGCCGGGAGCGGCAAAACACGCGTTCTTACGACACGTATTTACCACCTTATACGCAGCGGCGTACCAGCAAGCGAAATACTTGCCGTGACATTCACCAACAAAGCCGCACGCGAGATGCGAGAACGCGTGCGCGCGATGCTGGGTGACGATGTTGCAGTGCCTTTTATTGCTACCTTCCACGGCCTGGGCCGCGAGATTTTAGAGAAACATGGCGCCGTTATTGGCGTGCCTCGTTTTTTTAGCGTATACGATCGCGATGACTCAGAGAAAGTTATTGCGACGGCACTTAAGGCACTTGATGTTTCGGTGAAAGAACTTTCGACGCGCGCAGTGCTTTCTCGCATTTCCCGCGCCAAAGGCGCGGGCATGTCGTCTCGAGAATTTTATGAGAAGCATGCGCGCACGAGCTTTGGTGGCCGTATTGCTGCTGAAGTGTGGCTACGCTACGAGAAAGCGCTGACTGAAGAGAAGGCACTTGATTTTGACGACCTCATCTTGAAGCCGGTACAGCTTGTCGAAGGATATCCTGAGGTAAAACGCGCAGTTCAGGATACGTGGCGCTACGTGCACATTGACGAGTACCAGGACACGAGTGCGCTCCAAGGGCGCCTCGCCGACGCGCTTTCTGCGCGTCACCACAATCTTTTTGTGGTTGGTGACATTGATCAAACTATTTACACGTGGCGCGGAGCCACCATCGAAAATCTTTTGGCGTTCGACAAGCACTATCCAACCGCCAAGACGATCATACTCGAGCAAAATTACCGTTCAACTAAAACACTCGTGAGCGCAGCTAATGCGATTATCGAACAAAACAAGAATAGAAAAGAGAAAATAGCTACGACGGACAATCCTAACGGAGAGCCTATTCGGGTACACGTTTCTCTCTCGGCAGAAGATGAGGCGCGGTGGATTGTGCGTAAGATATTGTCGCTCTCGCGAGAGGGTGTGCCGTTTGAAGAGGTGGCTATTCTGGTGCGCACCAATTTCCAGTCACGGGCGCTTGAGGAAGGGTTGTTGCGCTCTGGAGTGCCGTACAAGTTTCTGGGTACGCGTTTCTTTGACCGAAAGGAAGTGAAGGACACGCTTTCGTGGCTGCGTCTTGCACTTGATCCGTCTCGCGAGGCAGAGAAGATGCGTGCTGCAAGCGCGCCGCCGCGCGGCATTGGCAAGGTGACGCTGGGGAAGCTCTTGGAGGGGAAGCGCGAGCTGCTTAAGGCGGGAGAGAAAGCAAAAGTAGCGCAGTTTGAGGCCGTGATTACTGAGCTTGCGGCCGCTGCAGAAGTCCTTGTGCCTTCAGAGCTCGTACGTCTGGTGATTGAGAAAAGCGGCATGCGTAAAGCTTTGTACGAAGAGGGTAGTGCCGAAGAGAGGGAGCGATTCGAAAACGTCGAGGAGCTTGCTTCCGTGGCCGTGCGCTATGACAATCTCCCAGGTAAGGAAGGACTTGCACAGTTTCTCGCTGAAGCGGCGCTTGCAAGTGATCAAGACGAAATGGATAGAAATGGCAGTACGGGCGTAACGCTCATGACCGTACACGCTGCAAAAGGGCTTGAGTTTGGGACCGTGTTTGTTACGGGTATGGAAGAGGGCCTTTTCCCGCATGGTGGCATGGGCGACGAGAGTGAGCGCGATGCGGAGGAAGAGCGGCGATTATTTTACGTGGCCATGACTCGCGCGAAGGATCGGTTGATTTTGACGCTTGCCCGCGTGCGTAAAATTTACGGTACCGATTTTCTTTCAGAACCCTCGTCGTTTTTGGCTGACATCGATCGCTCGTTAATGGTCTATGATGAAGACGATGGTGAAACAATCATTGAAGCGTAGAGCTGTGGTGCCGCCGCGCACTCGTGCAAAAAAATCACTGGGGCAGCATTTTCTCATGCATGCGCGCACGGCCGCGCGTATTGTAAAGGCAGCAGAGCTTCCCGAGAGTGCCGTGGTGTTTGAAATTGGGCCGGGTACGGGCATGCTCACCCGCGAGCTTCTTAAAAGTGGAGCGCAGGTAATTGCTCTCGAGGCCGACATGGCGCTTTTCGGCGAGTTGCAAGGCACATTTGCGCCGGAGCTTGAGAGCGGCGCGCTTGAGCTCGTGCACGGAGACATTCGCACGTTTCGATTGGGTACGCTTCCAGAGCACTATTTTGTCGTGGCCAACATTCCGTACTACCTCACAGGTGAAATCATTCGTCTGTTTCTTGAGTCACCGCGACAGCCACAGAGCATGACGCTGTTAGTACAAAAAGAAGTCGCTGAACGTATTGCACGCACGAAAAAGAAAGAAAACTTATTGTCCTTGTCGGTGAAGGCGTTCGGCACGCCAGTATACGAGTTTACAGTGCCGCGCGGTGCATTTGTACCGGCACCCTCAGTTGACTCGGCTGTGCTTAGCGTTCGCGATATTTCTCGCAACGGATTTCGAAATCAGGAAGAAGAGCGTAGATTTTTCGAGCTTCTGCACGCCGGTTTCGCACACAAGCGGAAAATGCTTGCAAAGAATCTCGCCGCGGCTGGGATACACACCGCCGCCGCTCCCGCAAAGATTCGAGCGGAAGACCTCTCGCTTTCTGACTGGCTAAACCTCTTACGCGAGGGTGCGTAATGCACACACGCAGCGCATATATTTTGGGCTCGTGCAGGCGAGACTGGTATACTTGGAGCTGATACTATGGGGAAATTTTTCGGAACGGGACGCGTTCTTGGTGCAGCCGTACTTGCGGTTGTGTTGGTTGGCGGTGCGTATTACCTAGCCCACGGCGTTTCCGCTCCGCCCGTTGCGCAAGCCTCGACGGAAACGGCCATTTTGCAGGCTATTGCCACTAAAGACTCTACGGGTGATGGCCTACCTGACTGGCAGAAGTCGCTGTATGGGATTCCGCTTAACGCGACCACGACTGACTACTTTAATCTTGGTATGACCGACGGCGAAGCGGTTGCCAAAGGACTGATTGTGCCCAAGGCAATAGCAGACCTGCAACCGACCTATGCCACGAGCACTGCGTACACGGACGATGGGCTGCCGCCTCCGCCCGCTGCCAACACGCTTACGGCGCAATTCGCACAAAGCTTCTTCACCCTCTACGTAGCTGCCAAGCAGTCTAGCAACGGCGCTGACCTCACGCAGGACCAACTTGCAAGCATTTCAAATCAAGCGATTTCGCAATTGTCAGCCATGATCGCTTCGGCGCCTGATTTTAAATCGGCGCAAGACTTAACAGTGCAAGGAAGCGGTCCTGCAGCACTCACTGCGTTTGCCGTTTCAGCACAAGCACTCTTCAATGCGAACCAGGCAAACGCCACAACCAGTGAAATTAATTATTTGAACTACGCGACCGTGGGGGGAGACGAGAGCGCTTACGCACACATCGGCGCCATTTCCAAAGCGTATCGAGACTCTGCTGTTGGCTTGTCGCAGCTGCCAGTGCCCAAAGAGCTTGCGAGCACTGATTTGGCGCTCATAAATGCGCTGGCACGAATCGGGCAAGTCACCAACGATTTCACGCTCGTTAACTCTGATCCGCTCGCCACCATGCTTGCCTTGCAACAGTACCCTGATGCTGTGCTTGCGCTCGGCAATGCCTTTATCTCGCTTGGAAAAGTATACAAAGACGCAGGCATTACGCTCACCAAAGGGCAGCCAGGAGCAGATTTCGTAAATCTCATCACGGACGTTGCCGCAGACCAAGCGGCAGCGAGGGCAAAAAAACCATGAGCAGACATAGATATGGTTTCGCTAAGAGTTTTTGTACCGTAGCGCTGGCACTCTTGCTCGTCGTGCCAACGAGTTTTTTGGTGAATCCGCCTCGCGCACACGCGCTCGACATAGTACACGTGATTCAAGACACGTCGCCCACAAACCTGACGAGCATGATCAAGAACACCATAACTTCGGTAGCAAGCGTCACGTCCTCTGTGGCAAATGTGGCTTTGCAGGTCGACAAGTATGTGCTCGAACCCATTGCGTATGTGATTTCTGGAGCCCTCCTGCGCAGCATTACTGCAGGCATTATTGCCTTTGTTGCGGGCACTGCTAACGGCACTGGTGTGCCGCAGTTCGTGCAGAACCTCTCTCTAAACTTGCAGACTCTGAGTGACGGCAGGGCCAATGCCTTCCTCACTAGCTTTTCGCAGACGTCTAACTCACCGTTCTCAGCGTCTATTGTTTCCTCGCTGCGCACCAATTATCTCTACACTTCAAGTCAGGCAGGTTTCTTTGCACAAAATAAATGCACGCTCTCTTCAGTTTCGCCCAACCCGACGGCATTTTTAAATGGAAACTGGTCGCAGGGGGGTATTCCTGCGTGGTTTGCGCTCACGACGCAGCCGCAAAACAACCCATACATGCTCTACAACAACTCCAGTAGCCAACTGCTCAGCGTGGTCACGGGCGCCCAGCAAGTACGCTTGCAGGAGTTGAGTTGGGGCAATGGTTTCATGTCGTGGTGCGGTCCCACTGCTGCAGGTGCGAAAGCACCGTCTGGCTTCTTGCCGGGAGACGCGTGTACGAAAGCCGATGGCACACCGGGAGTGATCCTTACTCCGGGAGCGGTTATTAAGAGCTCACTCGACAAGGCCATTGGTGTGCCGATAGACCGGCTCATAAATGTAGGAAATGTGGCCCCTGAGGTGAACTCTATTTTCAGCAATATCGCTACCGTGATGAAGACGGTAAGTCTCGGGCAGCAAATTCTAGGGCAGTTGGGTTCGTGCGGGCTCTCGGGCGTGGTGGGTGCCTGCTCTAGCTCAGGTATGTCCTCCGGGGGCACCTCACCGTTGCAGCAGTACCAAAACTCTTCAGAGCTCGGCGTGTCTCTCGGCAGTGTCTACAACGATCCGGGTACGCAAGCGGCTGTGGGCGGCGGAATGCCGGCGCGCATTCAGCAGTACCAATCAGACTGGAATGCTATTGGCATGGCAGTCGATGCTGCGTCGTCGAGCGTGCAGTCGCTCATCAACTACTGTCAGTCGCAAGCAACGAGCGGCAACGGTGCCACTATTGCTGCGGCGCAGTCGGCAATGAATTCTCAAATCATCCCGGCTGCAAACCGAGTGGTTGCGGCAAACACAGCAATCCTAAACGCAGAAGCAGCGCTACAAAGAGTGGCCGCGGAGCAGCCGACAGACTCTTCCGCGGGCGCTGCTGCAGCGAGCCAGAGTGCGTTTATGAGCGACACGCAGCTCTTGCTCACCATGTCGCCCACAGCAAGCGATGTCGCGAGTGCGGACCAAGACGCAACGTCTTTTGGAGACGCCGCTGCGTCGCCGCCGGGCTCGCTAAATGTTAGCGGCACCTCGCTCATTGACCGGCTGCATCTCATGAACACAAACGCACAGGGCAGCTTTAGCTCTTGCATGGCACAGCCGTTTGGGTCCGTGCCTCAAAATTAGCAATGAAAAGATACACGCTACTACTAAGCGCACTCTTCGTACTTGGCTCGGTGGGCATACCGTTTCTCGGACCGTTGACTGTACATGCTGAGCCAATACCAGCAAGTCCGACAGCAACGCCGGCACAGCAAGCTGCCCTGACTGCCTCCGTAGGGGGTGTGGCCGCTAACAGTCCCACTCCAAACAACATCGGCGGACCTCAAGCCGATAGTGATGTCAACAAGGTGATGATGTGGATCATGAGTATTTTTGCCTGGTTCCTTGGTGTGGCGGCCATCATACTTGATTATTCTGTGTACTACACCGTGGTGAAGATGGGTGACTACATCCACAACCTTTCTGCGGTCGCCACGGTGTGGCGCACATTGCGCGACATTGGCAACATTGTGCTCATCTTTGGTTTCGTGGCCATGGGTATTGAGACGATCATCAACACTGATTTCTATGGGAACGTGAGCAAGCGCCTTCCCATGCTGCTCATTGTCGCCGTCCTTTTGAATTTTTCGCTCTTTTTTACGGAAGCCATCATTGATGTGGGAAATCTCTTTGCTACTCAGTTCTACTCACAAATTTTTGATGGTAAAAATATCCCCCCACCGAGTGCTGTCTTTCAGGCAGGTGCTGCGCAAGAAAGTATTTCAAATGCCATCTTGCAGCAATTACACCTCACGCAGCTATACGGCGATGCCATCCAAAACAAGGCAGCATTTACCGGCCAGCTCTTTATTGGCGTTCTCGGCTGCATCTTGTTTATTATTGCGTCATTTGTCATGCTTTCGCTCGCCTTTATCCTTATTGCACGTTTTATAACACTCATTTTTCTCATCATTGTCGCTCCGATTGGCTTTGCAGGTCTCATTGTGCCGAAGCTCGAAAATACTGCTAAACAGTGGTGGAACATGCTGGTGAAGCAAACACTGACCGCCCCTATTCTTATGTTGATGCTCTATATAGCTCTCAGCGTCATCCTGTCGCAGAATTTCCTTCCAGGATTTGGCATCACTGCCCAGCAGGGCGCTTCTTTCACAGGGTTCCTGACGAACTCAGCACCAGGGTTCGGTGGATTTGGAAGCATTATTCTTTCCTTCATTGTGGCTATGGGGCTTTTGCTTGGCGTCACTGTGCTGGCAAAAATGATGTCAGCCGTCGGTGCCGGTGCTGCGACGAAGTGGGCGGGTGCTCTCTCATTCGGTGCTGTTGCCTTTGGCGCGCGCAGTACGGTGGGACGTCTTTCTACGCACGGGGCGCAAGCCTTTAAAAATACAAAAGCTGCGCGCATACCAGTGTTGGGTCGGACAGTTTCTGGAGCGCTCAATAAGGGCGCCTCCGGCAGTTTTGATATCCGCGGAATCAAGAGTCTAAAGAGTATCCCCGGCGGTGGTCTAAACGCGGGCGACGCCCAGAAGGGCGGGTTTAAAAAGTCCGAAGAGGAAGCGGTGAAGGCGCGGGTAAAGTACGCAAGTTCACTTGGAAAGACGAAGGAAGAACAGGAAAAGCTCGATGCGGTCCCAACAAAAGAAGCGTTGGAGAAAACTGCAAAAGACAAAAGAGAGGAGATGGCCGACAAACATAGTAAAGATGCTCAAAGTCTAGAAACAGCGCACAGGTCTGCCCTGACGCCACTTACACAAGCGGTTGATTCGGCGCAGGCACAGCAGGCAGCTGCAGAGATTGCTTACCGAGCAAATGCAAACCTGGCAAACAAATCCGCGTTCGAAGGGGCTCAGAGAAAGGTACAAGAGGCGCGCAATGCACAGGCAGCACTGGTTGAAGAACATCGAGTGCAGATGCAGGCTCAGGCAAATTCGCAGCGAGAGGCGCTCAAGGGGCTTGCTGTCGATGCGACTGATGCCGCAAAAAAAGCAGAGGAAGAAAGAAAGAAGCTCAGTAATGCGCCACAAACAGACTATGCTAACAATATTTTGAAGGGGTGGGGTGGAAAGCTATCCACAAACTCAGCAGCAAGCAAAATAATTCTAAAAGAAGCAACAAAAGACAAAAAGGATAAAGACACCGATGCAATGCTTGCTGCATTGAAAAAAATAGGTGAGGAAGACAAGAAAGAAGAGAAGAAAAGTGAATAACGCAGCGCCGCTGCGTGCTATCGTCTAACTACATGGATAGTGAACCCACAGAAGCAGAACCGACTCTTGAGGAAAGTTTGCGCACAGTAATGCAAACACTGCCCGCACCTGTGCGGAGTTACCTCACCGCAGGTAAGCACTCGATAGCGGCGGGAGAACTCATGAAGAAATATGGCCTGCACATTGATCAAGCCGGTGAGGTGCAGACACAGCTCATGCTTCTGCTCATGGGCATAGCTTCGCCAGCAGAATTTTCAGCAGCACTTCTCTCTGAAGCTTCGATACCTGAATCGAGTATCAGCGGCATTCTTGAGGACGTAAACAGAATGGTATTTATGCCACTACGAGATGAAATGCGCAGTGCCACACCGGCAGCAGAACAGGTGAGGGTGAACGCAGCGCCTATGAAGCCCGAGGTTGGTGGCGCAGCGGCTGCACAAGCAGCTTCTATACAAAGATCAGCGGTTGCGACGGGTACGTATGCGAGCGCACCTGGAATCACGCCAGCATCGCAAGCAGCAACGCCACCGACGGCTCCGTCAATAGTGCTTCCTCCCACAAACGCGTCTGATGCTTCACTGCAAGACGATTCCGCACCTCTACCACCACGCCGTGTGTTGCCTGGCGCGCCCACGTTGCGCAATTTGATAGTGCATCCGCCCCTTCCCACGCGCCAAGCGCCGCCTCCAGAAAATCTGCCCGGTACCGTTCCCGAGTTTATAGACCTGCACCCACCGGTCGCTGCAGCACCTGAGCCAGAGGCGTCACTGCTGCCGCCTATCCCTCCAAGGAGTGCACCGCCTCAGAGCGCACCCACAGAAAGCGCTCCGCCCTACACGGTCGACCCCTACCGCGAGCCGCCTGAATAGGTGCGCTGGTTGCATTTACGAGCATATTCCTTTATATTGGCTTTGACCCTTTTGCGGGTCTTCTTTTTCTAAATGGCAACCATCAATCAGCTTTCAAAGAAGCGCCGAACCGATAAGGTCCGGAAGTCTAAGGTCGTCGCGCTTACGCGCGGTTTTAACGCACTCAAGAACCGTCCGACCTTCTACTCGTCGCCGTTTAAGCGCGGTGTGTGCACGAAGGTGACCACGAAGACTCCCCGCAAGCCAAACTCAGCTATTCGTAAAATCGCCCGTGTGCGCCTCACGAACGGCATGGAAGTCACAGCTTACATTCCCGGCGAGGGGCACAACCTGCAGGAGCACTCAGTGGTGCTGTTGCGCGGCGGCCGTGTGAAGGACATTGGCGTGCAGTACACGATTGTGCGCGGCAAGTTAGACACGGCCGGCCTTGAAAAGCGCCGCAGCGGTCGTTCTCGTTATGGCGCAAAGCGTCCTAAATAATATTTATCATGCGACGTCCTCTCAAACATAAGCGTGTGTGGAAGCCAGATCTCAAGTACGGGTCTGAGACCTTGACTCGTTTTATAAACGCCGTCATGTGGGACGGAAAGAAAGACACGGCTCGCTCGGTGGTCTATGGCGCGCTCGAGAAGATCAAGGAAGGTGGTCTAGATCCGCTTGAGACTTTTGAAAGTGCTCTCAGAAATGTCTCTCCGCTCATGGAGGTGCGCAGCCGCCGTATCGGTGGCGCTAACTACCAAGTGCCTCGCGAAGTGCCGCAGGCACGCCGTCTCGCACTCTCGTTTCGCTGGCTTATCATGGCAGCGCGTGCAAAGAAAGGCCGCCCAATGGCACAAAAGCTCGCTGACGAACTACTCCTCGCTGCAAAGAACGAAGGCGATGCGATTAAAAAGAAAGACGAGATGCACCGCATGGCAGACGCCAACAAGGCATTTGCACACTTTGCGTGGTAGCAGCGCGGTTTGTATAAAGAAACGGCCCCAAGCTTTTGCTTGGGGCCGTTTACATTAGAAATCACCAATAGTTTCCAGATGTGCTTTATGGTTTGTTTGCGAGAGCTTGTTTTTTGCATTTTCGACGTTTCTCCGCTATCCTGGTAGCTAATGGCCTGAGGCCTTTTATTTTTATTATCCAACCCCATGAAGAGAGACTATCCACTTGAGCGCGTCCGCAATTTCGGCATCATCGCCCACATCGATGCAGGCAAAACCACGACGTCTGAACGCGTGCTCTTCTACACGGGTTCGCAGCACAAAATTGGTGAGGTGCACGAGGGGCAGACCACCACCGACTGGATGGAGCAGGAGCGCGAGCGCGGTATCACCATTACGGCGGCTGCCATCACGTGCTTTTGGGCAAAGACTGATGAGCCCG
>CAYQCB010000029.1:0-10016 GCA_964415875.1 uncultured Candidatus Saccharibacteria bacterium
TGCACTGCGACCTCGACCACGAGAACTGCACCATCTCTATGAGTTGGGGCGATAAAATTCCCTACGAAGAATCCGTCCTCGTTCCGGGAGTGGGGAATGCCGCAAACGCAGCCGTCGCAGCCGCGCGACTTGGCCTAAAAAGCGCCTTTGTTTCTAACGTCGGAAAAGATCGCTACGGAGAAGAGATTTTAAAGGTGTTCATGCAAGAGGGTGTGGAGACGCGCTACGTCCGCGTCAACGACGGCATTGCGACAAATCACCACTACGTACTGCGTTATGGGGCCGAGCGCACCATTCTCATACGGCACGAGGCCTATCCCTATGAAATTCCAGCAGATTTTGAGCCGCCGAAATGGATCTATTTGTCGTCAGCAGGAGAAAAATCAGAGCAATTCCACAACGACCTCGCGGCGTGGCTCACCGAGCACAAAGAAACCAAACTCGCGTTCCAGCCCGGCACGTTTCAAATGGAAATGGGAAAAACCAAACTCTCCGCGCTTTACGCGGCCACGGAACTCGTTGCTTGCAATAAAGAAGAGGCTGCGCGTATTCTCGAAAATAATGAGACCGACATGCACGCACTTCTCTCAGGACTTCGCGCACTCGGGCCGAAAATAGCCCTGATCACCGACGGGCCGAACGGCGCCTACGTCTCAGACGGCTCAAAAATCCTCTCAGTGCCGATGTATCCGGACCCGAAAGAGCCTGTCGACCGCACCGGCGCAGGGGACGCTACCACTTCTACCTTTGTTGCGGCGCTCGCGCTTGGAAAACCGATAGCAGAGGCGTTGCTCTGGGGGCCAGTGAATTCAATGTCCGTTGTCCAAGAAATCGGCGCTCAAAAAGGCCTTTTGTCTCGCGTAGCGCTCGAGGATTTTCTCTCATCGGCGCCGCCCTCTTTCAAGGCTACTCAGCTTCCCTTGTAAATCCGCCCTTGCGGGGTCTATTCGCTACAGGACGCGTGTGCATATAAAAATAACGTAGTTATCTACGTTATTTTTATATGCACAGCACTCGCGTGCCGGAGTGCTTCTTGTGGACACGGCGTGTCCACAAGAACGTGTCGCACTCACTAATAAGCAGAGACGCTGCTCGCGGAAAGCGCCGCAGCGACGGCACTGTTGTTTGCGACGTGGATAATAATGAGCGACGCGCCCGCACCAAAAATGGTGAGAATAAGTACTGCGAAATAGGTGTTGATGCGTCGCGTAAGGGTGCTCATACAAAGGTACGAAATTATTTTTTGATACAGGAATGCACAGCGCTGATAATACCAATGCTATCCAACCCATAGTGCGCAAGCAGCTCATCAGGGTCGCCCGACTGCCCAAAGACGTCCTGCACACCCACGCGAGTTATAGGAACTGGAAACGCTTCACTCAAAAACTCTGCGACGGCGCTCCCAAACCCGCCCATTGCCTGGTGCTCCTCAATCGTTACCACACGCCGTGCGCGCTTTGCTGCGTCAAGCACAGCCCTCGTGTCGAGTGGCTTCACCGTGGGCACATGCAGCACCAGGCACTCAATGCCTTCTGCGCTGAGCGCACGCGCTGCCACAAGCGCTTCATACCCCAACGACCCTGTGGAGAGTAGGGCTACCTGTGGTACGTCAGACTCCCAAAGGAGCAGTGCCTTCCCTATTTCAAATGGTGTTTCTGCCGTCGTAAACGTGGGCGTTGCGGAGCGACCGAAGCGCAGATACACAGGTCCCGTGTGCTTTGCTGCGGCAACCACCGCTTTTTGTGCTTCGAGCGCATCTCCTGGTGCAATGACTATCATGCCAGGCAACATGCGCATGAGTCCAATGTCTTCAAGCATTTGATGCGTAGCGCCGTCGGGCCCCACCGACACTCCTGCATGCATGCCGCACACCTTCACGTTTGATTCGTTTAGCGCTATGGTCGTGCGGATGTGCTCATAGTTTCTCCCGGGGTTAAACGCCGCATAGCTCGCAATGAACGGCACCTTCCCTGCTGCAGCAAACCCAGCACCAAGCGCGGCCATGTTCTGCTCAGCCACCCCCACTTCAATAAATCGCTCAGGAAACTCCTTTTCAAACCACTCTGCGCGCGTGCTCTCTGAGAGGTCAGCGCACAACACCATCACGTTTGAGTCGGCACGCCCCGCTTCAATAGACCCGTGTCCAAATCCGTCTCGAGTCGGTGCCTTTGCCACGTTTTTTGCAAAGACGTTTGCAGCAAGTTTTGCTTCGTTTCGTATCATAGCGTGCACAAATTAAGACCGACAACGTCGTTGAAGGTGCGTTCTAGCGGTTCGTCAAAAACCGTCAGAACTACCTCAAGCGTCACGGCTGTCGTCGCTTCTTTTACGTGCGCGCCCACGACTTTCCCTGTGCCGTTCGCGCTCGTGAGCACGCTGTGCACATGCAGAAAAGGCTTTCCATCCACCAAGGCAACATTGCCCGTCATACTTGCTACTTCAAAAATTCCCTCAGGGTGCTCCCACACGTATTCTTTTGCATCAAGGTCGTAGTACCCAATGGACACAGCCTCAACAGCGCCGATACCACTCAACACGCCGCCGCCAATGCTGTTCGTCACACAAAAAGTGGTCAGCGATTCAATGACGCGCTCGCCGCGCTCAAGAACTATGAAATACCCGTTTTGAATGGTGCGGTACGTCATACGTTAGGCATACTCGTGAGGCACCTTGCCGTGCAGCGTGCGAATTTCTTTTAGAAACTTCTTTCCCTCTTCTTTTGTGGGAGGCTTTCCGTGCCACTTGTAATCAAATTCTATATCGGGCACACCCTTGCCCGGAATAGTGTGCGCAATGATGGCAACTGGCTTCTCGTAAATCGCTTTGGCCTCGTCTATTGCTGCCACAAACGCACGCACGTCGTTTCCATTTACTTCAAGCACGTGCCAACCAAAAGCTTCGTATTTTGCACGCAAACTTTCGAGCGGCATCACGTTTTCCGTCATGCCATCGATTTGGATGTTATTGCGATCAATGACGGTCGTGAGATTGTCGAGCTTCTGCTTCCCCGCCCACATAGCCGCTTCCCACACACTGCCTTCATCTTGCTCGCCGTCGCCCATGACGACGTACACTTGGTTTTTCTTGCCATCCATACGAAGCGCGTACGCAATGCCTGCGGCCTGCGAGAGCCCTTCGCCAAGAGGCCCAGAAGTCGTCTCAAGACCCGGCAGGCTCAAGCGCTCCGGATGGCCTTGCAGACGACTGCCGAATTTTCTCAAGGTAAGGCACTCTGCAACAGGAAAATAACCTGCGTGAGCCATGGCGGCATAGCGCACTGGCACCGTGTGCCCGTTTGAAAGGATCAGCCAATCGCGCTTCTCCCAATCAGGATTCTGCGGGTCGTGTGCGAGAATATGAAAATAAAACGCCGCAAACATGTCGGCCATGCCGAGTGGACTTGCGGTGTGCCCGCTTCCAGCGGCCACGAGCATTTGCACAATCGTTTCGCGTATTTTTTCCGCCTTACTTTCAAGAAATGCTGCTTGTGAATCGTTCAAAGCCATTACTCTCACGATAGCACGCGACTCACGATAGCATTGCACGCACAGTGGATTACAAAAGCGAGAGAAATGTTTGCATGGCCATCGCGGAATCAGGCGCTTGCATGATTTTCGAACCCACAATAAGGTCGTTTGCGCCCGCTTGAAATAATTTCTGTGCATTCTCAAGCGACACGCCGCCGTCTACTTGCACGCGCGTTAGCGGATATTTCTTTCGGAACGCAACAATACGGTCAATGACTTTTGGATTGAACGGTTGTGACTGTTTCCCAATGCGATCAATACCCATGAACTGCACGTAGTCAACGCGAGAGACGTACGGTTCTATCAGCGAGAGCGGCGAAGCCATGTTCAGCGCTAGCCCCACTGTGACGAATGGCGCGTCGTCAAATACCATGCCGCCGCAATGGCGGCTTTCAATGCCTGCCAGCTCCTTGCCAATGTCGAGAAGCGCTTCTGCGTGCAGCGTGAGTCGCGTCGCCCCCACAGAAAGCCATGCATCGCTTGCATACTCGACCTCGTGACACATCAAGTCTATTTCGTACTCAATATGCTCGACCTTTGGCAGAAGTTCTCCAGCTCCGCAGAGGTGCTTCATTGCCCCAGGCTCGGTGTATGGCCAACTTTCCGGAGACGCAAAACGTCCATCAACAACGTCAATCTGCACGCGCCGCACACCAGGGATGCACCCCAGTTTTCGAAGACCGTCCTGAAAAGCACTCCGATCTGTGGGAAGAACTGCCGGGACAATGTGACGATCGTGTGCCGCCATAGTGGTTATGCGTACTTTTCTATACGCCTACGATGACGTGCTTCCTCAGAAAAGGGAGTTTCCAAGAAAAGGCGCAGCGCGGTGCGCGCGTCTTCGCTCGAAACAAAGCGCGCGCCCAAAGACAGTACGTTCGCGTCGTTGTGTGCTCGCGCAAGCCGCACGATATCAAACACGTCTTCGCTCGCATGCGCTTCAGCATCGAGCGCGCCCGCCGCGCGCATAGGCCCATAGAAAACAGCCGCACGCACAAGAGAAACGCGATTTGCACACATTGCCTCCCCCTGACCACTTCCGCCAATCACCACACCAAAAGCGCTTGTTTCAGCAACCTTTTTGGCGCACGGCATTACGAAATCCGGGTAATCATCCGCCGAGTCTTCGGCGAACGCACCCATGTCGGTCACCGCATACCCGAGAGACTTGGCGTAGGCGAGGAGGTCCGCTTTCAGAGCGAACCCTGCGTGATCGCTTGCAAAATAAACACTACGCATGCAGCGCGCTTGCCGCAGCAAGTACGTGGCGCACCAACGACTCGGTGTACCCCATCTCGTTGTCGTACCAAGCAAGCACCTTTACCAGGTTGCCGTCGACCACGCGCGTCATGCCAAGGTCGGCAATAGAAGCAAACGGCTCACCCACAATGTCGCTTGAGACAAGCTCTTCATCGCTCGTGCTAAATATCCCTTCCCAACGCGAGTCTTTTGCTGCCGTACGCAGCACCTCATTTACTTCCTCCATCGTTGTCGGGCGCTTTGCGATAAACGTAATGTCGGCGATAGAGCCCGCCGCTACCGGCACACGCAGACTGATGCCGTCGAACTTCCCAGCAAGTGGTGGGTATGCCTGTGTCACTGCCAAAGCAGCGCCGGTGGAGGTGGGAACGATATTTTGCGCAGCTGCGCGGCCTTCCTTCAAATCTTTTTTTGATGGGCCGTCGACGAGCGACTGGCTTGCTGTGTAGGCGTGCGTGGTAGAAAGAATCGCTTTCTCAATACCAATTGCTTCGTCAAGGATAGTAATGAGCGGACTGGACGCATTTGTCGTGCACGAAGCATTAGAAGTGATCGAGCACGTTTTAAGTGCAACTTCGTTCAGCCCCATGAGCACCGTCACTCCAAGCGGAGAATCTTTCTTTACTGGCGCCGAAATAACCACACGCTTTGCGCCTGCAGTAATGTGGGCATTTGATTTTTCGTAATCAGTAAAAAAACCGGTTGACTCCACTACTACGTCTACGTCGAGCTCTTTCCACGGGAGGTTTGCAGGGTCTTTTTCCGAAAGAAACTTCGCCTCTTTTCCACCAATGAAGAGCGAACCATTTTTTACTTCGACAGAAAAAGGCGCCTTATGGTACACCGTGTCGTACTTGAGTAAGTAGGCCAAGTTTTCGAGCGAGCCCAAGTCGTTCACTGCCACAATATCAATATCTCTCCCCCAGGAACGCCGCACAAATGCGCGGCCAATTCTACCAAAACCATTTATTGCAACACGTGTAGCCATACAAAAAGATAATTAACTTAGCAACGCCTTTCAGTATACCACCGGCCCATCTCTCTTTTCCCTTCTTCCCTGTTGTCCATTCACCAGAAAAAATAAGGGTTTGCGAAACCCATATATTCTTACCCGGCGGAGAGAGGTGGAGCAGGATCTGTGCCAGTAACGGAGTCAAACAGTCAGTAGCCCGCAAGACCTAACTCATTTTGAGGATTGGAGCGCGCCGAGGCGTGAGCAAAACCATTCGGCAGCGTGAGCGCGCAGAGGAAGCCGAGTGCAAATAGTGAAAGAGTTTTTTTGTTCATTTGAATTTCCAGGTGTCCAGAACCTGCGTGAGCAAAGCCTCGTCACTCTTCCACGTTTGCGTCTGATACAGGTAGCCATTGTATACAAACCACGCATCACGAAGCGCTGGCGTGCTCGAAAGGTCGTCAAACATGAGTCCCTGCGCCACGCCCGAAGCGGTGATGGTGACGGCATGTGCCACCTTAAGCTTCGCTTCCTTGCTTACACGCTCTGGTGTGATACTTGTACCTGAGTCGCTAAAGGGTGAGATTACGACTTGAAAGCCTGAGATGTCTTTGGGCGACTGTACGAGAATCGTCTCTCCCGAGTCGTTCAGAATTTTTTGTGCGTTGAATCCATCGGGAACAGCAAAAGAAAACCCGAGTGAGCTTTCGGTGAAAACACCACTGCGCACTCCCGTGGGTGTAGTGGACGCTGTGTCGCTCGACGAGCTTGCCGTTCTTCCAAAAACAGAAAAAGCACTAGAGAAAGTGTTTCCACCGTACGTGGAGAAAAAATAGAATGCGAGCAGTCCACCGCCGATAGCTATCGCTAAAATGATTGCAAAAAAGTTACTACGCATACAGGGGTAGTTTACGGCGCAGTGGTCGTTGCGTCACCACCCGCGGCTGGTGCAGAGGTGTCAGTGACTGGAGACGTTGTTGGCGCTGGAGCGCTTGGCGACAATTGCGGCGTTGATGCAACCGGTGACGTCGAGCTTGCTGTTGTAGCTGGTGGCGTAGAACTTGCCGGAGGTGCTGACGGCGTCGGCGCTGCAGCAGCTGCTACAACCGAGACCACGCGCGAAGCGCTGCCCGTGTTCCCTGCTGCGTCGGTTGCACTGTAGGTAAGCGTGTAGAGCCCGACCACAGAAGCCTTCACGGTGCCTGTCTTCACAATGTGCGCTGTCACGTCTCCGTCAACGTTGTCGGTAGCAGTAGCGCCTGGGTCCGTAAACGTGTCTCCTTGATTAATCTGCATCGCTGCACTGCCATTGAGACTGACTACTGGCGGAACGGTGTCTGTAGAGCCGCTTGCTGGTGGCGTGGAGGAAGCTGTGCCCGTGCTGCTGCTCCCACCCGTCGAGCCACCCGAAGTCGAGACCGTGCCGTCTGGATTGCCGACAATGACTGCGCGCGTCGCCGTGGTGCGGTTCCCTGCTTGATCAGTCGCTGCGTAGGTAATGATGTAGCTTGCCGGAGCGGAAGTGTCTATCGTCTGTGCATTTGCTTCCTGCTGCACACCGTTTACGAAAGTCACGTATGGCACGGTTGCGTCAACGTTGTCAGTCACCTGCAGTCCCGGCTCCACAAAGGTGCTCCCCACACTTAAATGCACCGGATTGTCACCGAGAAGCGTGATGACTGGTGCAACCGTGTCCGGGCCACCCGTGCTCTGCGTCACCGTGTTTGCACCCATGAAGGAACCGTCGGGAGTGCTCGTCGCAATTTGCCCAGCAGTCTGCACGAGGAAGTAGTCGAAGGACACGTCTGTCGTTTGCGCTTTTGAAAGCACGACGCGGAAAGAACCATTCGTCTTGTCGCTCACCCACCACGAACCATCCACCTGCGCGTTGAAGGTGATGAAGACTTTGGTCGTCGGCAGAACGAGCGAGTTGTTTACCTGCGCGACGGTGTTGCCAGTGATGATGGTTACACTGCCCGCACTCGAAGCACCAGTGGAATCCGTGCTTGCTACGAGCTGGCGGAAGACGAGCGTGTTGAACTGCGCGATGCCGTGCTGAATCATGGCACCAAATCCTGAGAACGCGTTTGCAAGCGTAGAAGTGGAGAACACGCTCGTGGTGGTGCTCATGGCGACACTGCCGTTTTCAAGTTTTGCGAGGCGCGACTCAAGCGAATCGACGCGAATCGTGAGGGACTGCTGGCGCAGTGCCAACTGCTGTACACCCACGAGCGTGAAAGATGCAAGCTTGTAAATGTCGACTCCCTTGCCGTCCTCCGAGAGCACTTGCGGCGCAACGGTTTGTGCATCTTCTGCAATCAAACCGAGACGAAGCGGGTCAGAAGCGCTTTCGATTTTGTAGCGATACTGTGCGACTTTCAGACTTTGGAGCGCAGCGAGTGTGCTTGAGGCCTGATCCGACGAAAGGTAGGTGATGTTAGTTTTTGCGTCCCTTGTGGAGGTGTTTACGAAACCGATAGCGCCCACTTCACCCGCCACAGAGAGCGCATGGCTCGGGGTGTTGGTACCGATACCGACAAAGCCCGTCGCTGCGTCGATCGAAATATCTCCCGGCGCGAGCCACTGCTGCTGTGAGACAAACATTTGTACGGTACCCGTGCCGTTGCCACTAAAGCTTGAAAGCGCAATACCAACTGTCTGACCGCTGTGTACCGCCTTAACGGCGACTCCTGGTGTGGTGGATGAAAGCATCAGCCGGTCGCCTATTGCTATCGCGCCGTTTGCCCCCGAGACGGTGACCGGCACGCGCCCGGAGAGCGCCACCGGCGCAAGCGTCTTGCCGGTGGTCGACGCGTCTGCGCCTCCCAGCACCATGCCTGGTGCAGAGGAGACCACTCCAAGAATCGGCATTGAAGACGTTGCGAGTCCAATCAGTCCTGGGTTCGTCGTGCTGAGTCCCACGAGCGCAGCTGGTGCAAGCACGGAATCTGAGAGATAGTTTTCAGCAATGTCGTACGCGCCGGTGTTGGCAGTATTGTAGTAGATGTTGCCCGCTGTAGTGCCGCACAGAAGTGTCGCTCCCGTGCCTTTGGAGAAGCAGCCAGAACCGCTGACGGTGAGCGTGCTGGTAGGTGTGGTGGTGCCGATGCCGACTGCGAGATTTGAAATATCGCCCGCACCGTTTGAAACTCCGTACACCGTTATGGCTGGGTGCGCGTTCAAGTTTGCAGTATAGCTTTGCGGCGTGCCGCTTGCGGAAGCACTCGTCACCGGCATGTCGATCCAGTTCACCACACCTGCGTCTGAGGCAAACGACAGGTTCCCGAGTTGCAAGCTTGAAATGCTGGTGATGCCGCTTGAGAAGTCGTAGTTTATTGCGCCGCCGCCCACCGTAAGGCCGCCAGCAAACGTTGACGTTGCTGAGGTCGACGTGCCGGTAAATGTTCCAGCGAGAGCATTAATGCCGAGATCGGAAGAACCGTTCACCGAAAGCGTTCGCCACGGACTCGTGGTGCCGATACCAAATGCGCCGCCAGAAACCGCTGAGCTTGAAACTGAACTGCCGTTATAAAGACCGGTACCGTAGAGGAGGTTGCCGATGTTGAGCTGTCGAGAAGCAGTGTTGCTTGGGAGGTCGACGTTTTGCCCAATAGCAATGTTGTATGCGCCTGAGGTGAGTGAGTAGCCAGCTTGGTAGCCGAGGAGCGTGTTGTAGTCGGAACCGGTGGCAGCGGAGTAGCCAGACTGGTAGCCGACGTAGGTGCCGCCCTGGTTGGAGTAGTCGGCGGTACCAACAGCAGCCTGATACCCTTCAGCCACCGTTGAAGTTGCGGCAGAGTTGTAGTAGAGGGCGGAGTAGCCGGCTGCAGTGTTATAGGAGCCCTTCATGTTCGAAGCAAGTGCAGAATCACCAGTCGCCGTGTTGTAAGAGCCGACAGTGTTGCTGGAGAGAGCTCCATTGCCATTTGCCGTATTGTCGGTGCCGGTGGTGTTTGCAATGAGCGCAGTGACTCCGATAGCGGTGTTGTAGGAACCAGTAGTATTTGCGGCGAGGGTTTGATAGCCGGCAGCGGTATTGTAATTACCGGAAATGTTGAGCGCGAGGGATTCTTGACCGGCAGCGACGTTGCCGTAGCCGACGGTGTTTGCAGAGAGGGCGTGGTAGCCGGTGGCGGTGTTACTGCTGCCCGTGGTGTTTGCGGCGAGCGCGCTTGCTCCAAGCGCCACGTTGTTGAACACGGAGCCGCCGCCAAGACCCACGGTAATGCCGCTTATAGTCGCATCGTATGCAGCAACAAGATTACCCCCACTGGTTA
>CAYQCB010000030.1:0-9430 GCA_964415875.1 uncultured Candidatus Saccharibacteria bacterium
CGCAAGACACTGGGCGAAGAACATGCCGACACCGGCGCCAGCTACGGCGCGCTGCCGTTGATGATTGACTTCTACGCCTTCGACAGCACCAACTCCGGCAACAAGATGGTCGATTCGGCGCGCTTCACGTACTCGTCGCCGAGCGGTGCGCTCAGCGTCGTCGACCCGCTCGTGGATCCGACGGGGCAGTACGCTCTCGATGTGGCCAGTTCGGCCGTGCCGGAGCCCGCTTCGCTCGCCCTGCTCGGTGTTGGGCTGCTCGGTCTCGGCTTCGTCGTCAAGCGGCGCCCCGGCGCCGCCAACGACAATCGGCGTCACCTCCGGGCTGCGTGACTCCAACGTGCCTACCGCCAAAGAGCGCTGCAAGCTTGCAGCGCTCTTCTCTTTTTAGTTTTACGTGGCCAGATGTAGCGGCTGTATGTGAGCATCTGATTTCTCTCAGGAGTATACTGAGTGCATTAGCAATACTAATGTACGCACTATGGATACTTCTGATCTAGAACCGCTTGCTGATGCAGAAATAGAAGAGCGAGTGGGAAAACTCTCGGGGTGGACGTTTAAGGACAACAAAATCAGCAAGGAGTTTACCTTTCCAACTTTCGCTGATGCCGTTGCCTTTGTTGATTTGCTTGCGCCTTTTTGCGACAAGGTAGACCATCACCCCGACATTCACATCTTCTTCAACAAAATTCTTTTTGAACTGCAAACGTTCGACAGCGGAGAGAAAGTAACCGGAAGAGATTTTGTTGTAGCAGAAGAAATTGAACGACTGCTAGCTACAAAGTAGCGCTCTCCTTGTAGGCGCAAGCGCCCGGCGTATAGCTAAGCAAAAAACCGCGAAAGCGGTTTTTGCGTCGTTTGTGGAGGTGGGGAGAGTTGAACTCCCGTCCGAATCTGGTATTGAAAGCGCTTCTACGACGCGTAGCTTCAGTTACAGTTTAGGACAGGGTGCGAGGAACTAAAGCGAAACCACTCCTGTCCGATCCCTTATTTAGACAGATCGGGCGGGAAGCCGATAGTCGATCTCACAGGAATATTCCGCACGCACCTCTGGCTGTGAGAACCCGAGAGGATAATGCGCTACTGGGGACAGTCACGATTTTACGCACGCAGTGACCGTTCCTGGAGAGACGACGTATCGGCGCGCCGCCGTGCGGACACTGTGCCTTAGGGCGAAGGCGGCAGCGTCTCTTCGAACTTTCGGAGCATTGGGATTGGTGGTGTATGTCATGGGATTAGAAACGAGCCGCTAAAGTGGACTGAGTGTTTCCAAGGTGTTGAACCATTACGAGCATGTTGACATAATCGAATTAACATAGTTACACTACACAACGGTGCGGGAATTTGTCCCCATCGTTCTTTGCAAAGAAGAGAGTAATCGACATGAATCTGCAGGTAAGAGAGTTCGCTCCTCCAATGGAGTATCACCGCTCTATCATCAGACCTCAACCTAAAGAGGTGATGCTGGAGAAGTCTGCAAAACTTGACCTCCGCCCCATCGCTTACAAACTCATGAACCCCGACCGGGGCGAGGGCTGGACGAAGGAGCGCGTTATCGAGGCCGTCGGCACGTATCGTAAGCTTTTGGTGCTCAATGGCATGTTCCCCGAACGGCCCATCGTTCCAACTCATGACGTGGACGAAGTTTGGCATACGCATGTGCAAGATACTGCGAAGTATCGTGTGGACTGCGACTACCTTTTCGGTGCATTCTTCGATCACTTCCCGTACTTCGGGCTGCGTGGTGAAGAAGATGCACAACGGCTGACGGAGTCATTCATCCAGACCCGCAAGCTCTACATCGAAGTCTTCGGCTTTGACCCGTATGAGAAAGCTGATCATACTGAGTGCGATTCACGTAGCTGTAACTCTTGCAGCTCATGTCAGAATGGCTGCGGTTGTCAGGGTGCCGTTTCTGGTGCTGATAACTCTCGCCCGACGGTCGATTTCGTCGTCTAATATGCATAGGACGGCAGGCTTTCGAGTCTGCCGTTTTCTCTGTATGATATGTCGTATGAAATATCTTCATGAGTTTACACACATGAAGGAAGGTGGGATCATTATCGATTTTGATTTGTGTAAATTTAACACCCAGCCAGATATAGAATTATATCGATTCGTATACCCGATACATGATTTAAGGGTTGTTGGGTATGTTGCCGTTCCCACAGAAGGTGGACATTTTCCCTGCATTATTCACCTTCGTGGGGGAAGTCGTGATTTGGGGCAGCTTGATAAAATTGCGCTGGCCCGTCTTAGTCGGTTCGCTTTCCACGGGTACGTAGTTATAACTACTCAATATCCCGGTGTTGATGGCGGTGAGGGTGTAGACACGTTTGGTGGTGATGATGATGTTGACTCCATCTTGTATTTAAAAAAAATACTTGAGTTTTTATCTGTAGCCGATGATTCCAAAGTTGGTACTCGAGGACATTCTCGCGGGGGTCTTATGGCGTATATGATGCTGCGTAAAGTAGATTGGATAAACGTTGCTGTTATTAGTGGTGCGCCTGTGGACCAATTTAAACAAGCTAGCGAACGTCCTGGATGGAAAAAGCATCAAATAAAGATGTGGGGAGAGGATCCGAGGGATATAGAAAAAACTCGACGCTCTCCAGCGTGCTGGGCGAATGAATTATGTAAAGTCCCCATATTGCTCATGCATGGAGCGTCCGACAGGCGTGTGGATGTTCATCATAGTCTACACATGGCCTCACTTCTCAAGGATTATGCAGTACCATTTCGTTTGATTATTTTTGAAGGAAGTGATCATGGGATTTCAGAACACAAAAAAGAGTTTTTATCTCAAACCATCGAATGGTTTA
Source organism: uncultured Candidatus Saccharibacteria bacterium (assembly GCA_964415875.1). GTDB lineage: Bacteria > Patescibacteriota > Minisyncoccia > Phycocordibacterales > Phycocordibacteraceae > C7867-001. Next base: position 2,826 of record CAYQCB010000030.1, read on the forward strand.
ATCGCTTCCTTAAACATGATGAACCTTTCCCAAATATGGAACCACATGGTGAATAATGACACGCTAATGGGGACAGTCACGATTTTACGGACATAGAGTAGGTTGCTTTCTGCACCTCCACAAAGCAAAAAAGCCGCTTTCGCGGCTCGTTGCATTTTTGTGGAGGTGGGGAGAGTTGAACTCCCGTCCGAATCTGGTATTGAAAGCGCTTCTACGACGCGTAGCTTCAGTTACAGTTTAGGACAGGGTGCGAGGAACTAAAGCGAAACCACTCCTGTCCGATCCCTTATTTAGACAGATCGGGCGGGAAGCCGATAGTCGATCTCACAGGAATATTCCGCACGCACCTCTGGCTGTGAGAACCCGAGAGGGCGCACGTCGCGTAGGCGAGGAGCCGTTAGGCTACTGCGTAGGCGAACGCAAAGTCAGACGCACCGAAGTACGGGGACTTTACGCTTGCAACAGTGTTCTTTGCAAGTATCTTGCCAAGGCTGATTAAGGTGAAAACTTGGCGTGCACCGCGTCGCGCGGATTTCAATGTACAGACCGTCAAAGCCGGTCACCCCCTCTCAATCAACAAACAATGCAGACTGGGAGCGATTGAACGACCGGTGCGCAGCCTCCTGTGAAAAGTACGGAATAGTTTTTTGCTAAAAACTTTCCTCACCCCGCCGGGTGCTTCGCTGCGTCGCCTGCTCGGCTCGTCGGCCTGCGCAGAGCCTTTTCTCGGAGGTTGTCGCGCCGCTAGCGATTTTTAAGCACTCTCTCTTGCTCTCGCTTTGCGTCCGCTTTTTTCAAGTCTTCCCGACGGTCTTCTTTCTTTTTTCCAGAAGCAATCGCGAGGCGCACCTTTATGTTCCGTCCACTAGTATACAACTCTAAAGGCACTATTGTCAAGCCCTTCTTTGTGTCCGCGCCCGTTAATTCGCGCAGCTCTTTCTTGGTGAGGAGGAGCCGGCGAGTGCGCTCGCTGTCGTAGTCTTTCGGCGCGTTAGCACTCTGGTGCGGCGGGATGGTCATGCCGACCAGGAACGCCTCGCCAGCACGCACCACCACGCGCGAGCCGTCAAGTGAGCCGTGCTTGTTTCGAAGAGCCTTCACTTCAGTGCCCAGAAGCTCTATGCCCGCCGAAAACTCTTCGAGTGGGGCGAAGCGTAGCGTGGCTTTTTTGTAGGCAACCAGTTGCACAAGGAAAGTATACCCAGCGCGCATCATTTGGTACATGGTGCGGTGTGGTGTGCGAGGTATTACGAAATAAGAAGGGCTAAGGTATAGTACAAAGCATGTCTGCCGCACCTATCAAGAAAGTGAAGTCGAAGCTGCCGAGTGGGGGACCGAAAAAGCCGACTATTCCGCCCGGCTGGCGCAATCTCCTTGGAGGACCGACTTTTTTTGGGAATATCATCACGACGATATTGATTTTCATTTTCCTGATGAGCGCGTACTCGCTCGTTACGAGCTTCACACAAAAGCCAACCGACGTGCCGCTTTCGACAGTGGCTTCAGACGTGGCCGCAGGCAATGTGACTTCCATTACGGTAAACGGAGACTCGTTGTCGCTCACGTACACGAACGGTGAAAAGAAAGAGTCGCGCAAAGACCCAGCTTCCGGCCTTGCTGAAACGCTCGCTACCTACGGAGTGACTCCAGAGGAATTGTCAAAAGTAGCTATTACCATGGAAGGGCAGTCGGGATTTTCCTTCTGGTTTATGGCGTTGCTGCCAATCTTGATCCCGGTTATTTTCCTCGGCGGGTTGTTCTGGTATCTCACTCGGCAAGCGCGCGGTGCGGGCATGCAGGCCTTTAGTTTCGGGCAATCAAAGGCTCGGATCGTGGACCCCGAAGACCTCACGCAACGCGTTACGTTTGCAGACGTGGCCGGCGCTAAGGAAGCTAAGGAGGAATTGTTTGAAATAGTTGACTTCTTGAAAAACCCAAAGAAGTTTCTCGATATTGGCGCGCGTATTCCCAAAGGCATCATTCTCATGGGTGCACCAGGAACTGGCAAAACGCTTCTCGCAAGAGCGGTGGCGGGAGAAGCAGGCGTGCCGTTTTTCAGCATTAGCGGCTCAGAGTTTGTGGAGATGTTTGTGGGCGTCGGCGCGTCGCGTGTGCGCGACCTTTTCCAGCTTGCAAAGAAGGCGGCACCCGCCATTATCTTTATCGACGAAATAGATGCTGTGGGGCGTGTACGCGGTTCGGGCGTGGGGGGCGGCAACGACGAGCGCGAGCAGACACTGAACCAGATTCTTGTTGAAATGGACGGCTTCGAGCCAAATGAAAAAGTGGTGGTGATGGCTGCGACGAACCGTCCAGACGTCCTCGACCCAGCGCTCTTGCGTCCTGGGCGTTTTGATCGCCGTGTGACGATTGACTTGCCAGACCGCAAAGACCGCGAAGAGATTCTTGCAATACATGCGCGCAAGAAGCCATTTGGTCCAGACGTAAACTTGTCGGTGATTGCTGAGCGCACGCCTGGCTTCTCGGGAGCCGAGTTGTACTCGCTCATGAACGAGGGGGCGATTCTCGCTGCGCGCGAGAACAGAAAAGAGATTGCGCAGTTTGACTTGGTGCGCTCCATCGAAAAAGTGATGCTCGGCCCCGAGCGCAGGAGCCACTTGCTTACCAGGAAAGAAAAAGAGCTTACGGCCTATCACGAGGCTGGCCACGCCCTTGTCTCAAGTGTGCTGCCAGACGCTGATCCTGTGCACAAGATTTCAATCATTAGCCGCGGTCGCGCTGCTGGCTATACGCTGAAGCTTCCATTTGAAGACAAAAAAATGCAGTCGCGCAAACAATTTCTGGACGACATTGCAGCGACGCTCGGCGGGTACGCTGCTGAGGAGTTGATTTTCGGTGACGTCACGACTGGGCCGTCAAACGATTTGCAGGTTATTACGGCGCTTGCGAGAGCGATGGTGAGCCGCTACGGCATGAGCGAGAAGCTGGGTCCCATTGCCTTTGGTGAGCGCGAAATGGGTAACGAGCCGTACTCTGATGCGGTAGCCGCGCAGATAGACGCTGAGGTGTCTCGAATTGTCGACGAGCAGCGCTCTCGCGCTACAAAGGTCCTACATGATCACCGAGGTGCACTCGACGCCATTGCCAAAGAGTTGATTGAAAAAGAAGTGGTGGAGCGCGGCGACTTCGAGAATACGCTCATTGCTAATGGCATCACGCCAAAGAAACGAGACGATGACATTGTTTCGGAGGTAGCGGCGGGAGCATAGTCTCTTCTGGAGAGCTGCAAGAACTCCCTCGACGCGCAAGCGCCGAGGGAGTTCTTGCAAAGCATGTGGGTGAGCCAATGGCGTTGTACGACGTGTTTCTGCCACGTATTTTGACAAGTGCCGTGTGGTAACATGAATATATTAAAAATCGTACGTTCCGAAATAGTTAACCCAATATATCCCTATGTCTTTTTACGCAGGAGTCGGCACAAGCACAGATATGCAGGATTCGTTTACTGCAGGACATGATGCTGCAACGGCGGCTCTTTCCTCAAGTGGCGCTACTTCGGCTGGAGCCGCCATTGTTGTTGCGTCTCCTCACTACGATCAAGAGGCGATGCTTAGAGGCGTACGGGAAGCGCTTAAAGGAGTGCCGGTCGTCGGTTGCTCGAGCGCGGGAGCGATTACCGAGGACGGTGTTTCGGAACAAGCTGTTGCAGTACTTGTGCTTTCAAATGACTCGGGCTCCTTTGTGCCAGCAAAGGTGACCGGCATTGGTGCCGACATGCGTTTGGCTGGCAAGAAACTCGGACAGTTGTTTAAGGATTCTGGGCAAGACCCAAAATTGGCGTTCGTATTTTCTGATGCTTTGGCTGGCAATGGCACGGACATGGTTCGCGGACTGCTGGACGTTCTGGGCAGTGGATTTCCTATTGCTGGCGGTGCTGCGGGGGATGATATGGCGTTTAAGAAAACATATCAGTATTTTAATGACGAAGTGCTTACCGACGCTGCTGTCGGCCTCGCTCTCGCTGGCTCTTTTGAATTTGCGGTGGGTGCTAACCACGGCTGGGAACCGCTTGGCGATGCGCACGTGGTGACAAAAGCAAAGGGCACCACATTGCTGGAGTTGGACGGACGTCCCGCGTTCTCTGTGTACGAAGATTATTTCGGTACTCGTGCAGGAGACTTCAAGCAAGCGCTCTCGCTTGCTGCAGTAACGTATCCGCTTGGCATGAAGGCAAAGGGTACCAAGGAGTACATGATACGCGTACCGCTCGCCGTTGCGGATGACGGATCGATAACGTGCGGCGCAGAGGTTGTCGAGGGGAGCGAGATATACCTCATGATTGGCACACTTGAAAGTGCCATGGAGGCGGCAAAGCAAACGGCAGAAAATCTTGTGGAGCGCGTAACGCACGCAGAACCGCGCGTGGTCTTCGTGTCTGATTGCATTGCGCGGAAGATCTTGTTTGGCGAGCGTGGGAAAGAAGAAATTGAACTTCTCAAAGCAATTGGCGGGCCAAAGGCAGTCATCTTTGGTCTGTATACGTACGGCCAAATAGCCACCATGCAGCCACCGCCCGTGGACATAAACGTGTGCGATCCCGGGTTTTATGAGCAATCGATCTCGATAACGGTATTCGGCGCGTAGAGCAGTATGACAGAAGAAACAATGGGCACAGACATGAAAACAATAGTTTTGGTTGAGGATGACTCCTTCTTGGGTAAACTGGTCTTGCAGCGACTGGTAGCCTCTGGATATCAAGTCACGAGTGTAAAAGATGGCGAGAGCGCCTTGGAGTTTATTGTGCAGCATCCACCAGCACTCATTCTCTTGGATTTGGTGTTGCCGGGCTTTGGTGGGTTTGAGTTGATAGCGAAGTTGCGACAATCAGCTGCGACAAAGGATATTCCTTTCATTGTGCTCTCCAATTCGGAAGAAGGCGAGAGTAAACGGCGTGCAGAAGAAATGTCTGCAAGTGGGTATCTGGTAAAGGCGCAATCATCGCCTGCGGCAATTGTGGAGGCAGTTAACTCTTTTTTTGCCGCACAGAAAAGTTAGGAATCCATGAGTACTTCGTTTGTTATTGGGGCGCTCGTGATCGCACTGCTTGGTTTCGTAGGGTACAGCTTTTTTCTGTATCGTAGGGTTTCTCGTCTCGCGTACACGGTAAAAGAAAAAAAAGAACGTTTAGATCAGACCACGAAGCTGCTCGTCAAGAAAAATCTTGAAATGTTTGACCAGAACGTACGTCAGCAAAAGCAGCTTGCAGCGCGCGGTGATTTCGTCGGTATTGTGTCGCATCAACTGCGCACTCCTGCGACGGAGCTGAAGTGGGGTCTGGAGTCGCTCGAGAGCGATCTTGCTGGTCTCGGTAACGTGTCACAGAGAGAATCGGTGCGCGCACTTCGCGCGAGCGCGGAGCGGATGGTGCAAATTATCGACAGTCTGGTCAAGCTCGTGAATTTGGATCAAAGGTATGCGGAGCACTCGACAGTGCCGTTCAACCCCGACGCGGTCGTGCAAGCGGTTGCACAGCGGCAGGGAGCAACCTGTTCTGAAAAGCAGCAACGTCTTGTGCTTGAGCTACAGGCTCCAGAGCCGATTGACACGATCGATGCAGGCTCGCTCGACATGGTGGTGAGTAATATAATCGAGAACGCCATACACTACACGCCCAGTGGCGGCACGATTACGGTTACGACAAAAAAAGACAAGGTGAACGGTAGTTTTTCGTGTGCCATTTCAGACACCGGAATCGGTATGTCGCCGGAAAAACAAAAGACCGTGTTTGTAAAGTTCCAACGGGCAGAAAAGGCACGGCAGCTGAACACGGGAGGCATGGGACTCGGTTTGTACATTGCAAAGAACCTCACCGAACGACACGGAGGCCAGATTAGCTTCACCTCAGAAGAAGGGAAGGGCACGACGTTTTGTTTGACGCTTCCCGCGAAGCGTCCTTCTGTGGTATAGAAAAAGGTAGTGGTAAAAGTGTATGATGAAGAAACGGGCGCGTAGCTCAAGCAGGTGAGAGCACAGAGCTTACGAGCGAGTGAGAGAGCGCACACCGCCCCTAGCTCAATGGTTAGAGCACCGAGCTTATACCTCGGCGGTTCTTGGTTCGAGTCCAAGGGGGCGGACTGAAATTGGGTGTGTGCCGAGCGAGCGATGCTAGCGTCCTGTAATCGGGATGTGCCGCCGCAGTCCCTGGTTAAAATCCAGGCATGCCCACACGACGCGTCTGTCCCCACACCACACTTTTGCAGTGGGGACAGACGCGTTTCTATAAGAGGGTACAACTTACACGGGTACCTAACTATTCACTGTTCGCTCATGCCAAATCAACAATTGCTTGCTTCTGTTAAAAACTCGCTCGAGAACGGCATGACGCACGAGCAAATCTCAACGCAGCTCGTGTCGCTTGGTTGGCCAAGCGCTGACATTGAAGAGGCGTTTGTTGTGGCAAGTGCAGCAACACCAGCTGTCGTGGCAGCACCCACGCCAGCAGCGCAGGTTCCTGCACGAATGCCCGTAGCGGTTGTGGAAGGTGATGACACTGGAGTAGTTGTTACACCCGCAGCAGGCCCGCTGCCCACCGCTCCAGTAGAAGCGCCCCCTGTAGTGGCGAGCGTCGCTGCATTTACGGCTGC
>CAYQCB010000031.1:0-1396 GCA_964415875.1 uncultured Candidatus Saccharibacteria bacterium
TTATCGCCCCAACTCATAGAGATGGTGCAGTTCTCGTGGTCGAGGTCGCAGTGCACTTGTGCATCTTTTAATTTTATAAATTCGTCGACGGTTGTGTCTCCAATTGCAATAAAGTCCATGCGAAGTATCGTACCACAGCAGTTTCCACCAATCCCTGTTTGAGCATTGATTTGCTGTGGTAGCATAAAGGTATGACTGATCTTGTAGCACGCGCACGAAGTTTGTTTAGCGAAGGAAAAGGTTTGCTCGCGGCGGACGAGAGCGTCCACACCGCAACGAAGCGCCTTTCTGAGTACGGCATAGCTACGTCAGAGGAAATGCGTCGCAAATTTCGCGAGCTTTTTCTTGAGGCAGAGGGAGTCGAGCAGTATCTTTCAGGAGTAATTTTATTTGAAGAAACATTGGGCCAGAAGTCTGGTGCAGGTACTCTGTTTAGCGAGTCCCTTGCGCGGCGCGGCATTGCCCCCGGCATTAAAGTTGATGGCGGCACCGAAGCGTCGGCAGAAAGTCCGAAAGAATTGATCACGAACGGCTTACTGGGACTGCCCGAGCGGCTTGCCGCTTTTAGTACGCAAGGTGCGGTTTTTACAAAATGGCGTGCAGTAGTGACTATAGACGGCGACTTACTGCCGACGGCTCAAAACACGCACGAAAACATGAAGCGTCTGGCCATCTATGCGAAAGAAGTGCAGGCGGCGGGAATGGTGCCTTTGCTTGAGCCGGAGGTGTTGCTTTCAGGAGTGCATTCGCGCGCGCGTTCGCAAGCGGTGCTCACTGAAGTCCTCGGTACACTTTTCTCCGTGTTGCAGGAGCACTCGGTGGATCGCGCTTCAGTTATCCTGAAAACAGCTATGGCCCTCACGGGAAGCGATAGTCCAAAGAAAGACACTCCAGAGGAAGTGGCTGAGGCGACGCTTGAGGCGCTCATGAGCGCGGTACCCCGCCAGATTGCCGGAGTAGTGTTTCTTTCAGGCGGCCAGGATCCCGAGCAAGCGACAGAAAACCTCAAAGCGATTGCGCAACGCGCCAAACAGCTCGACGCTCCGTGGCCGCTGACGTTTTCGTATGCGCGGGCACTTCAAGAAGAGGCCCTACAGACGTGGAAAGGGAAGGACGAAAACGTGGAGGCTGCACGAGAGGTGTTTCTTGGACGTCTTAAAAAAGTGTCAGCAGCCGCGCGCGGCGAATGATCCACACCCCCCTTGTGGACACGCCGTGTCCACAAGGACAGAGAGGGCCTGATTAAAAGGAGAATCAAGAGCGCACTATTTTATGAACATAGAACTTGGCAACAACTGCAGGGTTCCTCGAAAAGGTTTTACACTCATTGAACTTTTGGTGGTGATTGCCATTATTGGACTGCTCTCGACAATCGTTCTCGCCTCAATGAATACGG
>CAYQCB010000031.1:1496-7783 GCA_964415875.1 uncultured Candidatus Saccharibacteria bacterium
GTGATTGCCATTATTGGACTGCTCTCGACAATCGTTCTCGCCTCAATGAATACGGCGCGTCAAAAAGCACGCGATGCTGCGCGCATTTCTGACATTCGCCAAATACAGACGGCGCTTGAGGAGTACGCTTCTGATAACGGGCACTATCCTATTTCAAACAGTGCATGGACCTCGTTCGATTCCACAAACGGTGCAGGATACTATTCGAAGCCAATTTTTAGTCCCGCCGCCACCAATATCACGACCGCCATGGCCCCCTACATTTCCGGAGCGCATGATCCGAGTCGTCCCACAAACGACGGTGGTTACTTGTATCGCGCAGATGCTGGTGGCAAGAGTTACTGTCTTATGATTTGGCGCACACCAGAAAACATGAAGGACTTCCCGGCTTCTATGATTCCGCCGCGTTGTGGCACAGTGTTGTCTAACGGCAACTGCAGCGCGGGAGGTAATGCTGTGTATGTGGGTGCAGGTACGTACGAATTCGGCGTGGGATGTTAGTTGGAATGGAAAAAGTTGCTCACAAGAGGTGGTGAGTTTCTCACAGGCGAGCGCCAAGGTCGTGCGGTGGTGGGGTATAGTGGTGTCATGAGTGACATTCAATTTGAAGAGCAGGAGTACGCACGTCCCGCAGCGTACACACAGAGTAAGTCGTCAGCGCTCTCGCGCATGGTTATTAGTCTCGGGCTCGCGCACGACGACGCAGGAGCGCAAAAAGTGTTGCTCGTCGTACTCGTCATTACCGTTATTCTTATAGGCATTGTGTGGTTTGTGTTTAATCCACCTGCACCAAGTGCCTCGGTGGCGCCGCTCTAGTACAATGTTTTATTGTCACGAGCACTTTGCACGCAAAAAAGGGTTTACGCTCATTGAGCTCCTGGTGGTGATCGCTATCATTGGGCTACTTTCCTCTATCGTGTTGGCTTCACTAAATACGGCGCGCGCCAAAGGGCGCGATGCTGCCAGGGCTAATGCGATGCACTCAGTTGTGCAGGCGCTACAAATGTACGCGCTCGACCATGACGGCACGTTCCCTCCTACCCCTACAACAGTGTCTGGAAAATGCGGAGCCAATAGAGCTTGTTTAGATGACGTGACGCAACTTACTGACGGGAAGTATCTACCCGCTCTCCCAACGGACCCGATGTACAACAATACCAATAAGAATTATCTCTACTGTGCTGGCGTCGGCAACAAAGACTTTGTTATTATGATGCGCCGCGAAAGCCCGGCGCCTGATAACTGGTGTCGCCCACAAACACCTTTTGTTAGGTCCACGGGTTGTACGGCTTGGTCTGATCCCGATACAGGTTGGCCCACGTGCTGACGTATTACTTGCGGTATTGCTCTCTCTAGGGCATACTGTCCGCACATGTTGAGTCTCAATGTAGAGAAGCGGGAACTGACCGGAGCAAAGGCTCCGGCCATTCGTCGTACCGGAAAAATCCCTGGCATTGTCTACGGCACGAAGAAGGAGGCGACAGCCATTCAAGTTGATGCGAAAGACTTTGTAAAGGTCTATCGAGATGCTGGTGAAGCTACCATTGTCTCACTCACAGGACTGGGCACGGACACGCCAACTCTGATTCACGAGGTTGACCTCGATCCTATGACCAGCATGCCACGCCACGTAGACTTCTACGCCGTCACGAAAGGCCAGAAAGTCGAAGTGGCTATTCCGCTTGAGTTCGTAAATGAGTCACCAGCGGCAAAGCTCGGTGCGAATATTGTGAAAGTGCTCTACGAAGTAGAAGTGGAGGCCGACCCAATGCACCTTCCGCAAGATATTTCAGTCGATCTCGCACTTTTGGTGAATCTTGACGATCAAATCACCGCTGGGCAGTTGGTGCTGCCAAGTGGCGTCATGCTCATAACTGGCGAGGAAGAAGTGGTTGCACTCGCACAGGCCGTAGAGGAAGAGGCTGCAGAGGCTCCGTCGGCTGACATCGCTGATATCGAAGTAGAAAAGAAGGGCAAGGAAGAGGCTCCTGAAGAGGCTGCGTAGATTAAAATCGGGCATGGTACACTATGCCGGCATGGGTCGGTTTTTCCTTTTTATAGTGTTTGGTTTGTTTCTGATTGCGCCGCTCGGGGCGTATGCACAGAGTGCTGTTCCGGCAGTTACTGACCGCCAGCAGCAGCTACAGAACCAGCTCGACCAGCTCGAGTTACAGATCAAGGCGCAGCAACAGTTGCTTGATACGGCGCAAAACCAGCACCAAACGCTGCAGACGCAAATCGACGCCTTCAATGCGCAAATTGCGAAAACCGAGCTTCAAATTCGGGCAATTAACATCACCATTACGCAGCTCAATGGCAACATTGGAGCCCACGACAACACACTCACGCAGCTCTCTTCAAAACTTTCTTCCGAGAAAGAATCGCTTGCGCAAATCCTGAGGCAAACACAGGTGCTAGACAACTACTCTATCGTGAGTGTTGCGCTGGGTTCGCAAAACGTGTCGAGTTTCTTTAGTGACCTGGACGCTTTTTCGTCCATTAAAAACGCATTGGCAGCTTCTTTCAGTACCATTCAGCAAACGAGCGCTTCTACGGAAGCCGAGAAAGAAGCGCTGCAGTCGCGGCTTGCCGAGCAAGAGGAGCTCCGTACTGAGGTGAAGCTTGCCGAGCAGTCGGTGCAGTCAAACAAAGCGCAAAAAGCGGCGCTTTTGGCTGAGACAAAGGGTATCGAGTCGAACTATCAGAAACTGATTGCGGGTAATCAAAAGACGGCCGCGCAAATCAGAGCAGAACTCTTTACGCTACGTGACTCCGCCGCTATTCCGTTTGGCACCGCACTCACGTACGCGCAAGCTGCGCAGAAGGCTACGGGAGTGCGTCCGGCAGTGACGCTTGGCGTTCTGAAACAAGAGACCAATCTTGGCCAAAACCTCGGTACCGGCAGCTGGAGAGTGGACATGGCACCCAACCGCGATCAGCCGATTTTTGCCTATATCACCAAGGAGCTCGGCCTTGATCCTGACAAAATGCCCGTTTCCAAGAAGCCGTCCTACGGTTGGGGAGGGGCCATGGGCCCGGGACAATTTATCCCCTCTACGTGGGTTTGTTACGGCGGATTCATAAATACAGTGACAGGCGACTGCACAAATGCAGCGGGGTCGCTCACCAACACCGAGTTCTGGGCTGGACCGTGGCAGTATGTTGCGTCTAAAGACCGCGTACGGAAACTCCTCGGCGCTTCCGCGCCGAGCAATCCGTGGGACCCTCAAGTGGCCATTATGGCCACGGCCATGCTCATGGCAGACAATGGTGCGGCCGCTGGTACTCCTGCCGCAGAGCGTCTTGCTGCGCTGCGCTACTTTGCTGGATGGGGCGGTGCCAGCAACCCCGCGTATTCTTTCTATGGTGACGGTGTCATGGGTTTTGCTAACACTTTCCAGCAACTCATCGATCAGTTGAATGCTTCGTAAGAGAATCAGGGCGCACCAGTGGCGAAAATAAGAGAGTCACAGGAGTGCTCTCGGGGAATGCTGCGTCTACTCGAGATTTCTCGATGTATTTGACAGTTTGCGTGTGGAGAACTTTTCGAGAGTGGTCGGCTCGTGTTTTAATACCACTATGGATACTCTCGGCTCCCAAGCCTCTCGCGAAATGACTCCTTCGCCTATGCAAAACCCTCACTCAAGCTGGCTCGCACTAACGCTCTTTACACTTCTAGCATTGCTTATCCTCGGAGAAGCATTCTTTGCGTGGAATGCAGCTAGACACAGTGCTGCGCTTTCGAGCACGCCACCCACCGGCACCCTCTACCTCTCAATGCAGCCCACCACTGCCCCTGGGTCAAACATCTACTCGTTCAATGTGTCTACAAAGATACTCACAAAGATTGGTGGTACCGGCACAGGCTTAAACCTTTCACCGACAGTTGCTCCTGACGGTATTCTGTACGTGTCTAACGACATTGGGGGAGGGAAGTATCTTAAAATTCCACAGATTTTTAAATTGCTAAATACTGGGAGTACGACACAGCTTTCAGAAACAGGTGCGCTGTGGAAGCGACTTCCGCAGTACTCGAGCGCCCTGGGAGAAATCGTGTATGAAGGCCGCACCTACAGTAAGGGGCTAACAAGCGCTCCAAGTGACTCGGGCATCTTTCTGCTCACGAAGAAAGACAGCGGCAAATTTATAACCGTTGGCTCACTCCCTGCCCTCACACCGGACGGAAAGTCAGTAGTGGTGCTGCGCAATGACGGTCTCTACATGGCATCGCTCGTGGCCAGTTCAACGCCTGAAAAGATTTGGGGAGTCGACGGAGGTACCACGGCCATACAAGACCACTTTGCCATTTCACGGGACGGCTCCATGATTGCGTGGACGATTCCCGACAAAGGTCATGTATATGTTATGCATGTTGATTCTTGGGCACCATTTTCAGGACATCTCGTGCAGGACATTAGCGCTACGGCAATGTGGCCGCAGTTTTCGCCAGATAATCAGTACCTTGCCTATATTTCTATGGATCTTGCAAGCAACACTCCTTCCAATGCGAGACTCACCGTGCAGCCTATCGGAAGTGGTTCTCCACAGCTGGTGCAAAGTCTTTCTGGGTTTGAGGTGAAGTCGCTCTTTTTGAGTGGATGGGGTAAGTAGAGCCGCAGTTCTTGGTGTAGTACTTGTCCCGGAGGGAAACCCATGGTCACAGGGGCGTGTACGTGCTAAAAAGGAAAGAGATGGTGGTGTTGGTGCCACCTGTACAACGCAGGAGACGGAAATGGGTATCGTTAAGTGTGCGCGTGCTCTGTGGTTTACGGCGGCATGCTTGGTGTTTATTGCCATAGCTATCCCGCTGCAGGCACAGGAACTGGAAGACGCTTCGGGTGCGAAGGCTCTCCAGGATATGTCACGAGTGACGGGGTTTACGTTTTCGCAAGATACGTTGCCCGGAACTCTGCAACAGGTGGCTGCTGGGTATCGTGCAGTAATGCCGCCCCACAAAGTGGGTTCGCCGTGGGGAGTGATGACTGGACCGAGCCATCTGGCAGTCATAATCAGAGGTGCGCAAGTCAGTGACAAGGGAGTCGAAAACTACCTGGTGAACAAGGTCATTGCAGATGAAGGGGACGTTTTCTTCTACTGCAAGTGGGTTTGGGGGGTCAAGTTCAAGCCCCAAATGAGAAACTCTGTATTCAAGTCTTGCACAGTGACGTACCGGCATCAGGAGATACGCTTCGCGTTAGTAAGTTTCGGAGTGTGGTATCACGAGACAGAAAAGCGGTATTCCATCGTATCGATAGATGCTCCGCAAAACTCGAGTGTCGATAATGAGAGTCGTTTGGAAAAAATCATGCAGGGGCTGGTGTTTGCACCAATTCCAACTGGGTGAGTTGCCTGAGCCGCGCACGCACGTGCGCGGCTCTTTGGTATTCACTGGATTATACGAACCGTCTCATGCACCATCTTTGTATTATTTGAGTGTGCGGCCTGTTTTGTTATGCACAGTACAGTACCCCAGCCGCGTGTCGCGGCGCAGACTCGTGCTTTAATTAAACCAATGCGTCTTGGGGCATACACACTCGCCTTTTTACTCTGTGGAGGGTTTCTTATCACTACTCTCACGGTGCATAGTGGTGCCGTTCTGAGCGTCGTTGACGCGTTGTCTATTGTTAGAGTAGCACATGCGGATTATGGATCGGGAGGCCCAAATGGAGAGGGGAGTGATGCCAACGGTACTGGAGCGGGCGGAGCAAGTGGCAGTAATGCAGGGGGAGGGACGGACGATAGCGCGAGTGGAGGGTCTGTAGGAGGGGCACTCGACCAATCTCATAGTGCGTACGGCGAACCCGAGGGCATTGACGCCAGCTGCAATGGTTTTTGTGGTGGTGGAAATGACTCTGGCGGCAGCATCGGCGGCACCGGCACTCCCACTGAAACCGCAGCCCCCACCTGTCCCGATGGCTCACTAGCTCCATCTAATTTTGTATGCCAATCCGAAAACGCAGGTGGTGGTTGCTACACCACATACGGCCCTTGCACCACGCCCACAGCACCTCCTCTATCTGCTCCCACCTGTCCTGACGGGAATCCACAACCGAGCCACAAGAACTGTAATTTAACTGGAGTGTTTTCTGCACTCTGCCCAGTCATATACGACGCATGTCCAACAACTCCTCCTTCAGGGCCTCCGTCCAACCCTGGAACACAACCGCCCACACCTCCAACCAATCTCTCTGGCTCCTGCACCGACACCACTGCCCAAGTCTCCTGGACTGGAGGCCCTACGGACACCTCCTATGACCTGCGCATTAACGACACCTCGGACGGGTGGA
>CAYQCB010000032.1:0-1777 GCA_964415875.1 uncultured Candidatus Saccharibacteria bacterium
AAGGTCTTAATAAGCTGCGGAATGGCCGTACAACCACTAGCAAGGCGCGACTGCGAGAAACACTTGCAATTTTTATAAATGTGTTATACTAGTGGCAGCTAGCGTCGTCCTTTTAAAAAGTTAGGGGAAAAACGTGGCAAACCAAGTGATCGTTGCGAGTTTTGAGAACCAGCGCGCCTGTCGTGGTCCTGCTCTCGGCTACGCAGACGTCGAAGTTTATCTGCACGCTGAAACGTGCCGGCATGTCTCGATCAAGAGCGCGCAGGCGCTCGAGGTCGCACTACGACAGTGCGGGTTCGCTGTGCGGACAACGTCGCTCGCTTACGGCGCGCGCACCGTGACCGTGACTGCGTATGCCGCAGATGTGGCAGCGTTCCGCGCCCTCAAGGCCCAGGTTGCACAGCTCGTACGGGCCCATCTTGGCATCGCCTGCCTGGTGCCAGAAAGTTCGTATACTGTCCACTAAGGCCTTCCCACCCCCGCACCGAGACTCCAAAAGGAGTCTCGGTGCGGGGGTGGTTTTTATTTGCGAGGAGGTATTGACGCCCTCTACAGACCTGGTATTATGTTAGCAACGAAATGTCCGCAACGCGGGCATTCTTTGTTACCATAGGACCATTAGCTAGACATACATATTCCATATGATTGACCTAAAAACCATACATGCTGTGCTCGGAGAGTTCGAGGAGCGCGGTATCAGCAGAGGGACCATGATTGAGGCGATAGAAAGTGCCATGGCAACTGCGTACAAGCGCGAGTACGGAAAGCGCGGGCAAGTTGTTCGCACTCGTCTCGATCTCAACACCGGCACCATTTCCTTTGAGCAGGTGAAGACCGTCGTAGACAACACGACGGTACGCTTCAGCGAGGACGGTGAAGAGGCCCCGGAAGAGCATCACGCGCAGCCCTATCATACAGAGCACGAGGAAGTACTCCGCGAGGGCGAACTTCCGCGCTTCGATTCTGAAAAGCATATGTTGCTCGAGAATGCGCGACTCATAAAGCGCGGCGCGGTGCTTGGTGAGGAGATTGTCTTCCCGCTTGAGCCGCAGGACGACTTTGGCCGCATTGCTGCGCAAACGGCAAAGCAGGTGGTGATTCAAAAAGTCCGAGAAGCGGAAAAACTCTCCATGATGGAGGAGTTTGGTGAGAAAAAAGGCCAGATTGTGGGCGGTATTGTGCAGCGCATTGAGCGCGGTGCGATTTTTGTCGACCTAGGCCGCACCACTGGTATCATTCCCTACGAAGAGCAGATTCCAGGCGAGCGCTACCGTATGGGCGAGCGCATACGTGCGTACTTGTACTCGGTCGACGAGGGTTTCCGCGGTGTGTACCTGCGTCTGTCGCGCGCGCACCCGAAATTCGTAGTGAAACTCTTTGAGCAGGAGGCTCCAGAGCTGGCGAGCGGAGCGATTGAAGTAAAGGCAATTGCGCGCGAGCCGGGGAGCCGTACTAAAATTGCCGTACTCTCTTCGGACCCGCACGTGGATCCGGTGGGATCGCTCGTTGGACAACGCGGTGTGCGCGTTTCCATTGTCATGAGCGAGCTTGGTGGTGAGCGCATTGACATTATCGAGTGGAGCGAAGACGCAAACCTCTTTGTGAAAGAGTCTCTCTCGCCGGCCACTCCTATTAGCGTCGTGCTTGACGAAGAGAATCATCGCGCAACCGTGACGGTTTCTGAGGACGAACAGTCACTTGCCATAGGTCGTGGCGGGCAAAATGTGCGCCTTGCGGCGAAGCTCACGCTTTGGAATATCGACATTGTCTCGGCGGG
>CAYQCB010000032.1:1877-7721 GCA_964415875.1 uncultured Candidatus Saccharibacteria bacterium
GGCAAAAGACGATTAGTTCTTGCGGGTCGCAAAGCTCGCGCGCTATACTGCTCTTACTATGAACTTATTGCACGACATCGATCCGGGAACAAAGGAAGACATGCAGGTGATAGTTGAGATTCCAAAAGGCTCAAAAAACAAATACGAAATCGACAAGGAAACGGGCATCATAAAGCTTGACCGTGTCATGCATAGCGCGCAGGATTATCCGTTTGACTATGGCTTTGTGCCGCAAACGCTCTGGGACGATGGTGACGCGCTTGACGTGGTGTTACTCACCACGCACGCGCTCTTCCCCGGCATACTTGTACCGGCGCGTCCTGTCGGCATCATGCACATGATCGATGGCGGCGAGGCCGACGAGAAGATACTTGCCGTTCCTGTGGGAGATCCGCGCTTTGCAACGATACTCGACTTGGAGGACGTCAATCCCCACCTCCTCAAGGAGATTGCGCACTTCTTTGGCACCTACAAGCAAATCCAAAAGAAAGAAGTGCAGGTGGGAGCTTTTGAAGGCAAAGCGGCGGCCGAGGCGGCATTTGAGCGTTCGCGCACGCTGTACCAGGAGAAACAAAAAAAAGTATAGCGTATGGAAGAAGTCCCGCAGGACTCTCGCGCTGGGCTCCCCTCTCGTGAACGCCAGTCGTGGGGAGCGGTTATTTCCATCTGCATTATCTTAGTCATGATCGTCGTTGGAGCGTTTTACGCTTGGGGCAAGCGCACTAGTGAAAACAATTTGCCGCCAGACATGAGTAGCACTACCGATTATTAGACTCACTATTTCACGCACATGAACGCAAACACTCAAGTACGCTCGTCGATGATGGTGCCAATGGTCATTGAGAAAAGTCAATTTGGCGAACGTGCCTACGACATCTACTCGCGCCTTCTCAAGGATCGCATTATCTTCTTGGGCGGCCCTATAGACGACGACGTGGCAAACCTAATCATCGCGCAGCTCCTCTTTCTCGAAGTGGAAGATCCAAAAAAGGACATTTCGCTCTACATAAACTCGCCTGGAGGCGTGGTGACGTCTGGTCTCGCCATTATCGACACCATGAATCACATAAAGCCGAGCATTACGACCGTGTGCGTCGGTATGGCCGCATCCATGGCTTCAGTCATTCTCTCGTCAGGAGAGAAGGGGAAGCGTTTTGCGCTCCCAAATGCTGAAGTGATGATTCATCAGCCTCACGGTGGCGCGGAGGGTCAAGCGGCTGACATTGAAATTACAGCGAAGCAGATTTTGAAGATTCGTGAACGTCTTAACAGAATTCTCGCAAAAAATACCGGCCAGCCACTCACAAAAGTGGAGAAGGACATGGATCGCGACTTCTTTATGACTGCAGAGGAGGCTAAAAAGTACGGAATCGTAGACCAGGTGTACAAGGCGCCGTAGCGAGCGTCGGTCAAGGTGCAGCGACGAAAAAGGCCCTCTTCCGGGCCTTTTTCGTCGCTGCACGCAGAGAAATGCCGTTTGTGATAGTGTCAAAGTACGCCGTACCCCTTTCCCTGTCGCGATTGATCCGCTGATTGTCAGGTAGGTTGTCTTTTAACTCCCGTTACGGGAATAATCACTTTTGGGCCGTATGTCACTCGAAATCATATTAATCTTCCTCGCGCTTTCCGGCGCCGGCGGTGTCGCTCTCGGGTACGTCTTGCGCGTGCTTATTGGGCTTGCCCGGCGCGGGTCGGTTGAAATAGACACCAAGCAAAAGATTCTGCAGGCAAAGGAGCAGGCCGCCAAAATCATCGCCGAAGCCGAGTACCGCGGCGCCGTCATAGAGACGGAGCGCCTTGAGAGCGTGGAAGAGCGCGAAGAGAAAGTCGTAGTACGCGAAGAACGTGTGGCGCAGCGAGAAGGATTCTTAGACTCGCGCCAAAGAGATTTGGATGAGAAAGAAAGCGAGGTGCGAGCTCGTGAGCAAGAAGTTGTCCGCGCACTGGAACGATCCCGTGTCCTTACGGAGGAGCGGCAGAAAGAGTTGGCAAAGGTGGCGCACCTCTCTGTCGAGCGTGCTCGCGAAGAGCTTTTTTCGGGACTGGAAAAGGTGTACGAGGACGCCATCCTGCTCCGCATCCAAAAGTTGGAAGCGCACGGCCGCGAACGCCTCGAAGACAAAGCGCGCAGTATTCTCACTTCCGCAATACACCGTCTCGGCAACGCCGTAAATGCAGAACTTATGTCGCTCTCCGTGCATATTCCTTCAGAGGAAGTAAAGGGTAAGGTCATTGGCAAGGAGGGGCGCAACATTAAGGCGTTTGAGCGCATGACGGGAGTTGACGTGATTATTGATGAAGCGCCGGATAAAATAACGCTCTCGTCTTTTGATCCTCTGCGCCGACACATTGCGAAGATTGCGCTCGAAACGCTCATTGCTGACGGTCGCATTCAACCGGCAAAAATTGAAGAAGTTGTCGAGAAGACGCGTGCGGATATCGCTGAGCTCGTGAAGCAAAAAGGCGAGGCAGCGGCGTACGAAGCCGGAGTCATCGGTCTCGATCCGAAGCTTGTCGCCCTCCTGGGCCGCCTCTACTTCCGCACCAGTTACGGTCAAAATGTGTTGCAGCACTCGATTGAAATGGCTCACCTTGCAGGAATGCTCGCTACGGAGCTTGGTGCTGACCCTTCGGTGGCGCGTGCGGGAGCGCTTCTGCACGACATTGGTAAAGCAGTAGACCATGAGGTTCAGGGGACACATGTAGAAATTGGTCGGCGTATTTTGGAGAAATTCGGCGTGGACACGCGCATCATTCAAGCCATGCAGTCGCATCACGGAGAATTTCCGTATGAGACGATAGAATCGGTTGTGGTGCAGGTGGCCGATGCTATTTCTGGAGGTCGCCCGGGAGCGCGGCGCGACACTGTTGACCGCTACCTCGAGCGCTTGGGTGACCTCGAGCGCCTTGCCTTGAGTTTTAAGGGGGTCGAAAAAGTGTACGCCATTGCAGCGGGCAGGGAAATTCGCGTATTTGTTAACCCAGGGAAGGTGTCTGACGTGGCCATGCACGCTCTGGCGCGTGACATTGCCGCCAAGATTCAGTCAGAGCTTCGCTACCCGGGAGAAATAAAGGTGAATATCTTGCGCGAAAACAGAGTTGTAGAGTTTGCGCGTTAATGGGTGTGCGAAAAGCGCCCGCGGCTCGCGCCGCGGGCGCTTTTCTGTCTATCCCCCACTAAAAACGTGCCCTATTGCATAAAATGGCCAGTTTCCTATACTTTCCTCATGCCCGAGTGCTGTGCGTGTTGCGGGGATTAGTAGTAAGCAAAAAATCATGAACAAGGCTGACATTGTCGACAAGGTGCATGGTGTTCTCGGTTCGACGAAGGCGGACGCTGAACGCGCAGTAGAAACGGTTATTGACTCCATCGTTTCGAGCTTGAAGTCGGGTGAGGAGGTTTCAGTTGCTGGTCTTGGTATCTTTGCCACGAAGGCACGCCCAGCTCGTGAGGGCCGCAATCCTCGCACGGGTGAAACCATTCGCATTGCAGCAACGCGCACGGCGAAGTTCCGTCCTGCAAAGGCACTCAAAGACGCAGTAAAATAGTAATTGCAGAGACAAAAGCCGCCCGAATACCTGTTCTGGGCGGTTTTTGCTATACTTTGGTGTATATGATGGAAGGCGTCGGAAAGTTTAGAAACACGGTCCCTGCCGAGAAGAGTGAGTCAGTCGAATCGCGAAGAGAATTTGCCTTCGATTCACTTGTACAGTCGGCATTGCTTGAGAGCATGCGCGAGTCGTTGGAAGAAAGTGAGTTCGAACCTGAAGAAATAGAAGAACTGGCAACAGCACTTGCACAGTTGTCCACTGAAGACCAAAAAATGGTTTTAGCGATTCCATTTGAACTGCGTGAGCGCTTGTTTAAAAAGTACCGGGACGCTATTGATGCCAAAAAGACTACTCCAAAAGAAATGGTGCTTGATATTCTCGAGAAAAACAAAAAATATGGTTTCACGCTTGGGTATCATCTCTCGTCCAAACAAATTCAGAAAACAATTGCACAGGACGGCGCACTGGCGTGGACTATTAAAGGTTCTGAAATAGATGACAGAGACAATGGTCCTGATACCACGAACAACAATGTGCGCATGGCTTACTATAGTGAAGATTATTTAAATCGCTACAAGAAAAAGCCCGGGAATTATTTGTACGTTGTTCGTGCTGAAATAGGCGAATCGAGTTCTCACAAAAGAGATGGAAGAAATCACTGGGGTAGAGCTCCTTCTTTATCAATTATTGCCGAGCTTGATATGCGTGATATTGAGCAGCAGATTGATGCAATCATGAAAGAAGGCGCTGCCTAGTGCGGCAGCGCCCGAGTTCGAGAAAGCGATTCTTTTTTGCGGAGCTCCATACGCACCAACATCTTTAGTCTGTTGGGCTCCTCGGCAAGTCTTTTTTGGAGCCACGCACCCAGTTCTTGGTGCGTTGAAAAGTAGTCTTTTACCCTCTCCCCTCTGTCGCGAGGGTCCTCTGGCAGGCTTAGTATAAAGCTTGCCAAAATCTTCGCGTACAGAGAGTCCGAAAGCGTAGGGCCACGCGGTAGTGCGGGCCCCACGGTCTCCCCGCGCAGCTCGCTGACCAGCGAAAGAAACGGTGCGACCAAATCGGTGCCCATTGTTTTGTCCTCCTTTTTCTATTATAGCACACATACACTTATTTGCCAGTGTAGCGTATACCACAGACACATGACTGAGTTCTTTATTGCAAATACCGCTTCCCTTTCAGTTTCTCAGGCAAAAACGACTCATCATCGTATTTTTCGTACCCCTTTCCATAGTCGAGGTCTTTCATGAGCTTTGTGGGCGCATTACGTATCTTCTTTGGCACGGAGAGATTCCCAAAACTTCGCACGTCTTGCTGAGCAGCACGCAAACCGTCATGAGCGCTCCGGTCTTTCTTCGCCTGTGAGAGGTACACCACGCCGTGAGCAAGGTTTATTGCGCACTCTGGGTAGCCAATAGTCTCACATGATCGAAAGACAGCGTTTGCCACGACGAGTGCCGTGGGCAGCGCGAGACCAATGTCCTCCGAGGCGAAAATCACCATGCGCCTCGCAATGAAAAGTGGGTCCTCCCCTGCTTCCACCATGCGCGCTAGGTAGTAGAGCGCAGCGTCCGCCTGTGAGGCGCGCATGCTTTTTATAAAGGCACTAATGGTGTCGTAGTGTTCCTCACCCTTTTTGTCGTAGCGCAAGTGCGGCGATTCGAGTGCTTGCGTCAGAGAGTCAGTTGTAATTTCTCCGTAGAGACTCTCTGCACTCTCGAGCATGCCGAGCATTTTTCGCGCATCACCCCGTGCGTAGTTGAGCAACCACTCCACAGCGTCCTTTTTCACCGGCAGTTTCGTACGCTTAATGATTTGTTTCAGAGCGTCTTCTGAGAGTGGTTCGAGCACGAAAACTCGGGCGCGTGAGAGAAGTGGCGAAATAACCTCAAACGAGGGATTCTCTGTCGTGGCGCCTATAAGCGTCAGTTCCCCGCTCTCTACGTAGGGCAGTAAAAAATCCTGTTGCGCCTTATTGAAACGATGAATCTCATCGAGAAATAAAACCTTGCTGCGAGAGCGCCCCGAAGCCTCATCTGCTTTGTTGCGGGTCCCGTCCGGCTCATTCGCCGTACCAGTCAGTACGTCTCCTTCGCCGAACTTCCCGCGCCGCGCAGCTGAAGACTTCTGGACGCTCTCCGCGGTGCCTTCTATGATGCGACGAATGTCGTCTTTGCCTGCAGATACCGCAGAAAGTTCATATAGGTCTGCCTCGAGGGCTTTTGCATAGATGCGGGCAATAGTGGTCTTCCCTGTTCCGGGCGGCCCCCAAAGGATAAATGAGAAGCGGTGCTT
>CAYQCB010000033.1:0-4838 GCA_964415875.1 uncultured Candidatus Saccharibacteria bacterium
ACTCGCACACTCGCCTCGCCACGCAGCGGGTAGTGCATAACAAACACTTTTGTAGCGCCAATACGCTCCTGCCAGCCAAACGTAAAATCTTTAGAGCCAATGTACTTTTCGTACGTCACTCGACCGATGAAACAGGCGACGCGAGGGGTCTCTGCAGTGATAATGCGCGCTATTCTTTTGCGCCCCGGCAACTCCTCGCCTTTCTTAAGACTAGTAACGTCTGGCGTGGGTCGGTCTATGATATTTACGAGACCCAGTCCATACACGGCAGTAAATTTTTCCGTGTACATGTGCTTTAGCCGCACATCGTCACGCAGCTCGTCTCTAGTCTCCTGTACCAAACCCGCGTCTGAAAGCAGGTACCAAAACAGCTTGTTATTGGAAAATGGCACCCCACGCCGAAACGATCCCGGGTGCGGATTGATGCCCACAAAAAGAATCTGCGCATTCTTGTAGGTGTGATGGATCATGCGGCAGGAGCGGGATAGGTTAGTTTCCCTTTTTTCATCTTTAAAAACGGTGTGAGGCGGTGCTTCGTCGCAGAAGTTCGACTCATGATGTCCCTCACCTGAAAGCCTTTCTTGGTGAGCGCATCGGCTATGAGCGATCGGTGGCAGCGCCACGGCACCGCTTCTGCGCACATAACTGCCGTCGTGCGCGCTCGAGCCATTGCCTGCAACTCTGCAAGTCCCTGAGCGAACGCCTCGGACGCCATGTAGTCGGCATACCCTCTGAAAGAGACGTTGTGCCAGCCCATGTTTTTAGAGTCTTTAGCCGCGTGGCGCAAGCCTCCCAGCTTTTCTAGATGTTTGTAGCCAATGCGCGCCCTCCGCAAGGAAAGCTTCAACTCCTCCTCATTGAATTGCGGGTTATGGCGCGACTTGGGTATGGTCCGCACGTCAGCGACAGTTTTCACCTTGTGTGCGCGCAAAAGCGCGACGAACTCTCCGATGGTGTGGGTTGAGTGACCGATGGTAAAGATACTTGGTTTATCCATAGTGCACGGTGCTACTCGACTATACCACTGCGCCACAAAGACGCTCAGGAAGTCGCACATGCGTCCGCCCTTGAGTTGCGCTTGCCCCTAGTGACCAACCATCGGTTGCTGGACACCGCTAAATATCGTCGGGTCGGAGGGGCCACTCACATGCAACACACCCCACGCGCCTCTGTCGGTGCGCGCAAGCGCGTGGTCAACCAGTGTGTAATTGCCGGGTTCACGAGCGGTGAAGTCCACGACAGTGGCTCCGCCAGCTGGTACCAGAGTTGTTTGCACGTCGGTAAGGGGCGTGCTCGTCAAAGACCCTTGGTCATATACGTGATCAAAGATTTCACCAATAACATGGAACGATGAGATTAAATTGACACCGCCATTGCCGAAATAGATGCGCACCGTCTCGCCAACGGCTGCATTCATGGCATTCGTTGTGGTGGAAGTGAGTGCACCCGTGCGGCCATTAAACACTATGTACTGCGGCTTGCCTTCGAGCATTGCGCCTGTGTCATCAATTTGCAACCCCTGCTTGCCAAGCGTGCCAGTCGTGTAAAACTCACCCTGCATGACATAGAACTCTTTATCTACCTTCGGCAGGCCGCCCTTAGGCTCCACCAACATGAGCCCATACTGTCCGTGCGCCATGTGGTTTGCTGCATTTGGTTCAGCACAGTGGTACACAAACAAGCCCGGATGAAGCGCCGTAAAGGTGAGCGTTTTTGTCTCGCCTGGTTGAGCCATGAGCACCGAAGCGCCACCGCCCGGGCCAATAACGGAGTGAAAATCTATAGTGTGGTGGTGCAAGCTCGTTGCGTCGTTGTGGAAAGTAACCACCACCGTGTCCCCCACCATGACTCGCTCAAAGGGCCCAGGAACCTTTCCATCAAAGGTCCAGAAGTTAAAGTACACGCCAGGGGCTAGCTCTGAAATCACTTCTTTAGCGGTGATATCTATGTAATCCGTCGTAGTAGCAGTGCGGGTAATGGGCTGCGGAATGTCGTTTGGATCACGCGCAATATCTGCCACTTTTTCAAAGTCGTCGAAATGCCAGAAAAAATTGAGGACGTTACTAAATGGCAGGCCGAGCGAAGACGAAGGGCCGTAGGTAGTGAGAAACGCTGGGTACTCCAACCCCCTTGGTAAGCCATTTGGAATGTAAAAAAATATAGAAACTCCGACGAACAGCAAAATAAGTAAAGAAGCCACAAGCCGCGAGTGAAATCGGCGCAAAATGATGTAGAGGAGCACTCCTGCAGCAGAGAAAGCAATGGCCAGACCAAGCGTCTGTACAAAGATGTAAGAAAGTAACGAAAGTAGCCAGAGCATATGTTTATGAAAACGGGATTTTACACTCTGCAAAACAGTGCGCCTCTCGCTTTAGCGAATACAAGTGTTCACGACCGCGACTCTCGCTCGCCACAGCGTCTACCGAGCGAAGCACGTTCAAGTGATGCGTCACGGTCGGTTGCGTGAGCTTCAATTGTCTTGTGAGCGCGCGCACGGGCACCCCCGTTGGCGATTTACCCAACAGACAGATGAGCTTGTAGCGGTTTTTGTCCCCCACTGCCTTAAAGCACGTGGGACACAGCTCCTCTTCACTGCTCGTCACCCACGCAGGACGCTTGCGCAGCATTTTTTTGCCGGCCACTGCTGTAGCCGGCACTTTTGCGCGAGCAGCTTTCCCAGTACTCATAGATGCTCATCAATGTATCACACGCACCAACACGCACCGATCGGTTATCCCCACCTGTCTTCAAGTGCGTTACTGCAAGTGGCCCCAGCGATTGCCCGCAGCATGAAAAATCGAGACCACCCGCTCACCAGACTGCCCTTTCTCACGTCACACTTTGCACTAAACGCGCCGCCAGCTCGTATAAAAAGGAAAGCAGCCCAGCTCGCGATAACAATTGTGTTGCAGGCAGTCACGAATAACGTAGATAATTACGTTATTCTATTGTACAGGACTAATTTCTTTCATCTCCCGTGCTTTGGAAAAGAAACCTTGCACACCAAGCTCTTATTATCGCTGTTAAGGACGCTCACAATCGACAAACAACGCGCACCCCGGAGATATTCATGCATCTGCAAGCCCAAGACCTATTTATGAAAAAAGCCCCAATCCTGTTTCTTCAGACCATCATCATCCTTTTTGGCACCCTCGCCCTTTTCCTTTTGCTTTGGGAGCCTCACCTTGAAGGTCGAAATGCGCACGCCACGCTTTTTGCCATGTATTTCAAGGATCTTTTCTTGGCCTACGCCTACGTCGCAGCGATTCCCTTTTTCGCAGCACTCTACCAAGCCAGCGCATTTCTTGGCCATGTAAAGTGCGGCGATGCACTTTCTCCGGCTGCGAGGAAGGCACTGCGAACCTTGAGATACTGTGCGTTCACCGTCGCCGCCTTTGTGGTGGGCGGAGAACTGTATCTCTTCCTCGTGCAGCGCGGCAAAGACGACATTGCCGGCGGAAGCGCCGTAGGCCTTTTTATAATCCTCGTTTCGCTCACGGCGGCTGCAGCGGCCACCGTGAGCGAAAGTGTCTTACGAGAAGCTATAGAGAATCGATCTGAAAACCATTTGACTACGTAGCGTCCTTATTTCAAGGTACCCACTCTAGTCAATGTACTACCGTCATACGCGCTCACCATGAATATCTCGCCACTCGTAGGATTTATGGCGAAGACCAAGCTGCCCAGAGACACACGATAGTTCTCGCCCGGAGTGCTCGGATCACCAGTTTGAAATAGGGTCACGTCAGGCATGCGTAATATGCCCTTTATGTAGGCTACGTTGTGCGGCAGGCTGTTACACACACCTTCCCCGATGGAGTCGCCGTTTGCAGCACGCCCCATCTGATCACTCGACGCAAGCTGCGCTATGCGCTGCCCCACGTCCACACCATCGATAAATATCTGTCGAGTTCTCAGCGTGAGACCACTGCAAAAGGTTATGTTCTTCAGCGTATTGTCCACAACCAAGTGATCGTCAATCTTCCCCGATTGATCTGTCTCTGCCACTTCCGTGTACGACGTGGCTGAAGAGAGCTCTACGAGTGATTGCACTGTCGTCGACGACGCCGTCACTGTCGCACAGTCAGTAGACGTTGTTGCGGGGTCACACCTGCTCCACTCACCAGGTGCAGTCTCTTTTCCTGTGCCGCTCACAGGGCGGTGAACAGCACCAGCCGACAAGAGACTGGCCCTCACTGCAAGAGCCGCTCCCACGAAAATTATCCCCACAATTACTGCTCCGCCAAGGATCAAAAATGCCTTACTCCTCATAACGAAACTGTAGCACTTACTTATGCAGAAAGAGTTTACCGATTTCCTTTAGCTCGGTTGTGGGTCTTGCAGAGCATTTCGCAGTTTTTAATGCTCGTCTTGCCGCCCTTGCTCCAAGCCGCCACGTGGTCAGCGTCCATTTCGTCCAGTTTCCAGATCTTATCTTTGTTGGCGTCGTGCCCCATAGCGCAGTGGGAGCAATTTGAAATGTGCTTCTTTTCCGCTGCTGCTGTTTGCGTGGCATACACTGCCTTCTTGGTCATCTCATCAAACACGCGTACCTCTAGCAACTTAGTGTCGCTAGAGCCACCCAGAATGTACTCGAAAACGCCTTTACGATTTTTCACATACGGGTCGGCATAAAGCTTGCGAACTTCGGCAGCAGTCTTTTTTGGGTCATACGCTTTTTTGTGATACTCCTCGTACAAGCGACCCCACTCAAGCCCTCGCATTTCACTTTCCACGTCCATAAAGATGCTGGAAGCCCAGTCAATCACGCTATTGAAATAGGTTTTTAATTCGTTGATGTTCTTGTCGCCCCGGTGGCGGCTCATGTAGTCGCCAAT
>CAYQCB010000034.1:0-4494 GCA_964415875.1 uncultured Candidatus Saccharibacteria bacterium
CTTCCACAGAGAGTGCGCCCTTGCCCGAGACTCCCACCACCACGTCTGCGCCTGTGAGCGCCTCTGCAAGAGAACCCGACACTTTGCGCGGATTGGTGAGCTTCGCAAGCTCTGCTTTGTGCGGCGAGAGGTCGCCACGTGTCGAGACAATGATACCAGTGCGGTCAACCACCACTACGTCTTTTATACCCGCCGCTACGAGCAGTTTTGCAACGGCAGTGCCAGCAGCCCCAGCACCCGTCACTACGACGCGCAGTGTCTCAAGCTTCTTTTTTACCACCTTCGCTGCATTTATAAGCCCCGCAAGCACCACGATTGCCGTACCGTGCTGGTCGTCATGCATAACCGGCATGTCGAGTGCTTCCACAAGTTGCTTTTCAATCTCAAAACAACGCGGCGCGGAAATGTCTTCGAGATTTATGCCGCCAAAAGAGGGCGCAACTGCTTTCACAATGCGCACGATTTCGTCTGCGTCCTGCGTGTCGAGAACAAGCGGCCACGCGTCGACACCGGCGAACTCTTTGAAAATAAGTGCCTTCCCTTCCATGACCGGCAGAGCGCCATAGGGACCAATGTTCCCCAAGCCGAGCACCGCCGAGCCGTCAGAGATAACGGCGACAGAATTCTTCTTTACGCTCATCTTGCGAGCGTCATTCGGGTGCGCGCCCAGGTGTGTAGAAGCAGCTCCAACGCCTGGCGTGTACCAGAGGGAAATGTCCTCTTTCTTCTTTAGCTTCACGCGCCCTTTAGTCTCAATGCGCGCGCCCTGCTTCATATATGCTGAAAGTATTTTTTTGGTGTCCATAGTAGTGCGAGTATACTACAGACGTGATTCCAGCGACCCCTGTTGAAAAGCTGTTCCCCCGGCTAAAACCGGACCAGAAACGCGCCCTCTCTCGCCTGCGCGTGCGCACGCTGCGTGATTTGCTCTACCACTTTCCCGCTCGCTACGAGAACGCCGGACCAACAGGCACGGTGGCAAACGTGTCCTCTGGAGAAACCGTCACCCTCTACGGCACCATTAGAAAGCCGACCACACGCAAAACCTGGAAAAGTCGCCGCCCTGTGGCAGAAGCGTGGCTCGAAGACGCATCCGGCAAAGTGAAGCTCATGTGGTTTAGTCAGCCCTACATTGCCAAGTCGCTCCACGACGGCATGGTCGTAAAAATAAGCGGCAGAGTCGCGGGCACAGGAGAAAAATGCTACGTGGCAAACCCAGAAGTTGACCGTTCCGCAGTGTTGCCAGAGAGCGTACACGACTCACTGTTCTCAAAGGGCGAAACACCTCTCGACGTGCCGCTGCACCCGGTTTACCCAGAAAGCATGGGCGTATCGTCACTGTGGTTTACGCACGCCGTGCGCCGCCTCATTGAAGCGCGCGTGCACGAAGCAATCGTCGACCCAATACCCGCAGATATTTTGGAGCGCTACAAACTTCCCTCGCTCGCTTCTGCATTTGTCTTCATCCACGCGCCGCTAAAGCTCGGCGATGCCCAGGCCGCCCGAAAACGCTTTGCCTTCGAAGAGATATTCTCTCTGCAGCTCATGTTGCAGAAGCGCCGCGCGGCCGCCGTGGGCGAGAAAGCGCTTCCCGTTGAAGTCGACCGCGTCGCACTCAACAGCTTTATTGCGTCGTTTCCCTTCCCACCCACAGGCGCGCAGACACGCACGATTGAAAACATTGTTTCCGATTTTGAACAAACACACCCCATGCTTCGCTTGCTTGAAGGCGATGTGGGAAGTGGGAAAACTGCCGTTGCCGCTGCCACAAGCTACCTGGTGGCGACCTCAAGGCCGCCAGGGCGCATCGCCGGCACGCTCCAAGTGGCCTACCTCTGCCCGACTGAAATTCTCGCCAAACAGCACTTCTCGACCTTTGTTTCCTATTTTAAAGATCACCCGATTCCGATTGGGCTCATTACCGGAAGCGAGTGCCGGAAGTTTCCCTCGCGCGTGCGCTACGAAGAGTCTGCAAAACTTTCAAAAGCAGCGTTTAAGAAAATGGTTGCAAATGGCGAAATTCCCATTGTGATCGGCACGCACGCACTTGTGGAGAAATCGCTCGTCTTCAAGCACCTCGCCTACGCCATAATCGATGAGCAGCACCGTTTCGGCACTGTACATCGAAAGAAACTGGTAACTAAGGACACTATTGCCCCGCACCTGCTCTCCATGACGGCCACGCCGATTCCGCGCACGCTTGCGCTTACCATTTATGGCGACCTTGACTTGTCGCTACTCGACGAAATGCCTGCCGGAAGAAAACCTATCATGACCGAGGTTTGCGGCCCGGAGAAACGCGAAAGTGCATACGAGCGCGTACGGAGTGAGCTCAAAAACGGTCGTCAAGCCTACGTGATTTGTCCGCGCATTGATGAGCCCGATCCCGAAAAGGAATTTGCACTACAAGCGAAGTCGGTAAAAGCAGAGGCAGAGCGTCTCAAGACACAAGTGTTTAAGGGTGTCACCATTGGTATTTTGCACAGCAAAATGTCGCTGCGGGAAAAGGAGGAGTCAATGCAAAAGTTTGAGTCCGGTGAGACGCAAATCCTGGTGGCCACGAGCGTTGTCGAAGTTGGAGTGAACGTGCCGAA
Organism: uncultured Candidatus Saccharibacteria bacterium; assembly: GCA_964415875.1. Lineage (GTDB taxonomy): Bacteria > Patescibacteriota > Minisyncoccia > Phycocordibacterales > Phycocordibacteraceae > C7867-001. The sequence continues at coordinate 2,595 of CAYQCB010000034.1, forward strand.
TGCCACCGTCATTTTGATTGAAGGCGCTGAACGTTTTGGGCTCGCGCAGTTGCACCAACTGCGCGGACGCGTGATTCGCTCCACACACCAGGCGTACTGTTTTGCCCTGCCTGAAAGTTTTGGCCAAGCCACCAAAGACCGCATGAAGGCGCTTACGACGGCCAAGAACGGCTTCGAGCTCGCCGAGTACGACCTTGCACTGCGCGGCGCGGGAGAGCTCACGGGCGGCAAGCAGTGGGGCGTCTCCGATATTGCCATGGAAGCCCTTACCAACTTGAAGATGGTCGAGGCAGCGCGCACGGAAGCAGCGCGTTTGGTGCGCGAAGACGCTTCGCTCTCGCGCTACCCGGCGCTTGCACTGCGTGCCGCTGAAACAGAAAAGGAAATGCATCTTGAGTAGCCCTCGCCGAATATGTGGGTTTACGAAACCCATATATTCGGCGGGAGGAGACGGCGGTGGACAGACCATTACCGCGGGATATACTCGGAAAAGACTTACTCAGTTCACTGGAAGAAACCCATGAAAGAGGCAACCCTCGCCATCATCGTTAAAGACGGAAAGGTGCTACTCGGTTTCAAGAAGAAGGGAGAAATCGGCTCCCAGACACTGAACGGCCCAGGAGGGAAAACCGAGTCTGGAGAGAGTGCTGTTGAGTGCGTAATACGCGAAACACAGGAAGAAGTTGGCATCACACTCGACACCGCGCACTTGGAAGAGATTGCACTCATCACCTTTCATCACGACGGCGCTCCTGACTTTCGTGTGCGCGTCTTTTACACAGACACCTTTGCTGGCGAGCCAGTGGAAACGGCCGACATGATTCCAGGTTGGTATGACTTCCGTGACCTACCCTTTGAGAAAATGCTCGAGTCAGACCGTGAGTGGTTTGCAAAAGCAACGCGCAAAGAGCACTTCAGCGCAAACGTCTACTACAAAGAGCGTGCTGCCGGCTTTGAGCGCATAGAATTCTTAACGACATAACCCTCTTCCGCACTGCGGAAGAGGGTTATTACAGACAAAGACAAGGCGTCTAGGGAGTAGTCGTGGCAGCGGCACCAGGCGAGGCCACGCAGAACGGCGTTGTTGTGGAGCTGAGCGCTGTGCAAAGTCGATACGACTGCCGGTCTGCGCTTACTGTGTAGTCGTCGAGTGTGTGCGTTATCGGGTCTTGTAACTCCGTCTCCGTTACAGAAACTCCCGGCGCACCGACGAGGTCGCTGAGCGTATCCGGATATTTATTTTCGGATGCATGGTACATCTCTAAATCAATCTGAGTAGATAGGAGATTTGATGCTTGCATAGCATCGAGACTAGCGTAACGCGTCAGTGTAGAGGTTGCGGCAACTTGTCTTTTCACGGTCCACCCCAAAAATGAGAGAAACAACGCAATGGCGATAAGACCTAACACAATACCAAGTGCACCCGCGCTGCGCGACTTTGCCACGAGTGTTCCTGCAATCTTGTCATGGAGACCTTGTTTTCGTTTTGTCACCCCAACCATCATAAATCCAAAGCAGAAAATTACTGCGGAGAGAATCTTCGAGACATGGCGTGCGAGCGCCCGCAAAAATGATATGCGAGCACCAGACAAATCCGTCACGCGCATCCCCAGAATCTTTTTTCCCGGCGTAGCCTGCCAAGCAGAAGACTCCAACAGGGCGCAGTAGAGCACCACAAACAAAAACGAAAGCAGCCCCGAAATCACTTGCAACCCCAGCGCGTCCATAGACAAAACTAGGACGAGATTTATCGGAAAGAGAATAAGACCGTCAATAAACACTGCGAGAACACGCAACCAAAAGCCGCCATACTCAAGCGGTGCGCTCACGGACGCCGCTACCGGCGCAGCCGTAAATGCAGCGACGCTCGCCACTACAGGGGGCGCTTCTACTGGAGCGG
>CAYQCB010000035.1:0-4076 GCA_964415875.1 uncultured Candidatus Saccharibacteria bacterium
CGATTGCAGCAACCTAACCTCGGAGGAAATCTGCGCAGTAGTCGGCATTGTTCCGCCAGTCGTCGACCGGCTTCCAGTAACAGTGAGTGTGCCGGCCGCAATCTCAACGCCATCAGTGTCTTCGTCAAATACTGCAATCGGGTATGTCCCCGCTGTGTGAATATCGTTAAGCGTAACCGCCCAACGACCATTAGTTATCGGCGCCATGGTGCTGCTATCGCTTCCAATCACATGAACAACAATGGACGTTGTGCCCTGCACGGTGCCTGTGATTGTGGGTGGAGTGGTATTCGAAGTGAGCGAGCCCTGATCGATAGTTGCAGTCCCAGGAATCGCTCCCGTGTCAATGATAAGACGGCCAGTAGTTAGTAATGTATTTGTAACATTATCGTAAACACTGATAAGTAGACCGGGGGATTTTTGGTTAGGAACACTAGGAGACGTGACCGCCCAGTGTCCATCTACCACAGCACTTTGTTTAGTACCGTAATAACCATCACCAAACACAACGCGAACGACGTTCGTGTTTGTTGCGACACCAGTGACCGTTGGGTTTCCAGTTGTGTCATGAAGCGAACTCTGGTCGATGGTGGCGGTTGGCTGATTTGTGTTGGGTCCAGACACTACGACTGATTGCGTAAGGCTTCCGAGTTGTGCAGTATATGTCCCTGTCTGAGAGTATGTGTGCGTCACATGACAGAAGAAGTGCGGAGCAATCGTACAGTAGCTTGGCGAGGACGGGCTATTTTGGATTAATTTATACAGATCTTCAGATGCTCCGTCACCATAATAGAGAGTCTCAGAGTGATTATTATCAAACGTAAAGACTACAGTAAGCGGCGAGTTGCCGCTTGTCGGTGTGGCCGTAAAGTTCGAAGACTGTTGGTTTTGATTCTGGTTCTGATTTTGAGTACACCCCATTACCTCACTCGTCTGAGGGCCAACCAGGCCGTAGCCCGTCGTGTCAGGAGAGCCAGAGGAGACGATGCTGTGAGCGGACTGCCACCTTTGCACTGCCTGCTCAGTCTGAGGACCGAAGTAGCCCGTAGGGGTAACGCCCAGGAAGTCCTGTAGACGCGTAACGTCTCCGTTTGTAGTCGCATCGGTCTGACCTGTGTAGAGAGAATAGGAGAGATTCACACAAGCACTCGTCGTGATTGGCGCAGATACTCCCGTGAGAGATGCTTGCACGTTTGCAATCACACTCTGGTCTGCGCCAAAGGCAGTGAGGAGACTCATGATGGACTGGATTTGCTGGCTCGAGAGAGCTGCTGAAGCTGAAAGCGGAACAAGAAGTGTCAGAGAGAACGCGATAGCAGCACTGAGCTGAGCGAGTCTTTGAGTCATCGTGAGATGGGAGTTATTTAGTAGTAGGAGACGGGGTAAGTGTACTCCCGCTCTGTGATTCGTTTGTGAAGTTATACACAAAACACACCGCCGCCCCTCCGGGCGGCGGTGTGTTGCTAAAAATCTAGAAGTTCACTGAGTCCGAGCTCCCGCCATTTTGAGCCTGATCACCCGAGGGGCCAGAAGGTCCGCTGGTGTCACCGCCCGGAGCTCCATTTCCGCCTGCGGTTTCTCCACCGCCGTTCTCGCCGCCACTACTTCCTATGCTTCCAACACCTCCACCTACATACCCGTAGACGAGGAGAGCGTGCGTGTTTGCGTCATACACTGCAACCACTGAGCCAACCGGGCCTGGGGCACCGAAATAGGCAAACCACATGCTGTTCCACGCCTGGACTGGTACGGGGCTTACCTGTGGTACTACCACAGAGTTTGCAGCAAATCCGTGCGGCGCGCTCGAGATGCTAGCAAAGTCCCTACCGCCCGTGTAGTAGGTAGGCAACATGTAGACGAGCAAGCTCTTCGTGTTTGCCGCCGTTCCACTGACGGTGTACGAGCCACCTATTACAGCAAGCGACGATGCATTCATTGTAGCCGTTGGAGCAGTTCCCGTTATGCTCGTATTTGGCACTGTGACAGTGACACCTGGACCTGTTGAAGGAGGCACCACAGCAACCTGCCCTGTCTGAGTGGTCTGCGTCGTTGCGGTGCTTGAGACTTGGAGCGCGCCCGACGCAAGCACTGCGCCCGTAGCTGGATTAACCACCTGCACAGAGTACACACCATACGGCAGAGCCTCGCCCACCTGCGCACTCCACGCACCATTTACTACCGGAGCCGTTACGCTTTGATGCCCATAAATGTCGATGCGCACCTGTGCAATGTTCTGTGCAATGCCCGTAATAAGTGGACTGCTAGTGGTGTTTTTAAGCGAACTCTGATTAAACGCCGCTTGAATCCCTCCACCGGTCAAAGTTGTGCTTGGTGTGGCCGTATTAGTGCCAAACGAGAGCGTTGGCGTGTAGGTGTTAGACGCTACCGTCGAAGCATTTCCACCACACGACATTACTGAGCGCGTCTGCGGCCCGACAAAACCATAGCCGGTGGTGTCGGGCGACCCTGAGGTGACGATACCTTTGGCAGATTGCCAGTTTTGCACAGCTTCTTCAGTCAGAGGACCGAAGTAACCAGTGGTAGGACTTATGCCCAAGTACGTCTGTAGTTGAGTAACTTGCCCGCCTGTAGAGGCATCCGTTTGCCCCGCGTAGAGGTTGTAGCTAAGCGTAATGCACGACGATTGCGGTGCGCTCGTTGCCGCAGAACCTGTGAGTGCAGCGGAAACGCTATTTATAGTCGCCTGATCAACACCGAACGCTTGCAGCATTGTTACCACGGACTGCACCTGGCCTGAGCTCAGACTTGCAAACGCTGACAGCGGCGCAAGTAAGGCCGCAGAAAGTGCGAACGCCGCACCGAAACCAATAATCTTTTTGGGCATGAGTTAAAAAATAACGGTAGAGTAATACCGCTCACAGCGTACCATTACGCAGCTCGCCCCTTGAAGGCTTTTCCACACACAAAGATACAGGCCTCTTTCGAGGCCTGTATCTTTGTGTGTGATCACACTGCGCGATTATTTGCGGCTCGAAATGATGTCCGTAGCAACGTTTTGCGGCACGACTTCGTAGTGGTCGAACTCCATGGTCATGCTTCCGCGACCTTCGGTCATTGAGCGAAGCGTGGTGGTGTAGCCAAACATGGATGAAAGCGGAACAAATGCATGAATAACCGTGTTCAATCCGCGACTACCCATTTTCTCAATCTGGCCACGCTTCCCCGCAAGGTTTCCGTTCACATCTCCCATGAACTGTTCCGGCACCGTCACTTCAACCCGCATGATTGGCTCAAGAATGACTGGCTTCGCTTTCTGTACGGCTTCCTGAAACGCCATAGAAGCAGCAATCTTGAAGGCAATTTCTGAGGAGTCCACTTCATGGAACGATCCGTCGTAGAGTTCCACCGAGATATCCACCATAGGGAACCCTGCAAGCACGCCGCGAGACATTGCCTCACGAATACCCTTTTCGACAGCAGGAATGTATTCCTGAGGAATAACGCCTCCCTTGATGCTGTTGATAAACTCAAAGTGGTCTTCGCGGGTGACATTCTTTGGGACTTTCGCCTCTGGGTCAATCGGCTCAAGCTTCTTCATCTTGATCTTCACGTGACCGTACTGACCGCGGCCGCCAGTCTGCTTCACGTACTTGTGCTCCACCTCGGCAGCGCCGAGAACAGTCTCGCGATACGCCACTTGCGGCTGACCGACGTTTGCTTCAACGCCAAACTCGCGCTTCATGCGGTCAACAAGAATTTCGAGGTGCAATTCACCCATGCCCGAGATGATAGTCTCCGAAGTTTCCTCATCGCTTGTGATGCGGAACGTCGGGTCTTCGTCTGAGAGTTTGCGCAGCGCAATACCCATTTTCTCTTGGTCAGCCTTTGTTTTTGGCTCAATGCGAAGGCTCACCACCGGTTCCGGGAATTTAATTTCCTCGAGCACGATTGGGTTGGCCTCGTCACAAAGCGTGTGTGACGTCTTTGTGTCTGAGAGACCTACGGCTGCGGCGATTTCTCCGGTGAAGACCTGCTCCACCTCTTCGCGCTTGTCTGCCTGAAGGCGCACGATGCGTCCTACGCGCTCCTTGGTGCCGTTCGAGGAGTTGTACACG
>CAYQCB010000036.1:0-3863 GCA_964415875.1 uncultured Candidatus Saccharibacteria bacterium
TGGTGAGCGCATTGCCCACCGCCTGCGCCCACGTGGGCGAGTTCAGCGTGGCTGACCAGCTGACGTCGGTAAACGCCGACAGACCGAGACCGATGAAGGTCGCGCGCGGCGACACCAGAAAAGCCTCGATGCCATCGTACGACCCGACGCCGGTCTCGTTGACCCCTTGGTTCAGAACCAGGGCCTCGGCCCTCTGGGCCGAGAAGCCGAAAGATAGTGCGAGGGCCACCAGAGCCCCCAGAAAGAATTTCCGCATTGAACTTCACCCCAGTTACGATGCCCGAGAATCGAACATCCACGAGAACAATACATTAGAAACCAGAATTTGACAATAGTCAGTTTTGTTCTATGCGTACGCGAGTCATAGTAAAGGCAAACGGGCGCTCCGCATGCGGAGCGCCCGATTTTAATTATCCTTGCTGCCGCGGCGGCGCGTGAATAATTCTGTCTTCCATCTGCAAGTCCTCCTGAGTGAGAACACTGTCCGCAATCGTTATGATGCCGCACCGACAGGGCGTGAGGGATATTCTTACAACCAAACGCGCTTCCGAAAGCTCTATGCGTGCAAAGTTCGTACCCTCATGGGTTAAAGGACTATCGCGACCTCGTTGGTAGAGAAGCAGAAGAATAAGGTCGACGAAAGAAATCGTGTCTATGCGTCGTCGCTCAAGCTGTTCGAAGGCGTGCCCCACTCTCGCCCGGCGACTGAACTTGCTTACACACGGGAGCTTTTTCGATGGAGACCTCTGCAGAAGCGAATTCGCTTCTGCTTCGGCAAACGAAAAATCAATATCCGGCAAAAGCCCTCCACTCGCTTTCAGTTGTTTCCATCTTCGAGTTCTGAGCATGAGCCTATCCGCTGACGAAACGTCTTCCCCGGTGAAAACGGGCAAGAGAGAACCGTCCGTTTGCACTAGGCGAGGTTTGAAAGCGCAGCGCGTCACTTCCATAGCAGCTCTCCTCTCTTTGCTTGAAAAAAACTCTACTGCTGGCGTCTGCCCGCAATCTTCTCTGACACTACCAAATTGAACAAGAAAAGTCAGCGACACGACTTCATGCGGTCGTTTTCTCAAAGCCCTTGCTTACGCAAACGCACGCTCTTGGGAATACCCTGCTCTAGTAAGCGTACACGCCTACTAAAAAACAGTCTGCCGCAGACCCCCAATGAGTACGAGCGCTGCAAGCAAAGCTTGCAGCGCTCGGTAGAAAAGTTACCTTCAGGCGAGAGTCCGTAACGGCAGGACAAGAGGCCGCCGATCGAACACCTGAGCGCGGAACTGGCGCTAGAAGGCCCTCGAGTTGCGACGCCGGAAGATAGCGAGGCCGAGGAGGCCGCTGCCGAGCAGGGCGAGCGAAGCAGGCTCAGGCACGTCCGTGCCAGGACTACCTCCGGTGTCGCCACCGGTATTATCCGACACAACGGTAACCGTTGCGTCGGACATGATACTGCCGACCTGGGCCCCAGGCACAAGCAGATACGGCTTGCTTATGACCATGTAGATAGCCGCCACGTCTGGTGCGCCCACGCCCGAAAGCGTAAAGAGGACGCTGTCTGCTCCCCAGAAGAAGGTTGTGGGGTTCGTCGAGAAGGCGACGTTGTTGTAGGTAATGCCCTCGTACAACGTGGGTGTGCCCTCCGGTGGGTTGGTGGGCTTCACGCCCGTCACCGTCCATCCGTTCAGCGTTCCCGCTGCATCAGTGACGTGGTAGCCGAAGACTGCGCTGTCATACGCACTCAAGGTGAGCGTCATCGACGCCGGAATGCTCCCGGTGGAGTCGAGTTGCAGCGATGTCGCATGCGCAGCGGGAGCCACAGGAAGCGCGAGCATGCACGCCACGATCACACTTCCAAGCCATTTCAAATATTTCAAGGGAAACACTCCTCTCCAGCCGGCACATTGCCGACCGTCTGCGTGGAGTATACAACGATTGTGCAAATTTGAAAAAAAACCGCTCAAAGAGCGGTCTTTTTTCAATTCGCACGCACAAAGAGCCTGTACCTCCTACCGACGTGACTTTACCCGGTCGTTTTCTGAAAGCCCCTGCTTGCGCAGGCGCACACTCTTTGGCGTAATCTCAAGGTATTCGTCGTCAACCATAATTTCAAGACCGCGCTCAATAGTCATGTCTACTGCCGGGTACAGCACAATGGCTTCATCCATACCGCTCGAGCGAACGTTTGACTGGTTCTTGCCCTTGGTCGGATTGACAACCATCTCTTCGCCTTTTGAGGTGTTGCCAATTACCATACCTTCATACACTTCCATGGCTGGCGTGATGTAGAGCTGACCACGATCTTGCAGCGTCCAAAGCGAGTACCCAAGTGCCTTGCCCGAAGCCATAGAGATCATCGAGCCCACAATGCGCTTCTTTATTTCACCGGCGTACGGCTGGAAACCTGCAAACTGCGAAGAAAGGATGCCTTCACCTTTTGTGTCAATGACGAACTGGTTCTTGTAGCCCAACAGACCTCTGGTGGGGCCGAGAAGCGTGAGACGCACGGTGTCGTTGTGCTGCACGAGATTTTGAAGCACAAAAGCGCGCTGGCCAAGCTTCTCGATGACGGCGCCCTGAAACTCACTTGGCACGTCAATCGTTGCTTCTTCAAACGGTTCGGTCTTCACGCCGTTTTCCTCGCGGAAAATAACCTGCGGCTGCGAGACCTGGAGCTCGAAGCCCTCTCGGCGCATGTTCTCAAGCAAGACGGCTATGTGGAGTTCGCCTCGACCCGCCACTTGAAACGACTCTGCGGAACTGAAGTCGACACGGAGCCCAACGTTGACCTCAAGCTCTTTTTCCAGTCGGTCGCGAATCTGGCGACTAGTGACGAACTTCCCTTCGCGTCCGGCAAACGGCGAATTGTTCACGAGGAAGTTAAGCGTGATGGTCGGCTCATCAACGGCAATAGCTGGCAGCGGTGCGGCCTCAGGATCTGTCGTAATGGTTTCGCCAATATAGATGTCTGGCAGACCAGCCACTAGCACAATGTCGCCCGCTGTTGCTTTTTCTGCTTCGATTTTCTGGAGTCCTTTGAATGTAAAAATTTTCACAGTGCGCCCACTGCGCGTCTCGCCGTTTGCTTTCTTTATAAAGACGTTTTGGTTCGGCAGAATGGTGCCGTCATAAATACGCCCAATGGCGAGGCGCCCCATGAAGTTGTCGTAGCCCAAATTAAACGGCTGCAGCATAAGCGCTCCCTCCGAAGAGTGCCCTTCGTTCGCTGGTGGTACATGCGCGAGGATAGTGTCGAGGAGCGGGGTGAGGTCACTCGACTCATCGGTGAGCTTGAGTTTTGCAATACCCTGGCGCCCAATGGCATACACGACTGGAAAATTGCTCTGCTCGTCTGTGGCGCCGAGCTCGAGAAAAAGCTCGAGCACCTGCTCTTCGGCACGGTCCGGGTCAGCAGCCGGTTTATCGATTTTGTTCAACACGACAATTGGCTTCAAACCGAGCTCAAGCGACTTTTTGAGCACAAAGCGCGTCTGCGGCATAGGGCCCTCCGCAGCGTCCACAATGAGCAGCACCGAGTCTATGGAGCGCAGCACGCGCTCCACTTCGCTGCCAAAGTCGGCGTGCCCGGGAGTGTCCACAATATTGATCTTGGTTCCCTTGTACTCGACGGCTGCGTTCTTTGAGTAGATGGTGATGCCGCGCTCTTGCTCAATAGTATTGCTGTCCATCGACACACCCTCTTCAGTCGCACCCGTTTGGCGCAGCAAGGCATCGGTAAGAGTAGTCTTGCCGTGGTCCACGTGGGCGATGATGGCGATGTTGCGTATATCCATGAAATAAAAAGGCCGGGTGGCCGGTACTTCGAATATACAACAAAACACGGCCCATGCAAAGCATGGGCCGTGTTT
>CAYQCB010000037.1:0-3752 GCA_964415875.1 uncultured Candidatus Saccharibacteria bacterium
TTCCCCCTTGCTGGTTTTCGAAACCAGTGCATTCGACCACTCTGCCACCTCTCCTCTGGTCCCACACGCCAAAACGGCTGTGTAGGGCATAGTACCACTCACACTTACCGCTTGCCACCTTTCTCTCCTATCTCATTCACAATGCGTTTAAGGCGCCGACTCGTGTGCCGCTTGGCGCGGTACGCACTGTCCGCCACAATACGTTTGTATATATTTTCATAGCCACTGATCATTTTTTCTACACTGAAATATTGCTCAGCACGCCTGCGCACTCGCGACCGATCAACGGTGTCAATTTTTTGTATCGCCCCTACCATCTCATCTGCGTTTTCCACCACAAAGCCAGACACATTTTCCTGCACAATCTCTGGTACGGAGCCGTTATTAAAGCCAATGACCGGTGTACCGCAGGCCATGGCCTCAATCATGGAGTAGCCAAAGGCTTCTGACACCAACGTCGGGAATAGCAGCGCGCGTGCTCCCTGAAATAATTCTATCTTTCGCTCAAATGGTGCTTCACCCAAATATCTGATTTGTGTGCCATCAATATGCGGTTCGACATGCTTTTGCCAGTAGCCTTCGTTCGGATAGCTCGCCCCCACAATGCGCAACTGCTTCCCCGCTTTCTGCGCTGCTTCAATGGCATAATGCACACCCTTATCTTCCGTGATGCGGCCGAGGTAGAGCAAGTAGTCCTCTGGATCTGGATTAAATGCAAAGACATTCATGTCCACCCCGTGATAAATATTTGCGTACCAATTGAGTTCGGGGGCTTGCTTGCGTTGGGCTAATGAAAAAGAAACATAGCGCTCAGTCTTAAAAAAGCCCGCGAGCGTGCGCATACGCTCATCAATAGGACTGTGTACGGAGACGACGGTGGGCACCGAGCTAATGGGTGAAAAGAAGGAGGAAAGGAGCGTGAAGTGAGTGTGCACAATGTCAGCATTCTGCTGAGAAAACTCAAAAGCGCGCGATATATTAAGAAAAGTGTAATAGCGTGATAGATCAGGCGAAAGCTCTTGTGCAGAGAGCTCCCCCGTGACGCCATGGAGCTTCGCTTTCGTGATCGAATTATCGGAAGCAAATAAATGCACCTCGTGGCCTCGATCCACTAGACCATTTGAGAGCCACGCCACGTGAGAAGCCACTGCTTTTTGCGCCTGTGGCGCAACTTGGTTTACTGTCGTGGTTAGTTGTGTTATTCGCATATTTAAAAGATTAACTCTTGCTCGCTGCAATAAAAAGCTGCAGGTAGGAAGCGTACACCGTACGAGGACTGTGTTGTGCCTGAAGAGTGCTTGCGAAGTGGCCTAGCTCAGTCCAAGCAGCACGGGCGAACTGTTTTTTCAAACGTTCCGCCACCAACTCCGCGTCTTCGAAATCTATAATCCAGTCCTGCATAAGAGCTGCAGTATATTCGCTTACCCAGCCCACCTGTGGCGAAATAAGTGTTGGCTTCCCTTCCGAGAGCGCCTCCATCACCACTGTGGGCGACACGTCGAAGTGGGACGGTAGCACCAGAGCGTCTACGCTTCGATAAAAGAGCTTCAGCGAGTCACGGTCCATGGGCGCTACGACCTCTACTGCTGACTTATATCTAGCCTTAAACTCCGCGCGGGCGGCGGTCTGGGGAATGTTGGTAACCACGCGCAGTTTCCAGTGCAAGCCCTGTCGCGAGATTTCCTCCGCAAGTCTCAGAATTGCATCGTGGTTTTTAATGCGATCCCAGCGAGCGACCACTCCCAAAACGCGCCGGTCCCCAGGTGTCGGTGCAAAAGTAGTCTCAAATGACCAATTTGCATGTGGTAGCGGAACAATGACAGAGCGCATCTGAGCGGTTAGAGGCAATAACGCTTCAAACACGTGCCGACTGTATTCGTTTAGAAAGATATTTACCGCCGCGGCGCACGCAACTTCACTCTCCATGTGCGCGCACGCGTTTCTGGCAGCCGCACTAAACAAATCGTTATATATATCCACTTCTTTAATGAAAATACCGGCATGCTGAATAACGAGCGGTAATGCTTGCCTGCGTGCGGCAGAGGCCAGTATCCAACAGCTCACTGAAAATCCATTGAGAAATACAACATCGGGATGAATGTTTTTGAGAAGCTTCTCTGTTCGTGCAATACTGTCTTCAAACATACCCCTCCAATCATTACCCTCTTGCAGAGATTCAAACGCCTGAAAATTCATCTGGTCCTCCTCCACATAGTGGAAGTGTACGGCCCCATCCGTATGGGAATCTTCCCGATGCGTACCCTCTTTAACTGAAACAAGTCCGTGCCACTCGTGTCCATTTTCTTGCACATACTGCGCAAAATCCTGAGCAAACCGTGGCGGCCCGCCCTTGGTTTCAATACCTGAATGGGGCACGTTTGATAGATAATCGTTAGAAAGTATGCGCATGTGTGTATATCAGTATCTGTTCGGTGACTCAAACAGGATTATGTACAAGCGAGTGTGTGTTGTGTAGCATAACACAAAATAGAACTAATGGGAAGAGTACCGCGGCGCACCACTCTTCACCCTGATTGCAAAAAAGCAAAATCTCTGCGAGACTTCACTTCTCGGCCCTATCGTCTAACGGTTAGGACAGCGCCCTTTCACGGCGTAAATCGGGGTTCGATTCCCCGTGGGGTCACCAATTTTTGTGCGAACCCGTTTCTCTTACGTCGAGCACTCAGTGACTCAGGACTACTGAACACACTCCACTTGTGACGACCGTGCGTTACCTGCACGCGTAGAGCCGCGCGGGAAAGGTGGATATAATGAGTACGCATGAATAAAAATAAACTCGCCTGCGCAATCGCGGTCACGGCCCTCGGCATAAGCATCGTTGTCTATGGCGGATATGACGATAGTCCTGGCGCACAGCTCATCGGACTGATTCTCGTTGTTGTCGGCATTGTGTACGCACTAAAGCGCAAGAAAGCGAATTAAATCGTTTTCATCTCTAATAGCAAAACCATTGACTAATTCATAGAGCCTGGTATCGTGCATCTTGGTACAACCAAGGAGTTACCGATGCCTCAGTCACCGTCTGCTGTTTTTTTTCGCGGATGTGTGCGCAATCGCACCGTCGAGGTGCGAGTTCTGGAAGACCGCGCCCGGAGCAAACGCACCACTGCGCCGAATCCCGACGACACCATCCTTCAGGTCGTGCGAAGAGAAGGTGGGCGCACCTTCATCGTCGACTCGTTGCTGCACATCCGGCTTGCTGCGTAGACAAAACGCCGTTCACGGGCTCCTCTCGCGATGAAGCGGGAGGAGCCCTTACAATTGAAAATCGCCTCTAATCGCGGTATCCTGTCCGCACCGCGCGGTTAGCTCAGTTGGTAGAGCATCTCATTGACGTTGAGAGGGTCAGGGGTTCGAGTCCCTTACCGCGCACAAAATGAAGGAGTGGTGCACGAGAGTGCATGGCGACTATCATTTTGTAGCGCGGCAAGGGACTCGAAAGGCGCAAACCTGCGGAGCTGGCGCGTCCTCGTGCCGAAGGTCGAGCCGGGGTCGAGAGCGCTTGGCGAATTGCAAATGCATGGAGCAACTCGCAAAGCGACTCGTGACCGAGCCCAATCCCACGCACCAAACAGACTTTCGACCTCTACCCCACCCAAAGCCGAAAACTACACTTATGAAAAAACCACAAACTAAAGCCAGCAAGATTTACATATACGGAAAACACGCCCTCAAGGAGGCGCTCTTGAGTGCGCCGCAAGTGGTGCAGAAGGTATTTCTAGCTGCAGACT
>CAYQCB010000038.1:0-3147 GCA_964415875.1 uncultured Candidatus Saccharibacteria bacterium
ACGGCCTTTTGCTCAATTTGCATGGCCTTTAGTCCCTGCATAACCGTCTGAAGATACGCGAGGAACGACGTCGGAGAGACGATGATCACCTTGTACTTCCCCGCTGCCCTTTGAATGAGGTTCTCGTCTTCTCCAGCGCCCACCTGGTTTGTGAGCAAGTCATAATATATAGCTTCGCTCGGTATAAACATGAAAGCGAAGTCCATAGTTTTCTCTTCCGGGCGAATATACTTTGCCGTCTCTTGAATGCGCATCTTCAAATCATTCACAAAACTCTTTTCAAAAGCGACACGTTCTCCATCCGGCGCATTCACTAGTCGATTGTAATTGTCGAGTGAAAACTTGGAGTCCACGGGCACAATTTTGTCGTTCACAAACACCGCGGCATCAACAATTTCACCATTCTCAAACGGGTACTGCATTTGGAACATGCCGGGTGGCAACACGTTTTTAAGCACCGTCTCCAGGTAGTACTCGCCCAAAATGCCGCGTTGCTTTGGGTTCTTTAGAATGTCTTGCAATCCTTTCAGTTGCTCTGCGAACCCCTGCGTCTGCCGCCCAATCTCTTTTACACTCGTCACTTCTTCGGTGATTTCCCGTATGAGTTTTGCCGATTCTGAAAACTGCCGATGCGAGTTCTCCTGCATAGCTTTAGAAGACTCCGATACGCGCGCATCAAGCGTGCGACTCATTTCTTGCAGCTGTTGCTGCAATAGAACCATCCCCTGCCCGTCTTCAACCGGTTTCTGGGCTGAGCGCTTTAGCCAACCAAACACTACGGCCAGCCCCACAACCTGCACAACGACCAAAGCTCCAATAATCAAAAGTATAGAAAGCGCGTCCATGACTGTAGTATACTCTGCCTCATGACGATTCACGAAACGCTAAAGAAGTCCCTGCCAGACGCCATGCGCGCAAGAGACCAGGTTCTGTTGCGAACACTGCGTTCACTCATTACAGCGATGACTAACGAAGCAGTGGCAGGAAAGCAGCGTCCAGATGAGCTACTCTCTGACGACAAGGCACTCGTCGTGCTCAAACGCGCCGCCAATCAGCGCAAGGACTCGATTGAACAATTTGAGAAAGCAGGACGAAACGATTTGGCGACTCCAGAGAAAGAAGAACTCGCCCTTATTGAGGGCTATCTCCCCACCCTCCTTTCGGCCGAAGAGGTTGAGAAAGTGGTGCATGCAAAGATGTCTGAACTGGGCGTTTCAACCAAGGCCGACACTGGCAAGCTTATTGGGGCTGTCATGAAAGAACTCTCAAGAAAGGCAGACGGGGGCGTCGTGAAGGAAGTTGTGGATCGACTGCTTGCTGCGCACTAATACATACGGCGCGGCGGGCGCGCCGTGCCGAGCAAAACACTCCGGCCCCCGCTCGTCGCATCCCCGCAGCAGAGCTGCGGGGATGCGACGAGCGACGTGTTTTACTATTACAAGAACATCTGCCATCATCACAGGGGAGCACGCACAATTAGGGGGAGGTAAAAATGCTCGAATCCAAGACAGGCGCTGTGCACTGGCTTCATCTCGATGCTGATGCGAGAGGTGTCTGGAAAAAATTACTGAATTTTTTTAGCGACGACTGCTGGGAGACCTTTGCGGGCACACTTCAGCTCGGCCTCTACGACACGTCCGGAGGTGTTGGTGTTGTCTGGAATGACTCGAGAAACACTTCTGTTGCTGCCGTACTGGAGCAAATTGTACAGGCCTGTAAGCAAGAGCGGCGCTTCAGCGTAACCTGTCGGTACGAGGATGTGACGTACACATTTCTACCGCCCTCACGCGAAGGCTCCACCGTCTCTCACCCTCTGTGGCAAGTGCTCGTTGCGCGCAAAGAAGTGCTGCAATTGTCTTGTACCGACGCACTTGCAGAACGTTTGCGTGCATGTGGTTTCGTAGAATGAGATGAACTGACGACACGCGGCCACCCCAGGTGGCCGCGCTTTTTCAGTTCTACGCGAAAACCGCCACAAGGGCGGTTCGCTGTTGTGACCCTACGGAGAATCGAACTCCGATTTCATGGATGAGAACCATGTGTCCTAACCGTTAGACGATAGGGCCAATTACCTCTGAGTTATACCAGAGGAGTAGAGGCCGCGCCAGAGGATGTTAGATTCCTAAAAATCATGAAACCCCCCATCCCCAGTATTCACCACCACAGAGTCAGCACGAGCTTTAGCGGAGGTGTCGGTACAGGTGATCTTGTACACAGTCTGTCCGGTTATGGTGTCGGGGCTTGAGCTGTTGAGGGCTGCTCCAGTGAGATTTGATTTCCAAGCAGTGCCGTTTCTGGTGATATCGCAGGTGTCCACATCTTTGGCAGACCAAGAGACGGTGGTCTTGCCCGTTGAGTCTGTGCGCGTAGGGGTGGCGGTGATAGAGACCGTAGGGACAAGGACAATCACCTGAGCGCTGGCGTGCCCTGAGCCTCCAGGGCCGGTGCAGTTAATCTGATAGGTGGCGGTAGGGGTGTCTGTAGGGTGCACCACACGAGACCCACCGGTACTGCTCACGGGTTTGCCGGGAGCATCTTGGAAAGAGCAGGCAGTTGCGTGTTGCGCAGTCCAGGTGAGTGTGGTGGGGTCACCAAGATCGATTGTGTTTGGTAAGGCTGAGAGAGTGACGATAGGGGCAGCAGAGCAGGTGAGGTTCACCGGTGTTGCTGGTGTTGCGTTGTAGCCCGCAGAAGGGTTGCCAGCATAGACTGTAGCAAGAATTGGTGTGCCGAGAGGTACGTTAGCAGCGACGGTGTAGCCGCTCACCGCTTTCTGACAGCCCACGTAGCCCGTGAGAGCCGTGGTTGTCCAGGAAGCATCAGGACAACTTGAACCTGCAGGGAGGATAATGCTCGCTGCGTAGACGGTGGCGCCAGGAGAGTTTGACCACGCGAGCGTGAGTGGCGTACCCGAAGAAGCATCACAAGTTGCAGAGAACGTGGAAGGAGGAGTAGGAGGCGTGCTTGATATGCAGGTAAACTGAGGACCGCCCGTAGGGTCACTCACCGTACCGGCAGCGTTCACGCCGTGTACCCACCAGGTATAGGTGTGACCAAGTTGGCCAGTGAAGGTCTTTGAGGCAGCTCCCATATTGTCGATACAGACGTCGTTCGTGCTCTGTGCCGAGCAGGGACCAACATCGCTCC
>CAYQCB010000039.1:0-3115 GCA_964415875.1 uncultured Candidatus Saccharibacteria bacterium
GGGAGGTTCTACTCTCTGAGGCTCGGCGTTTACATGAGTTCTTTGAGAGCGAGCGTGCAATTATAAAGGCCATTGCGCAAGCACGCTAGGCATAGGGTAAAATGAGGCAGCCCCAGACCATTTGGTCTGGGGCTTTGTGCTTAGAGCGAATAGTTTGGTGGATTAAAGCTCGCATCGATAGTCCAATACTTTCCATCAGTCTCAACAACACAGCGCTCATCACCGATGTGCATTCCAATGCCCTGGCTAGACGCCGCTTCCAAGACGTCGCTCAAAACGGCAAACGGTAATGGACGAATTTCGACCAGCTCTTTCAAGAGAACGTGTTTACGGTCACTCAATTCGGCCATGTACGGCGTGCACTGATACACTAGGGCGTACGAGCACACTTCTCCATTTTTCAACTCCACTTCTACAGGGCAGAAATTCCAATAAAGATAATTTTCAGGACTTCCTCTGTTGGCTTCGTAGGTATCGGTCCCACGTATTTCCGAACTTCGGTGTACCATTTTAAAACTGCAATACTGTTCTCAGCGAGCAATGACTGGTCGGGAATACGCAAGATCCTCTTGTGAAATATACCTGGGCAGATTCATTGGATAGAGAATGAACGTATTCCCATTTTGCTTGTTAGTAATGAGGACCACGCCGTACTCCAGTACTTCACACGTTGCGTCTGCTGACTTATTTGTTCAAAATTGAGTATCGGAAGATTTCCCGTCGGAGCAGACGTTACGCCGTCTCTTTGTAGTCTCTTGCCGCCTTTTCAAATCCTGCACGAACGGATGCAGAATCTCCAGTGGGGTGGAGGTGCAGATATTCTTTAATAGCGTCGTCCATGTCGACATTGCCAGGACCCTTCCAATACGCGTAGTCTGGGTAAAACGCTTCTGGGCCACCCTCGCGCGGGGGGTTCCAGTCAGTTGCCGGAATACTAAAATCTGTGATCTCGTAGTCAGGATCCTGCTCTTGAATTTTTTCCTGAATTTCGTTGATTTTCGCTTGGACGCGTTGCGCCAAGTCGCGTCGGTGCGTACCCTCTGCCTCGGCGAGCGTGTTCGCGAGCCAGTCACCCGCCATTTCATCAAGAAGATCGGGGTCGGTGAACCCAGCATCATAGAAGATCGTGTTGTCGAGCAGCTCGTCCGTAACCTGCTCGTCAATGGACCTTTCAGAGTGTGCCCGCTGTGTCCAAGCATCGTAAAGCTCAGTTAGTTTCTTCGACGCATCGTCCTCTTCCGTGTAGAGAACAGCAAATGGGTTCTGGACACCCTTGTGCACAAGGGCTCGAAACGCATCAACAACCTCTTCTCTCTTTGGTGCGGTAGTCATGGTGAGAGTATAGAGGAAACTCGGCAAAAGGCACTAGTCGCTGTGCATATAGTTACCACCCTGGCGACGTCTCTTAAAATCCCTCAGCGGTGAGGCGCTGACCGTATTTCCTGCAAACAAAATACGTCGATATTTTTATACCTCCTGAAAAATCCAAGCGCTCTTCTTTCCCCGCACGACCTCCCCACGTGTTTAACGAGGTCACCTTCATCGGCCGTATTGACTAGAGTCGCAAACAGACTTTTCAAAAACCGAACGGCTTTCTTCGAGACGGCACTTTGATTTCAATAGTCGTTACTGTACCACTGCATACTGGAGTATCACTCCGCCATTCTTCAGCGATCGAGCTTCGAGCAGGTTAAGATTGTGCTGCTTGGTTGTGTCGGTAAACAAATGCCGACCCTTCCCCAAAATGGTTGGAGCGACACACAAACGAATTTCGTCATATAGCCCTGCGTTCAAAAGTGATTCAGACAGTATGCCGCTACCAAACACAAACATGGGCCCACCCTCTTCCGTTTTTAGACGTTTTATTTCACTCACTGCATCGCGAACAATGGTTGTATTACACCAGTCCGCCTTCTCCAGAGTAGTTGAACAAACGATTTTCGCTATACGGTTCATAAGCGGAGCAACCGTTAGATCATCTGCTTCAGATTCTGATGTCCAGTGGGCCGCCATGCCTTTGTAGGTTTTTTCGCCAAAGATAAGCATGCTCGCCTCCTCTAACTGCGCAACACTTAGTGCTTCCAACTCCGGCCCCCACACTAGTTGGTGAAAAGAAAGGTCCCACGGCTTTTCTCCCTCAAAACGGCCGTCGAGTGTCACCACGTTCCACATGATAAGTTTTTTCATGTTCTTTAGATTTTAGATTACAGTGTATCTGCTGCCTGCATGGTACGACACGGGGCGTGTAAGATTTATGCATAACCACCGTCACCAATGAATAGCACCCATGAACCGTATCCACAAAACCTATTGGTATAGCCTCGCACTTATCATAACGGCCGCCTTTGGCAGCGTTCTGCCACTTGTTCCCGTTTATGCGGCCGACGCCACCACGTGTGCAAGCTTTCCGACAAACCTCCACCAGGGACTTTCCGGAACCGACGTGACAGCGCTACAGAATTTCCTTGCAACCAAGGGTTATTTTACCGTTACTCCCACGGGCTATTTTGGACCCATTACCTTTAGAGCAGTCCAGCGGTACCAGAATGCACAGGGCATAATCTCGACCGGTTACGTGGGCACACTCACACGCGGAGCCATTGACCGCGAGTGTGGCACGCCTACAGTGAGTACCGTGAGCCTGCGCACCCTTACGCCAAGCGCGGCGCCCGTGGGCGCAACCGTGACCATTACCGGCTTCGGCTTCACCTCAAGCAACACCATTCTTCTTGACGGCAGTCTTGTTGCGCGAAACGTGCCAATCACTTCTTCGGTGGCCGTTACGTGCACCACCGATCCGTCCTGTGTCGCGGGTATCCGCCAGACGCCTACCTTGGTCGTGCCACACTCTGTTTGACCCAATCGCCCCGCCGGTCGCATGTGCGCCATGTACATGCGCCTCGTCACGCCAGGCTTCTATACGGTCTCCGTACAAAACGATAACGGCACAAGTAACGCGCTTCCCTTTACGGTTACGGGCACCAGCACTCAGCCACTTTCAATTACCGGTCTCGACGCTCCTGCGACGCTCGCCCTCGGAGTGCCCGGCACCTGGAACGTACACGTAAACGCACCGAGCACCTCGGGCCAACTCCACTACTCCGTCATATGGGGT
>CAYQCB010000040.1:0-2854 GCA_964415875.1 uncultured Candidatus Saccharibacteria bacterium
GGAGAGAGTGTCGGGACTTCGGTGAACTTCGGCGATGGTTCGAGCGGCACACTCGCCTTTGTGCCTGTGTGTTCGAATTGCAATGCACTCGCCACAGTGTCGCACACCTACACTTCGGCAGGCGTCTTCACTGCCACGCTGATGCGTGACTCCTGTCCTCCTGGTGCGGAGTGTTTTGTTGGGCCACTACCGGTCGCGACGACGACCATAACCGTCAGTGCATCGAGCACAAGCTCCGCGAACATTCAAAAAGTTAACGCTCCAGCAACTGTAACGCTCAGCGTAGGTACTATTGCCGAGGTCCGCAATCTGCACATCTACTTCACGCTTCAGCGTGTCACGGCAACTACGGCAACGATTCAGCCAACGGCAGTCGGATGCTGGAATTCGTTTCCCTCAGATCCGGTGCCGCACATCAGGTGCATGATCGCCGTTATGCCCATTGCCCCGCAGACACTCTCTGTGGGTCAGTCCTATGCCCCGGCAAACTACACTGTCACGCTAACCTCGATTGAAAACGGTAGCGCAATGTTCTCCGTTTCCTCGAGCACGACGAGCCACTAGAGCGGCGTCTGTAAAGAACCCTCTCGTCCTCGTGGCGCCGCAGTCTGGCCTGGGCTCTAGTGGCGGCCGCCACTAGAGCCCAGATGCTATCAACCATGAAAAAAAGTTGCCCAATCGCCCAGCACTTCAAACGGGCGCCAAAAGTGCTACCATAGCGACATGGAAAAATACTCCGCGTGGGTGTATGTGCCTGTTCTGACAGTCATGGCTGTGGTCATTCTCGTCGCAGACGTTGCCTTTTTCAAAAGCAACTTCTGGCTGCGTCTGATTTTCAATGCAGGAGTCGTCTTTATCGTGTTCGCTGCTTTTTTCCCTCGATTCCTGAAGTGATTCGGGAGTGACGTAACGAACGGTATGCGCCCATTCACTCTTTGGCACTCAGTCGCTCTCACTGCGCTCTTCATTGCGCTTGAAGCGGTGTGCCTGTTTTTCTACCCCGCGGCACATGCGTGGATCGTCAGCATTTTTTCTGCCATCGGCGCGTTTGGCACCATGTACGTCGCGACGGAAGTCATCGAAGAGATCCATCACTTGCGCCGTATGATTTTACTCTTGGTCGCGGTGATTGCTGAGTTCATTGCGCTTTTTGCATTCCAATATTATTTTCTTGCGGTACACGACGCGCTTGCTTTTCCAGCGTTTCCGCAAGACGCAGTCAGTGCTGTGCTGCAGAGTCTCATGGTGTTCGTATTTAATCCGCTCAACTTACCGGGTGATGCAGCCGGGAAACTACTTTTGATTATCAACACGCTTGCTGCCATAGGGCTGGTGCTTTTTATACTGCAAAATATCTCGCAGTTCAGGCACCGCGACGACGTGGTGCGGTGAGGCGTACGGTGCGCACGAGAGAGCAACTAACCAAAAACCTGCAGTATACTTTGAGTATATGAAACATTTCACCGTTATGTACTTGGCGCCAGCGTTGGCAATTCAGGAGTGGATGCAAAGACCGGAAGCAGAGCGAAAGGACGAAGAGGCCAAAATGAAAACACAGTGGGACGAGTGGATGGCAGCGCACAATGACACGGTGCTCAACACCATTGCGCTTGGAAAGACCAAACGAGTGCGCGCATCAGGCGTCGAAGACACGAAGAACGACCTGATGCTCACTTCGTACGCGCAGGGCGAATCTCTTGAGGCAGTGGCAGAGGTCTTTAAAGATCATCCGCACTTTGGTATTCCGGGCGCCACCATTGAGGTGATGGAGGCGCGAGCGATGTAGCGTGTTGCAATGTACTCTGTGGCGAGCTGACACACTGCGTCATGTGTGGGATAGTGCCGCTACAACATGAGCTATCAAGTCCTGCTTTTCTATACCTATGTGACTATCGAAGACCCAGACGCGCTGCGCGCGTGGGTGTTCGCAAAAGCCGCTGCGCTGCAGCTCACCGGGCGGGTGCTGATTGCCGAAGAGGGGTTGAACGGCACGCTCGAGGGAACGCTTGAGAACACGCAGGCGCTTGTGCGCGAGCTCCTTGCAGACCCGCGGTTTGCGGACATGCGTGTAAAGACGAGCACGGGTACGGGCAATGCGTTTAAAAAGCTCTCGGTCAAGGTGCGCACTGAAATAGTCGGCACACAATTCGATCCCCGAGTGGTTGATCCTCGAGTGAACACCGGAACGTATATTAGTCCTGAGGAGCTCCACGCCTGGTATGAGTCAGATAAGGATTTTGTCGTCGTCGACATGCGAAATGACTACGAGTTTCAATCGGGGCATTTTAAAAACTCAGTAAATCCGGGGCTCAAGCATTCTCGTGATTTACCAAAAGCAGTGCCTAAACTCGAGCATCTGAAAGAGAAGACGGTACTCACTGTGTGCACTGGCGGCGTGCGGTGTGAAAAGATGTCGGCCTATCTGCTCGCGCAAGGATTTAAAGATGTATATCAACTTGAAAACGGTATTCATGGCTACATGGAGAAGTACCCCGGACAGAATTATCGCGGGACACTCTATACGTTTGATAACCGCCTCACGATGGACTTTGGTGGGGTGCGCGAAGTGGTGGGGCGCTGTCGCCTGTGTGGAGCAAAGACTGAGCGCTACGTGAACTGTGCAAATGATCGGTGCCACTTTCACTTTCTTGCGTGCGATGCCTGCCAAAAGGGAGGCGCCCCTTTGTGTAAACCTGATTGCGAGAGTGTACGGTAAAGTTGCCACTTCACTTCCAGGCTCCGTTTGCGTCCCGGGCCTTCGTGCTACTGGATTCTGGCGCGCCGCACAAGTGAAATGCACGTAATCTAATCAATACCTTGTGAACACCTCAGGTATTGCAGTGGGCTAAAGAGA
>CAYQCB010000041.1:0-2800 GCA_964415875.1 uncultured Candidatus Saccharibacteria bacterium
CCGGTACGGCAGTGAGTCCCTCGGGAGTCGTGGCAACGTGTACGGCAGCCGTTACGGTACACACTGGCGGAGGTGGCGGCGGTCCATCGTGCACCATGACGGCATCGCCTTCAAGCTACACGCGTGGCGGACGCGCAACACTTACTTGGGGTGGTAGCGAAATTGCAAACGTTGATATCGACAACGGTATCGCAACAGCCACTACGTCGTCTGGTTCAGTCGTCGTTGCGCCTGCAAACCTGGGCACCTACACCTACACGGGCACCTTCCACGCCACCAACGGCCAAACGCTGACCTGTAAAGCATCGTTTACAGTGACGGGCGGCTCTGGTGGAGGCGGAGGATGCACCAGCAACTGCGGTGGTGGTGGCGGTGGTGGCGGAACACCCTCATCGGTCATAACCTTGAGCGCACTCCCACATGCAACGACGCAGCCGCTTACGTATCTCTACCTTTCGCAAATTCCGTACACGGGGCTTGACCTCGGCACGTTTGGAACGATTCTGTACTGGGTAGGGCTCGTTGGTTGGTCAATTGCTCTTGCATACTTGGTGCTCTTTGGAGTACTGCCGTATGCAAAGCGAAAACTGCAATCGTTTGGTGAGCAGGTTACAGCAACACTAAATGCGCCTGCAGCACCGGTGATGGCTTACGAAGTAGCACAACCACGCCAGGCACCTGTGCACCGTCCTGTCTTGCGCGCAGAAGCAGAAGAGTCAGACACTACAGATCGTTACTCTTCGTATGATGGCTTTAAATCCTTTGCACGAGAAGAAGTGTTGTCGGTGGAGGACATTGTGAAGGGGCTCTCCCGAGTTACTTCGCAGGTGCAGCGAGCTATCACTCCAGCAGCTCCCGAGCCAGTTGCTCCAGTAGAGCAAGCGTATGTTACGGAGAATGTTCCGGCTGTAGCTCCTGCGCCTTCCGTGCACGCTGAAGCAACAGTTCCGGTAACGGTGCGCGGCATGGTGTCTGCGATTCTTGAGCGTGACAAGGAGGCGGTGTTTGCGGCACTGCGCATGCATGTGCGTGGCGGCGGCGAGCCTGAAACGCTTCTCACGCCGGCGCTCTGTATGATTGACGACGTGTACCGTTCGCGCATTGACGGCACGCCTTGTGACGAAAACGTCTCGCGTCTTGCAGCACGACTGGATACGCCAACGCTTGAAAAGCTGGTCGCGTCTCTTACGACGGCAATCGATGCAAGCTATGCAACAAGTGTGACGGGAGCTAAGCTTGCGCTCACTCGCGCGCTCGCGGCACTCGGCGCCTAAATTGAAATACAAAAAGCGGGCGGCCCCTTTGGGGCCGCCCGCTTTTTGTAAACGTTATGCGCGACTTTGAATCTCCGCCACCACCTTTGTCACAAACTCTGCAGACGTTGTTTCCGATTTTCCTGCGTCTCGACTCTCTACGGTAATTGTCTTCGCTTCTACTTCTTTGTCGCCGATTACGATGACGTAGGGGACTTTCTCTTGCTTTGCGGCACGAATCTTCTTGCCGAGTGACTCGTCTGAATCATCAAGTGCTGTACGGACGCCTTTCTCAGTGAAGCGGTTCAAAATCTCAGTGCCGTAGGCGACGTGTTTTTCTGACACAGGCACAATCTGTACTTGTGTTGGAGAAAGCCAGGTGGGGAAGGCGCCGGCATAGTGTTCAAGCAAAATGCCGAGAAAGCGGTCGGGCGAGCCGATAAGTGCGCGGTGAATCATGACAGGAGTCTGCCTCGAGCCGTCAGCAGAGACGTACTCGAGCTTAAAGCGCGACGGTTGCACGAAGTCGAGTTGTACGGTCGAAATCTGCCACTCGCGATTGAGCGCATCGATCGCCATGATGTCGATTTTGGGCCCATAAAAAGCTGCTTCGCCCTGTGCCTCGGTAAAGGTAATGTGCTTCTCTTGCAAGAGATTTCGCATCAGGTTTTGCGACCGTTCCCAGGTAGCGTCTTCTCCCAGATATTTTTCTTTATTTTGTGGGTCTCGTAGCGATAGGCGCATGCGATACTCGATGCGATAGGTCGCAAGGGCCTTCTGAACTGCTGAGAGTACGCTCGAGACTTCCTCCTCAATCTGGTCTTCACGGCAAAAGATATGCCCGTCGTCTTGTGAAAAGGAACGTAGTCGTGTGAGTCCTGAGAGCTCTCCTGGACGTTCATCTCGGTACAGCACGGCAAAGTCAGAGTAGCGTATAGGTAGTTCACGATACGAGCGCTGTCGTGACGCGTAAATTTGCGTGTGCTGCGGGCAGTTCATCGGCTTCAGAAACATTTCATCCTCGACATACTGAGAGTGTACGGTGAGCATATCCTCTTTGTATTGGTCATAGTGACCGGAGACTTTAAACAACTCAGCTTTGTTTAGGTTCGGTGTATGCACCTCGCCGAAACCGAGTTCTTGATTGAGTTCTCGTGAGTAGTTGATGATGGCATTTCGGATGACGGCACCGCGGGGAGTAAAGAGCGGCATGCCGCTTCCGACCAAATCAGAAAAGGTGAAGAGGTCGAGCTCCTTACCGAGCTTGCGGTGGTCGCGCTTTTTCGCTTCTTCAATTTGTGCGCGATACGCCTCAAGGTCTGCCTTTGTGTCAAAAGCCAGGCCGTAAATACGCGTGAGCATTGGGTTTTTTTCGTCCCCGCGCCAGTACGCGCCCGCAATGCGGTCAAGTGCAAAAGAGTCAGGAGCAATGTCTTTTGCAGGTGTGTCGCTGTGACCGCCACGACAGAGGTCAGTGAATCCGCCAGAGGTGTAGAGGGTAATTTTCTCGCCCTTCTGAGTAATCTCGTTAATGAGTTCAATCTTAT
>CAYQCB010000042.1:0-2539 GCA_964415875.1 uncultured Candidatus Saccharibacteria bacterium
AAATGAATTGACTTCTGCTTGCGACGGAAGCCGCTTCTCAGTCATGAGGAAGTCGAGGCGTTCGCTCACGCCCGGCCGCACAAGAAACGCCGACCCATCGGCGCCCTGCCCAATGCCCCAACGCACGGCTCGATAGGCGCGCGCCGCAGTGTCAAGATCGGGGTCCTGCAACCAAGCTTCAAGCTCGTCGTATTTTTTGTGGCGAAGATAGTAGCCGCCCAGGACTTCAAGCACGTCACTAAACGAGGCAAGTTTCTTTTGATTTTCTATGAGGTATGGAACAACGGCCGAAATGTCCGCTCCAGTTTTTTGTACAGCGTTCAACAGCGTTATTGCCGTGCGAGCGCGCGTCTCGCTTTTCGCTTGCGCGCCTTCGACACCGAGAGCCACAAGGGGCGAGAGGTCGTAGTCACGTGCTACCCAGTAGCCTACTTCGTCGAGTACCTCGCTAGTCAATCCGACGTGCTTTTGCAGCAGCTCCACCACTCGAGCGAGCTGCTTTGTGCGACCACAGGTGTGCACAAACATTCTGAGCGCCATACGTTGTACCGTCAGGCCCTCGACTTTCTTCTTGGAGTCATCTTCGAGCAGCGAAAGCAAGACTTTCTCGTCGGGCATTACTGATCCGTCTTCACGGCACGCGACCAACAAGCCAAACACTGCGCGCGGTTCTTTTGGGGCCAGTGCCTCGAGCAGGGGTACGAGAGCTTGAAACGAAACGTCTGCAAGAGAAGGCTTGCTCTCGACGTTTTCAGCATCTTCTTCAAACCAAGCCCCTTCAACGATTTTCAGACCAAGCTCACGCTCGCCTTCGCCCCCCGTTAGGAGTTCGGCCGCAAGACCAAGCATGTCTACACCACTTTCAAGATACAGCGCGCGCCAATCGCTCTCTGCTTTCAGTATTTCTTTGGTGATTTTCATGCAGTCATGGTATCACCAGCCTAGCGGTGGGGAAACCTTCAGCGCGCCTCGTGGCTAGTTAGGACCTGAGTGAAGAAACGATCGCTACCCACACTGCACAAATGCACAGCGCAATCAGAATACTCACCACTTGCTGCCAGCGCGGCTCGGGAATGTGAGTCTTGAAGCGCTTGTCGTCAGACATTATTTGACGACGGGGCGAATGGTCACCGCAGTGCCGTACGCCGCAACTTCATTCATGGTGTTGCCAATGTCGCCCGAGTCAAAACGCATGGCAATCACAGCGTTTCCTCCTTTTTCTGCTGCCGCCTTTTTCATGCGTTCCATCGCTTCGATGCGGCTATCGCTTACCAGTTTCGTGTACGCGCCAATCTCACCGCCAATGATTGACTTGAGTCCGGCACCAATGTTGCTCAGGAGATTGCGGCTCCGCACAAGCACGCCGAAGACTTCTCCGTGCACGTTTGTAACTTCGTACCCAGGCACATCGTTTGTGGTAACTACCAGAATGGAATCGTTCATATAAAGGTGTGTGTTGCTCGAATAATACTGTGTCTCGATCGGAGGCTTCTATCTGAACGTCATCGTACCACTGTCTCTCTTCAGCTTGAGAACGAGCTCTCCCTTGGCAGTGAAAAGATAGCCCTGGACCTCGCCAAGCGCCTTGGTGAAGCCTTGCTCTTGTGAGCCTTCGCAAAACATGAGTGTCGACGCCATGTTGCCAAAAGTGAGAACGCTGCCCGTTGCTGTGTACTTTCCAGAAACGCCATTGCAATCCGTCGTAGCGGAAAACGTGTTGTCCGCCTTGAACGTCAGAGTGAATTTCTGTGTACGCGGCGTGACGGTTGCATCATTGCTGTAGGTCGTTTGCACCCAGTTCCAGGTGTGCATGTCGAGCGTCATGGTGCTCGGATCTGCCTCCCCTTCGAAATGTTGAGCAACTTCGCCGAACTGCATTGTGGCGGGGTTGAACTTGAGCACAATACTCTTACCTACTGAAGGCGCGACTGCAAAACTCTCTCCAGGATTTCTGTCTGCATAGTTGATCACCACGGTGTTGTTCGCACTGAGCTCTGTGGACTGCGGCGCAATACGGTCCCCTAAGAGCAGACCCTGTGAGCCCACGTAGCCGGTAGGGGTGTTGAGCGCTGCTACGGCGTAGTAGAACGTGCCGCTGCCGCCCATGTCCTGCGTGAGCAAGAAAACGGTGTCCATTCTGCCGTCATTGTTTAAGTCTACTGACACGTCGTTACCAAAGTATGTTGTCGTCACGCCTCCAGCTGAGCCGGGCGACGCAGGAACGGCAAAAAATCCGTTTTTGAGAGTCACTTGCTGCCCGTCTATGGTGTAGGTGGCGTCTTTTGCGCTTGTTGCTGCGCCGGTAACCGGACTGCGTGGACTAATCCTCGAGAGGAGAATGTAGGCCACCATCGCAATCGCAATGAGTAGCATCAAGACGCCAATGCTGGTAAGTGTTTTGTTCATGTGCCGTACAACGTAAACTTGTATTCTACGGTTCCTATACAGATATTCTAATACAAAAATGGAAGCGCGTCTATGCATTCGTAATGGTTCAATAGCTTGTGAACACCTAGCCACAAGCATATGTACACCACTA
>CAYQCB010000043.1:0-2316 GCA_964415875.1 uncultured Candidatus Saccharibacteria bacterium
CGCGGGTCTTTTCCCTGGTGACGTCACGGTGTATTCCACTGAAGCGACGGCACGCTCGCCACGGGTACTGCAGTTTATTAAGGGGCAAATCCAAGCGAGCAACGAGGCAAACGACGCTCTCGACGCTCGTGGTCTCTACGCGCATTCGCACACTGCCAATTCGAAAGGGGCAGCATACATCACCCTTCCCTTGGGCGCTGCCGCACTGGGTGTATTTGTGCTTCTCATACTCTTTAGTAAAGGAACTCTTCCGGCACCCATTGCTTATGGTGTACTGTCTATCGCTCCGTACGCCGTGCTTGCTCTAAGTGCATTCATTGCGTACCGCATCGCTGTGTATGCCGTGCGATACGAACTCGCACTAAACGAGGAGGGTCGAGCCGTGCGAGACGCACTTCTTGGTTTTAAGCTCTACCTCGCAACGGCTGAGCGCTATCGGATGCAAAATCTAACGCCTGATACGTTTGAAAAGTATTTGCCCTACGCCATGCTTTTTGGTGTTGAGAAAAAGTGGTCGAAGGCCTTCTCTGATATTGCGCTAGCACCGCCCACTTGGTACGGTGCGCCGCTCATAGCGAAAGGCACCTTTGCCGGAAACAATTCCTTTTCGCCCACTGCATTTTCTAGTTCTTTCAGTGCAAGTTTTTCAAGTGCTATGAGCGGCGGGTCTGGCGGCGGTTTCTCTGGTGGTGGCGGCAGTGCCGGAGGTGGTGGTGGAGGCGGAGGCGGCGGGGCGAGCTAAAGCACACCAAAGACGCTTTTCGCGTATACTAAGGGTATACAAAACCTATGAATCTCTACGACCAGCGCAGCAGCAACATTTGGCGCACGTGGTTTCTCATCACGGGGTTTTTAGTGGTGGTGACGGGACTGGGCTACGCCATTTCCTGGTACTACGGCGATCCGTATATTTTGATAATTGCGGTACTAATTGCGGTATTCACAAATTTCTACGCGTACTGGGCAAGCGACAAGCTGGTGCTTTCACTGAACCATGCCCGGCCGGCAACTAGAGAAGAATTTTTCGATTTCTACACCGTCACCGAAAACCTCGCAATAACGGCCGGGCTTCCTATGCCAAAGCTCTATGTGATAGACGACGCAGCTCCAAACGCATTTGCTACGGGGAGAAATGAAACGCACGCAGTGGTGTGTGCCACAACGGGCCTGCTCTCAATGATGACGCGCCCAGAGCTTGAGGGAGTGATTGCGCACGAGCTTTCGCACGTAAAAAATAGAGACATATTGCTCATGACCGTGGCCGTCGTGCTTGCGGGATTTGTTGCGCTTGCTGCAAACCTTTTCTTACGCATGTCGTTTTTCGGAGGCGGGTCGCGCAACCGCGAGGGGAATGGCAACGTGATTATGCTCGTGCTTGCAGTGGTGGGCATTGTGCTTGCGCCTCTTGCAGCGAAACTCATTGAGCTCGCCATCTCCCGCCACAGAGAGTACCTCGCTGACGCCTCCGGAGCGCTTCTGACGCGCTACCCAGAGGGTCTTGCTTCCGCACTGCAGAAAATTGGCAGCTACAGTTCCCCCATGAAGAGCGCAAACCTTGCCACCGCCCACCTTTTCATTGGTGACCCCTATGGAGCTGGAAAGAGTGGCGGCAGTTCAGGTTGGATCGAGCGACTCTTTTCGACACATCCGCCGATTCAAGCAAGGATCCAAGCTCTGCTTGGATCAAATAAAAGCATCTAGTGCCGCATTCCTAAGCGACCGTCATGTCTGAGAGTACAAAGGCAGCTCTCTCAGGCATTGGGGGATAATGAACTTGCAGTTAAGGACAATTGGGCTTATAAAAAAGGAGTCGCCGACTAAAGGTGGCATTGTTCCTTGGGGAGGACGTGTTTTGAGTATGAAGGCAACAAAGAAAGATTGCCAGGATCCTGGTTGCCGGAGCGGCCGTGTTGCTGTGCCTGGTCTCACCACGGCTGCTGTGGGAGGTTTGGTCACCGGCCACAGCGTTCGTGGTGTGGTCCCGCAGTCGCCGCGGAACAGCCGTCGGGGAAGTGGTTCGGGCGCACCGAACCAATTCGTACGTATGTCTTCTGTCGGTGTTTGCTACTTCGGCCACTGAATAACCCTGAAGCTGTTCGAACACGTGTTATCTATAAGGTGCCAGGGATCGCTGATCCCTGGCATTGTCTTTTCAGTGGTTGCCGTTTGTTGCAGTTGTAGGTGCCAATGTGCTGCTTTTCTGGTATAAATCAGAGACGCAGAGGAGGCGTCGCATAGTGGTCTAGTGCACCGCCTTGGAAAGGCGGCAGGCTCGAAAGGGTCTCGAGAGTTCGAATCTCTCCGCCTCCGCCAGAT
>CAYQCB010000044.1:0-2119 GCA_964415875.1 uncultured Candidatus Saccharibacteria bacterium
TGCTTATTCCTCAAGAAACTCACGGCGTCCCTATCTTGGCGGAGGTGAAGCAGGGTCGGGACTGGGGGACTATGCAGAAAAAGTAGCGTATCTGTGGTTTACTTGACCTCGGAGAACCATTGGGGGAATCGTCATGGGCCGCAATTTCGATGACTCTTCGAAGAACCATTCAACAGTAATTCGTGAGGAGGATAAGCCGCGTCAAATTTCAGAACTCTGGCCACTGCTTCTTGTTTGGACAGGAATCGGGACGTTCTGGGTGCTGGTGTATCGATACCTTTTTTATTGAAATCAAGGACGCTCTGCTTGCAGAGCGTCCTTTCTGCTATCCTGTGGGGGTGATTTACCTCTTCCACGGCTCAGATACGGAGCGAGTGCGCAGCAAGGCCTTTGCGTGGGTGGCAAAGGCGCGTGAAAAAGGTCCGAGCGTGGTGTACCTGCGCCTCGCAAGAGAAGAAATAACAGCAGCTTCTTTGGAAGAGGTAGCGAGCTCGGGCGGGCTTTTTGCGAAGCGCCTCCTGGTGCTTCTCGACGATCCATATCCAGCGAAACGTGCTGCGCAAAGCGAAGAGGACGAGGATAGCAGCGCTCCGCAGGGAACGAGTCCCGTTGACGCATATCTCAACGAGCTTTCAGAATCAAACAATGCAATCGTGCTACTTGCACCAAAGCTTTCGGCGCCACAGATTAAAAAACTAGTTGCCAAAGCCACCATTGAGTATCGCACCGATGCGACCACTGTGTCCGTGCCAGTGCGCGGGTTTAACACAGCACTGGTTAACGCACTTGCTGCGCGCTCTCGCAGCGCTTTATGGCTTGAGGTAGTGCGTGCGCTACGCGTCGGTGACGCGCCAGAAATGTTGCACGGGCTGCTGCACTGGAAAGCGCGCGACTTGCTCGAAAAGGGCAGTCGAGTGTGGAGTCAAGACGAAGCGCGGGAATTATCCTTACGTTTAATACTATTGCTACGTGATTCGAGGCGTGGCAAGGGCACGCTCGGGGAATTGCTAGAGCGGTTTAGTTTGGGGGTGTAGAGAGAGGTAATGTGTTCTTTTTTATAAAAACTCGCAGGGCAAACAGCGTAATAAGTGCATCAACTCCCAGAGAGTAGATAGGAACTAAAAGGTTGTAAATGGTGAGACTTGTGGTCGCAGCGATGGTGAGTGCGACGGTGGTCGCGTATACAAGCCAAAGCAGCCACGGTTCGGTTTCGGGCTCCAGATATGTTTTGTAAAGTGTGGGGACACTTACGGCGAGATCAGCAACAAGACTCAAAACAAGTGCGACAAGTGGCTCTCCTGTAATTATCCAAAATACGATTGCTAAACACGCTATCGCGATACTGAAACGGTCTATGGGTGTCCACACCACTTTTCCGGTATGCACCGCAATGATCGCTATGGTGCCGGTACTAAAAATGCCGATTACTGACACTGCGAGTGACCAGTCGAGTCCTTTAGATGCTTGAGCTGCAGCTGCAATAGTGTAGAGCAGGGCCCAACCAAACCACGAGACAGGGTTGGGGCGTGTGGAATCATTCAGGATGCTCCGCACATACGGCACAATGAGTGCAAGCATTGTGATGCTTGCACTAGCTCCAACAATAGTGTGCCAGTTGAGTGTCATGGGGCGAGTATACATTAACCAATTTCTTACTATTTCCAATGCAGAAATATAGTACGGTCGCACCGGTGGAGTTACTGTCTTAGAGGTGTGTCTGTGGACATGGAGTGCTTGGGTACCTTCACTTTTATGGTCTTCCATCAAACACTCGCCGTCGCTCACAGAATTCCGCGACCCCGCCTCGCGGTTTTGCCTGCTGGCAAAACATCGCTCCGGCTCGCACCAGGGATCTCGGTCCTTACAGGACCAGGCCGCTTTCTTCGAAACGGCACTTGGATTTTAATAGTCGCTCCGCTCCTTTAAAATCTCGGCGTACACCTTGCGGATATTCTGCTTGCTACGCGCAGACTATGCTCGCAAGGTTTTCGAGCCCTGGTCGCACACGCCCCGCGTGTGCTTGGGCGCACAAATGAAAAAAGTCCCACATGGGACTTTTTTCATTTGTGCGCCCACCAGGGCTGGAACCTGGGACCGTCTCCTTAAAAGGGAGCTGCTC
>CAYQCB010000045.1:0-1573 GCA_964415875.1 uncultured Candidatus Saccharibacteria bacterium
CTACAAAAGTGTTTGTTATGCACTACCCGCTGCGTGGCGAGGCGAGTGTGCGAGTGGCGGAGCTGCGTACTATTGCGAGAGCGCGGTGAGTTGTGTCTTATGATGCCGGCAAGGTTAGTTTGGAAAAAATCCACGACCACCCCTGCTGCATGAGATGCCAGACATAATTGAAGAATGGGTCACTCTGCGGCACGTAGGTGTAGAGCAGGTAGATGATGAGTCCGAGGAAAAGTACTTGCGCTACTTCGCCGACTGCGCCTGGTCCGCGCGGGTAGACGCGCGGTGCGTATGAGTAGTGCATGTGACTCTGGTGGCGCCACCAGCGCTGCTCTCGTTTACGCTTGCGTCTTAGTTCAGGTTCCCCAGCCCTCCATTCTTGTTTGCTTTGTGTGCTCCATTTTTGGTACTCACCCATGGCTGCCTGGTATCCCTTTCTCGTACTCTCCACAATGTCGCGCGCAGTCAGCGGCCGAGTGCCGTGCGCAGCTTCTTGCTCTTCCGGAGTGACTGCTTTAGGAATGAGCAGTGCCGCCGCGACGTAAGCGAGGCCCACACCGCCGCCAGTTGCGAGCAGAAGGACAACAGTGATGACTCGCACGATCGTAACGTCGACATTTGCATAGGCGGCAATTCCCGCGCACACGCCAAAGATCATTTTTTGATCGCCAGTAAGTCGGTAAAGGCGTTTCGGAGCGCTCCCTCTCTTTGTTGTCTCGGAAGCCTCTTCGCTTTGCGCTGTGTTTACGGGCCCCATCTCGGCGAGTATGTGCTCCACATCACTTTTATTTGCTACCGATTTGTGAGCATGCATGCAGCGGTCGAGTCTCTCAGCAACTGCCTGCTCGAGGTCTTGCATGATCTCGGCGCGGTCAGGGTCGCCTGCAAGGGTTGCGTGCGCCTCGTCGAGGTAGCTACGCAGTGTTTCGTAAGCGGCTTCTTCGAGTTGGTAGGCGTTTCCGCCAAGGCTTATGGTCAGTACCTTATTCATACGCTGGTTTTTCTAGGTGGGTAAGGGTAGTGATTATCTTCTGCCAATAGACCTTTGTCTCGGCAAAGCGCTTTTTACCCTCGACGGTGAGTTGATAATACTTGCGCGGCGGGCCCGCTTCAGACTCTTGCCACTCGTATTCGAGCAAGCTCTCACGACGCATTTTTGAGAGTAAAGGGTAGAGCGTGCCTTCTTGGGTTGCAAACTCGGTTGCCGAGAGGTGCTCTAGAATGTCCGCAGCGTAGACAGATCCAGTGCTGATGACGTGGAGGACGGCAAACTCAAGCAGGCCTTTTCTAATGCTTTTAAATTTTTCGGTGAATGTTGTCTCCATGTTTTAGTACCTTTCTTTGTAAAGGTAGCATGTCGCGTATTTGGGTGCAAGCGCTGCAGTGTGCGGTACGTTGGGCAGGAGCCCGGCGACGGACGCGTAACTGCAGAGCGTTGTTGGTGATCGTGTCTTGTGACGCGTGGTACGCTTGCCTCAATGCCTGTTGGAAAACGCGGTCGGCTCTTTTGGTTGTGTCTGTCAGTGTTCGTGCTTGCAGCCATTCTTGTGGGTGTTTTCTCCGTCACGATGGTTCA